>NZ_CP090953.1:613333-920000 GCF_021513175.1 Sphingomonas sp. S2-65 | reverse complement strand
TTCCGACCTGCACGAATGGCGTAACGACTTCCCCACTGTCTCCAGGACATGCTCAGCGAAATTGAATTCTCCGTGAAGATGCGGAGTACCCGCGGTTAGACGGAAAGACCCCGTGCACCTTTACTGCAGCTTCAGAGTGGCAGTGGAGAACAACTGTGTAGAATAGGTGGGAGGCTTTGAAGCCATGGCGCCAGCCGTGGTGGAGCCACAATGTGAAATACCACCCTGTTGTTCTCTACTGTCTAACCACGCACCGTTATCCGGTGCTGGGACCCTCTGTGGCGGGTAGTTTGACTGGGGCGGTCGCCTCCTAAAGAGTAACGGAGGCGCGCGAAGGTTGGCTCAGGCCGGTTGGAAACCGGCTGTTAGAGTGCAATGGCATAAGCCAGCCTGACTGCGAGACTGACAAGTCGAGCAGAGACGAAAGTCGGTCATAGTGATCCGGTGGTCCCTCGTGGAAGGGCCATCGCTCAACGGATAAAAGGTACGCCGGGGATAACAGGCTGATAACCCCCAAGAGCTCATATCGACGGGGTTGTTTGGCACCTCGATGTCGGCTCATCACATCCTGGGGCTGGAGCAGGTCCCAAGGGTTTGGCTGTTCGCCAATTAAAGTGGTACGTGAGCTGGGTTCAGAACGTCGCGAGACAGTTTGGTCCCTATCTGCCGTGGGCGTCGAAATTTGAGAGGAGTTGACCCTAGTACGAGAGGACCGGGTTGAACATACCTCTGGTGTACCAGTCGTTCTGCCAAGAGCGCAGCTGGGTAGCTATGTATGGACGGGATAACCGCTGAAAGCATCTAAGCGGGAAGCCTCCCTCGAGATAAGATTTCTTAGGACGGTCGGAGACCACGACCTTGATAGGCCGGATGTGGAAGTGCGGTAACGCATGGAGCTAACCGGTCCTAATTGTCCTATTCGCGCTTGAGAGTTCCACCATCAACAACAGCCCTGGATAACTTCCAGAGCGCTTGTTCGAAGCGTGATGATTACACACAGCCTGCACGGGCATCGATCGAAACCCCCTGTTCACGGGTCCCCACAAGGGACCCGTTCTGGGCACACCGGCTTCATTGCTTGGTGGCCATAGCGTCTGTGACCCACCCGATCCCATCCCGAACTCGGACGTGAAACCAGACAGCGCCGATGGTACTATCGCTCAAGCGATGGAAGAGTAGGTCGCCGCCAGGCATTGCAGCCGGTGTCCCCCAGAAAAACAGCACGGAAAAAACCCATCCACTTTGTTCGTTGGCCTCAGGCGCCGGCAGCCGCATCCGCGGCTTTAGGCTACCGCGCCAATAAGGCGCGACGGCCAGTCGGCCTTGCGGAAGGCTCGCCTTCCGTTCGTATCCTGAACCGATATCGCAATTGTCGCGGGGTGGAGCAGCCCGGTAGCTCGTCAGGCTCATAACCTGAAGGTCACAGGTTCAAATCCTGTCCCCGCAACCAACACACAAGCAACCAAGCCGTCTCAGGAAATCCTGAGGCGGGTTTTTTGTGCCTGTTTCCCGTGGCTTGGATGCGAGTCGCAGCGCCCCGCAGCATCTCGCCGGATGCCTCCGAGTGCCACTACGTCGATTTGCATTTGGGGGTATTTTCTGGGGTAATTGCGCAGACCAGCTGCGGAGTACCCCCAAATGGCCCTCAAGGAACTCGAAGCTCGCTACGCCACCAAGCGCGCCAAGGACTATAAGCTTGCCGACAGCGGCGGGCTCTACCTCCTGGTCCGACCTAATGGGTCGAAGCTGTGGCGTCTCAAATATCGCTTCGATGGCAAGGAGAAGCTTCTCGCGCTTGGCCGCTATCCCGAGCTCAGCCTGGCAGAGGCGCGGCTGCGCCGCGCCGAGGCAAAGGTAGCGCTGGGGCAGGGAAGGGATCCCGGAGCCAAAGCTCCAGTGACGCCGGTCACGACCTTCGAGCAGGCCGCGCGGGCGTGGCACAAGAACCGCATCGCTTCCCTGGACGCTGGCCATGCCTCGCGTCTGCTTACCAGGCTCGAGCGCGACGCCTTCCCAGCCCTCGGCAGCCGCGACTTACGTGCGATCACCAGCGCTGACGTTCTGGCGATGGTCCGATCGGTTGAAGCGCGCGGCGCGCTCGATGTCAGCCGGCGCATCAAGCAGCATGTCAGTCAGATCTACCGCTTCGCGATTCCTCAAGGCTGGGCCGATCAGGACCCCGCGGCCTACCTTAGCGATCTGCTCAAGCCTAAGCCGCGTACGCGACACATGCCACGCATTGGTCTCCGGGAGCTGCCCGATCTAATCCGCGCGATCGACCGCTATGACGGCGAAGAGAACCCGCGTCGGCGGGCGATCACCCGCGCTGCGCTATTGTTCAGCCTCCTGACCTGGGCACGCACTAGCGAGACGCGTCTTGCGACCTGGGACGAATTCGAGGGATTAGACACCGCGGAGCCGCTTTGGCGCGTGCGGGCAGAACGGATGAAGATGGAGCGGGAGCATCTCGTGCCACTATCCACACAAGCAGCGGCACTGCTGATCGCCCTGCGGGAGCACAGTAGCAGCAGCTTTGTGTTTCCGGGCGACAAGTTGGGACAACCCATCTCGCAGAACACCATGATCTATGGCTGCTATCGAATGGGCTATCGCGGCCGTCAGACGGTGCATGGCTTCCGCGGGCTAGCCTCCACCTGGGCCAATGAAGCTGAGCACTACCGCCCCGACTGGATCGAACTGGCGCTCGCCCACGCCGAACGCGATGAGGTGCGCGGTGCCTATAACAGCGCGCTCTACATCACGCCGCGCCGGCGCATGCTCCAGGAATGGGCCGACACCATCTACGGCATGATCGATGGCAAAGCTGCGGTATCTGCGGTTATGAACCACTCTCCACAACGAGAGAGTACCACATGAACAACGCTGACCTCGCTGAACGCATCGCCGACACCAACAGCCTCAGCAAGGCTGATGCCCGCAAGATCGTCGATGGTGTGTTTGCCGCCATCGCCGACGCCGCCGCTAACGGCGACGAGACCGCCATCAACGGCTTTGGCAAGTTCAAGGTGAAGGACAGTGCTGCACGTGAGGGCCGCAACCCCTCCACCGGCGAGACCATCCAGATTGCGGCTTCTAAGAAGCTCGGATTCACTCCAGCGAAGGCCGTGAAGGACCGGCTGAACGGCTGAGCGTCAGGACCCCGCCTGCAAACCGGGCGGGGTCGTGGCAGCAAACGCCCCAGTTCCCCGCGTTCCGATCCAACCGCATCAGGCATTGTAACCGGTCGTTCATGCGAGAGCTGCAAGCTGTTGTCTCGCTACGACTGGACGCACGATGCGCAATCTATCCCGTGCGGTTCCGCGATAGCATGCAGCGCTTTCAGCATTGGCGGGGGCTCCATTGAGCGACGAGCCCAAAACTCAATCCGACAAGTTCAAGGAACTCGCCCGCGAGGTAGAGGCCGATAAGGACGACGCGCGATGGGATGAGCTGCTAACGAAGGTGGCGAGGCATAAGCCTGTGCCCGTTCAGTCAGAAGATTGATCGTCGCTTGTCTCGCCTCTCTGGCGGCGGGATTTCTTGATTAGCTCGACGCTTCGCTCTCTGGCGCGACGCGCCCTTTCCAGCACTTCGCGAAGAGCGGCACGATCCACGCAGAAACGTGGCTTTGGAGTTTCTTCGGCTATCCCTTAGACTAATCCAGATCAATTTCTGGTATGTTTCAGCCGAGGTGGCCCGCCTACCGCTGTTGTGTTTGCAAACTATATAATCGCCAAATCTTTCGATGAAGAGCATCAATCAGGCGGCCCGGCGGATTGATCAACACGGTCGCATCGAAGCCCTTATCACCCTTGCGCCTGATCGCTGGAATCCGCCTAACGGGTCAAATGGATGAAAACGGCGTAATCGGCACCGCCGGCGGAGTCGGCGCCTTGGCTCTGATGCTCATCGCAGGCTTCTTCATGACCGGCGCGAGCGCCCGTATTTCGGAAGGGCTCTATTGTGACCGCGTATGTAGAAGAGAATCTGCCGGCGCGCTTTGAATGCCGCGCCAGCGCCGCTCGTCCTCTCTGCGACGCCTGCAAACTTATCTCTTTTCTAAGGGCTGAACATAGAGCTCAGCCCTTCCCGTCGACCCGATCGCCTCGCCATGAGGTCAGATGATCGGCTTTCCGCCAGTTACTGCTACCGTGGCGCCCGAGACATAGCTTGCCTCGTCACTCGCCAGCATGACGTAAACCGGTGCAAGCTCTCGCGGCTGTCCTGGACGCTTCATTGGCACCTGCTCGCCGAAGGTCTTGACCTTCTCCGAAGGCATCGTTGACGGAATCAGTGGAGTCCAGATCGGCCCCGGTGCAACGCAATTAACTCGAATCCCTTTCTCAGCCAGTAGCTGAGCGAGGCCTCCGGTGAAGTTTTGAATAGCCCCCTTGGTTGTGGCGTATGCAAGAAGCTGAGGGCTGGGCGTGTCGGCATTGACCGAACTTGTATTGATGATCGCTGAGCCTTCGCCCATGTGGGGCGTCGCCGCTTTCGTCAGATAGAACATCGCGTGGATGTTAGTGCGGAAGGTGATCTCCCACTCCTCATCGGAGATTTCTGAAACGTCATCGAACGTTTGCTGGTGAGCCGCATTGTTGACGAGAATGTCGATGCGTCCGAACTCTGCAACTGCCTTGGCGATGATCGCGCGACAGTGAGCGGCATCCTGTATGTCGCCTGGCACCAGCACAGCCTCTTGCCCCGCCTCCTGTATCAGCCGAGCCGTATCCTCAGCATCCTGATCCTCACTCAAATAGGCAATGAGAACGTCAGCGCCCTCACGAGCGAAGGCGATAGCCACAGCCCGTCCGATGCCGCTATCCCCGCCCGTGATGACGGCCTTCTTCCCCGTCAGCCTTCCTGAGCCGCGGTAGCTTTCCTCCCCGTGATCAGGCTTAGGGTCCATGGCGGCTGTGCTTCCAGGAATCGGCTGCGGCTGCTCGGGAAAGGGCGGCTTTGGAAAGTGGGTCATGATAAGCTCCTTCAATCGCTTGAAGAAGCACCGGCTGGAGTAGGCGTTCCACTTCCTCACTTTGATCAGTAAGCATTACCAAGGCACCCGCCTACGCGTCTTTGCCCCTTCACTGCAGGCTGCGCGCAGAGCCGGACTGGGAGCTATCTGCAACCGATCCTGTCGCCTTTATAGCGCCTGCTTCGGCTTGGTGTATGGCACGAACTTGCCCGGGAAGGTCGGCCGCCGGGGAAGCCAGAGAACCGGTCGACCAATGTTCACGGTGTCGGTGTTGCAAAGCTGAAAGCTGAAGGTCCGCGTCACCAATATGTCGTCGTTGCGCAGCGACTGCGGGTAGGAGCGCGGCACGTTGACGTAGAGCTTGCTGCCCAGGCGATACACGATCGCCCTGCCATCGATGATCGCGGTGGAGGTGGCGCGGCCCGCGTCGATGCAACTCACCGGCTCGCCGGCAACCCGACGGGCTAGCAGCTTCTGCAACTGAGCATCGGGGTTGTCGCGAGCGGTTACGGTGGGAGCAGCCAACAATGCGGCGCCAGCGAGAACGACTTTCATGATCTTTCGCATGACGTTTCCTCACGGGCGGAGCGGTGAAATGGCACCTTCACCGGTACCATACTGCAGATCTGCGGGCACCCATGCCTGAAGTACCCGCAGATCCTTCGGCAGCGGGTCAAAAGGGGATAAGGCGCACAACCAAGACCCGGCTTAAGCCGAGGGATTAACCAGGCTGACCAGGTTTGGTGTGTGAAATCAGTATCTTCAATGAAGCCGCGTCCGCGACCGGAGATCGCGAGGCCTCGATATGCTGTTCTTCGGACTTCGGGTAAGAACGGACTATGGGTCTGCTATCCTACCTCGAGAGGCAATGGGGCGTCATGGGTCAGGCTCCATTCGTGTTCCTGATCGTGCTCGCGCTCGCATTTGGCGCCGCCTACGCCGCAGCACGGTGGGCATTCGCAGCCCGGCTGGACACTCTAGGCGAGCGACTAAAGCTCAAGGATGACCAGATCGCCGATCGCGACCGCAAGCTCGACGAACTGCGGCAGTTGGCTGAGAATCCTCCTCCTTCAGCAGAGGTGGATGGTCTGGAAACAGAGGACTATAGCGCCGTTATCAGGCAGCTCGTTGCTGATTATATCTTCGACTTTGAGGGTAGCGGTGACCCCGATATTCTGAGCGGCCGCGAACTGCCGCCGCTTGTATGGATGAACGATCAGTTGGCGGCGATGGGCAAGCGCTGGCGTATTGCAGCTGCGCGCGGGCCGGTTGCAGAGATCGAGGACCGCTAATTGCCATAGGCTCAGCCCGCCGGCGTCGGCTCTGCAGGCACCTTGATCCGACGTAGGCGATCGATGATGCCCTTCGCCTCAGGTGGCGCAGCCTGAATAAACAAGGCGAAGAGTTCCTGCTCATCCAACGAGTCATTGGGCACGCTAAGGGGAAGAGCAATCGGTTGACGTGCCCGAGCCCCAGGTTGGGCTTCCACTACGAGCGCGCGCCATGACATGCCCAAGGGCGGCTCGCCCAAATTCTCATTGAACTCCATTGAAACAGCATTGCGGATGCGAATGCGGCTGTCTGGGTGCTTCTCGAACCACGCCGCGTCTCCTTGCGTGGCAATCTCGATGATGCGCTCTTGGAGAGCTCTAACTGTTCCCATGATAATCCCTTGCTCGTCCCGCCGAGCAATGCCGCTCACGTTAGATAGGGGCAAGGGTAGCGCGGGCGTGTGCTTGTGCGGGCGCTGGAGGAAATAGGGCTCTGCTTGCCGTGGGGATCGTGCGATTAGAATATAAAGATATTTGCAAGTGTGGGCGTCTATCAATCGCTGATCTGACCCGCCGCTTCCGTGAAGGTCCCTATGTGCTCCGTCATATATCCAAATTGGCGGTCAGATGGAGATGACTGTGATTACCCTCTACAGCGCGCCGGAGTGCACCGGCAGCTGCTCGACCTCTCCGCCCGCCGCGCGCTATTGTTCGTGCGCGCCGTCAGCCGCACCCTCCAGTTGCTGCGCGAGAAAGTCCTGTAGCGGTGGTGGCGTCGGCATCATGCCAAGTCGGACTCTCGTGCACCGAGTCTTGCCTCAGCGAGCCAATTGACTCCTATTGAGTCCTCTGCCCCCGGGAAGGGAAGATTCCTAAGAAGCAAGAAGGCGGGGATGCATTGGAGTTGCAGTGGTGTTCGGCGTGCTGTTCATGATCGGCAGGTGTAGCGCGGGCGATCAAAGTCCGGCGACTTCGCCAAGTGTCGCCACTACCACGGAGAGCGCAGGTAGCGCCTTGATCGTGCCGAAAGAGGCCGACACGGCCGAGGCTATGCCCCAGCGGAGGTAGCCTGCCATGGAGAAGGCCTTCGTGGAGCCACCCTCAAAGCCTGAACCGACGACGGAACCTGAACCCAAGCCAGAGTTCGTCTACTATCTCAACTGCTCCCCTGCCAGCCACGCAAAATTGGCGATCGCCCACTCGGACATTCAGGATTCGGGCTTCGATCTTGCTCGATTTGCTCCACATGCCCCGTGTTCTTGACGTGCGTGAGCTCGCCGAGAGCGCGAGGCGAGCCTGGCTACGCTGCCCACCTTGACTGCGGCATCGATGGGATCGGCTGCGAGTAGAACCCGAATCGTCAGTAGCACCGAACCCGGAGAGTTATCTAGACCGGGTCACATTGCACGAACTGCATTGCCTTAAACGCCTCGGCGCCAGGCCTTTGTCCGGCCTCGAGCATGGCGGAGCAATGAAGGCAAAACAAACGACATCTAAGCTCTCCCTTCCGTGGTGTGCTCAGCGTGCCGGGGAATGATTGCGCTAATGGGAACCTAGCCGCAGGAGATTACCGATGCAGTTAATCCGGTGACCCGCTCGCGACTCGCAGCCTTGATGTGTTTGCGGTTAAGCGATTCCGAGAGGTGCTCCTTCACGGCCGTATAACGCTTGGAGAGCCAAGGAGCTTAGAAACCCGCACTTGCAACCTTCCACCGCACTTGTGGAGATGGGCCGCATACGATCCATGCATGACGGTTCCGCCGCCGATCCGGTGCTTGTGATTGCCTTGCCAGTGGTATCGCCTTCTAAGTCAAGGAAGCTCCATGCGTCACCATGAGCCCGCCTTGCGTTCAACTCAACCGGTGCCCAAGGGATTGCGCTGGCACGAGAGTGGGACTGCTCACCTGGTTAAGTGTCCTGCGCACAGCGCTCGTGTACCCGGCTGGCCTCGACAGAGGACCTCCCCGATGGCCCCGAACGCTGCGATCATTACCAACCAACTAGCGCCTGGCACCTATATGACGATGGTGGCGACAGTCGCCGCTACCGCCGGAGGCCTGTACGGCTACGACACCGGCATCATCTCGGGTGCGCTTCCGCAAATCGCGCAAGAGTTTGATCTCGGCTACCGCGCACAGGAGCTGGTTACTGCCGCCATCCTAGCAGGCGCGGTCTTCGGCGCGTTGAGTTCAACGTACTTGTCCGCCAAGTTGGGGCGGCGCGTGACGATCATGATCGTTGCGGGCGTTTATAGCGTCGCCGTGCTGGCGGCGGCGCTGGCGCCCGGCCCGTGGTTCCTCGCTGGTGCGCGGTTCTGCCTTGGGATTGCAGTAGGCGGCTCGACGCAGATCGTGCCCGCGTACATCGCGGAACTAGCGCCGCCCGAGAAGCGCGGCAGCTTGGTCACCTATTTCAACGTGTCGATAGGGATCGGCATCCTGTTGGCAGCCGTCGTCGGCGTTGCGGGGCACAACCTATTCACTTGGCGCTGGATGTTCGGTGTGGCGGTCGTACCGTCGATCCTGCTCCTGTTGGGCATGATCAAGCTTCCTGGCAGTCCGCGGTGGTTGGTCGAGCATTATCGTCCTAAAGCAGCGGCAAAGGTATTGCAGAAAGTTCGGGAGACCTCGGCAGAAGTCCGTGCCGAAATCTCGGACATGCAGGAGATGGTTGGCCGGATCAACGAGCAGCCCGAGACCGGTTGGCGGGCAATGCGGCAGCCGTGGCTACGCCCCGCGCTGATTGCCGGGCTAGGAGTCGCGGCATTCACCCAGCTCAGCGGCATCGAGATGATGATCTATTACACGCCCACCTTCCTGAAAGACGCGGGCTTCGGCCCTGTGGCAGCCCTGTGGTCGGCATTGGGCGTGGCGATCACTTACCTCGTAATGACTTTCGTGGGGAAGCTCATCGTCGATCGCGTCGGCCGCCGGAGGCTCAGCTTGCTGATGATCCCCGGCGCGATTGCGGCACTGCTTGTGCTCGGCGCAGTCCTCCACTTCGATCTGGCCGGGTCGCTGCAGCCTTGGTGGGTCGTTGGCTGCCTCATCGTCTTCATGGTCTTCAACTCTGGCGGCATCCAGGTGGTTGGCTGGCTGACGGGCTCGGAGATCTACCCGCTTTCGATCCGCGACCAGGCACTTGGCGCGCACGCCGCGATGCTGTGGGGATCGAACCTGCTGCTGACGGGCACTGCCTTATCGGTAACGAAGGCGCTCGGCGTTGGAGGGGCCATGTGGCTGTACGCCGGACTCAATGCCCTTGGCTGGCTGTTTATCTTTCGCTTGGTGCCGGAAACAGCGGGTCGTAGTCTGGAGGACATAGAGCGATCGCTCAAGGACGGCGTCTTTCTGCCCAATAGGCAGGTTCGCCCTCAGCCCTTTCAGGCCTAACCGCAATGTGGGGGAACTGCCGCCGAGCTCGGGACTGACGGACGCTTGTCCGAGGGGTGCGGCTGGCGTTAAGCAGCCGGGCGGTTTCAAGCGGCGCTGCGAACGATGTGCCTGCGATGACCCAGGCATAGGGCAGGGGCAGCGCAGCCGCAATCGCAACGGGCGCTGGGGTACTCGGTACAAACTAAGTGTGCAGACAGGCTGCTATTGCGTTTGCGTAAATTTGCACTCGTGAGCAGATTGACGAGTCGTCGTTCGGTCGGCTACCTCCCTGCTGGTAAGGTATTGTGCAAAGACACAAGCCCGAAGGCGATTTCTGCGGCGTGAAAAAATTTGCGCTTGAGAAGGGTTCACGGCTCGGCTCAACCTGGTTCCATGAATTTGCGTAGAAGCCGTTCGCGTGAAGGCGGAGGCGCATAAAAAGAAGCAAAAAAAAGGGGAGGATCAATGTCCGTTCGATTTTCGCACTCAATTGCGGACCGGGATTGGCGCGGCGGCACGTCGATGTCCGTGTTGGCTGCTGCGCTGTTTTTGGCAGCACCGGCGTACGCGCAGGATGCTCAGACGCCGCAAGCCACCGGCGGCAACCCCGAGTCCACGGTCACCACATCGCAGGAAGTCGCCCCCGGTACTGCCGACCCTGAGACGTCGCAGGACGTGATCGTCACGGGAACGCGCCAGGCTCTGCAGACATCGCAGAACATCAAGCGCAACGCCGACACCGTTGTCGACACCATTACCGCTACCGACATCGGCGCTTTCCCCGACAAGTCCGTGGCCGAGGCGCTTCAGCGGGTGCCCGGCATCTCGGTCAATCGCTTCGCCGCGAGCGACGACACCTCGCACTTCTCCGCCGATCCGTCAGGGATCTTGATCCGGGGCCTCTCCCAGGTCCGCTCCGAATTCAACGGGCGGGATACGTTCAGCGCGAACTCGTCGCGCGGGCTCAGCTGGGGCGACATTTCGCCGGAGCTGATGGCGGGTGTCGACAGCTACAAGAACCAGACCGCCGAACTGATCGAGGGCGGGATCGCCGGCTCGGTGAACCTGCGCACCCGCGTGCCGTTCGACCAGAAGGGCGATCTGCTCCAGGTCGGCGTCAACGCGAACTATGGTGACGTGTCGAAGACGCTCACCCCCGACCTCTCGGCGCTGTACAGCACGCGCTTCGAAACCGGCATCGGTGAGTTCGGCTTTCTCGGCAACGTGGCCTATTCGGAAATCCAGTCGCAGACCTATGGCGTCGTCTATGGCCGCACGGCGGTGTTCGACGGCGTCTACGGCCCGGGCAAGCAGTACATCCCTTCTAGCGTTGGCCTGCGCGACACAGTCTATGACCGCAGCCGTACCGGTATCGCGCTGGCCGGGCAGTTCCAGGACACTTCGGGCCGCTTCCTTGCCACCGCGCAGTACAACCGCTCCAAATATGAAGAGAAATGGCGCGAGCGCGGCGCGATCAGCTACCTGACCGACCTGTTTGCGCTCCCGGCGGACTTCGAGTTCTCCAATGGCGGCCCGAACGCCAGCCGTATTCCGCGCCCGGCGCCGGGTTCGCCCGCCTTCACCTTCGATGACGACGGTAATTTCGAGACCGGCGTTCTAGTCAACCAGCAGACCGACTTCTCCTGGTGGGGTGCGAGCGACGCCGAGGCCGGACAGATCGCGCTCAACAGCAGCGGGCAGAACATGCTGCGTCCATGCTATAGCTGGGGCCCCGGCGAGGCCGGAGCGTGCGGTGCGGATGCGCGCGGACCGGACATGAACGCGGTCACCCGCTATAACGAATCCAACCGCCTCACCCAGGATTTCGGCCTCAACCTGAAGTTCGAGGCGTCCGACCAGCTCCACTTCAGCCTGGACGGCCAGTATGTGAAGGCCGAGCTGCAGAACTACGATGTCGAGGTCGGTCAGTACTCGTTCGCCAATGTGGCGCTCGACGCAAGCGGCGGCCAGCCTACCTTGAACTTCCTTGCGCCTACCAACATCAACCAGTCGCCGGGCGGGCTCTCGAACCCGAACAACTATCGCTACAACCACGCGATGGATCATATCGAGGACAGCCGCGGCACCGAATGGGCGTTCCGCGGGGATGCGACCTATGACTTCGACGGGGACTGGCTGGACGCCCTCAAGGTAGGCTTGCGCTACTCCGATCGCGACCAGGAAGTCCGCTACAGCGCCTATAATTGGGGCAACATCGTCAACAACTGGAACCTGGGCAGCGGCCAGTCTGCATATTGGAACATTGACCGCACTGCTCCGAACGGCGCCTTCCGCGGCTATCCGGGTACCAATGAAGTGCGCAACTTCGGCAACGACTTCTTCGGCAGCGCGCCGCAGCAGCTCGTGTTCTTCAGCATGGAATCACTCGAGAACCGCGGCATCAACCAGCTGGGCTATGACTCGCTAGGGGTAGGCCAGGACCAGTGGATGCCGATCTGCTCCGGCGGCGGCAGCAGTTCGGTGAGCGGCCGCAGTGCCGAAACGGTCGGATGCTTCCGGGACGATGAGATCAACCGCGTGTCGGAGACGACCAAGGCGGCGTACGCGATGCTGAAGTTCGGCGGCAACAATGCGTCGATCGGTGGCGTTGGCTTCTCGGGCAACATCGGCCTGCGCTATGTGGAGACCAAGGACAAGGTGTCGGGCGCGACCGTGTTCCCGAACACTCTCTCTCCGGCGGCAAACCCCTGCCAGCGCAACGTCGCCGAAGCCGGGCAACCGGCACCGGCGCTTCCCTATACCCTCGGCTGCTTCCTGTTCGGCAATGCTGGGCTGATTGCTGCCGGTCCGCCGCCGGCGGGCTTCATCGACTACGCGATCGCCGGCAGCCCCGATACGGTGGCCTTTGCCAATGGCGGGTCGCAGCTCGGCGCGATGGAGACGACGCACCGCAATTGGCTGCCGAGCCTGAACCTGCGCTTCGACCTCACCCCCAAATGGCTGGTGCGTTTCGCAGCATCGCGGGCGATGTCGCGTCCAGACATCGGGCTGCTCAAGAACTACACAACGATCTCGGGCGGGTTGCCGGGCTCAGATCCGAACGATGCACGCTATGTGCGTAATCCCCAGGGGCAAATTGTGGGGGTAAATGCAGCGTACACGGCAAGCGGCTACAACCCGACGCTGAAGCCGATCACCTCGACCATGTTCGACCTCAGCCTCGAGCATTATTTCTCACCGGTCGGCTCCGTGACGCTCGCCGGCTTCTACAAGAACTTCCAGAACTACATCCAGTACGGCTCGCAGATGGTGGACTATGCCAACAATGGCGTGACCCGCTCCATCGAAGTTCGCACGCCGATCAATGGTGACGGCGGCAAGATATATGGTTTCGAAGCTGCCTATCAGCAGTTCTTCGACTTCCTCCCGGGCGCGTTGAAGGGCTTGGGCGTTCAGGCGAACGTTACGTACGTCAAGAATGATGGCATCACCAACTCGGGTCTGAAGACGCAGAACGGCACCGATGGTGGGGGGCAGGCGCAGCCGGGATCGGGTGGCACGACGCTTACCGTCGACTCGCTTGAGGGCCTGTCCGAATGGACCTACAATCTGGTCGGCATGTACGAGCGTTCGGGGCTGGCGGTGCGCGTCGCCTATAATTGGCGTTCGGAGTTCCTGGTGACAGCGGTCGACTGCTGCACCTATCTGCCGACGTGGCAAAAGGCTGCCGGCTTCCTCGACGCGTCGGTCCGCTACGCGGTGAGCCCGAAGATCGAGTTCAGCATACAGGGCACCAATTTGCTGAACACGATCACCAAGCTCGAGCAACAGGTCACCGGCGTCGAGGACGGGGCTCTGCTTCGTCCCAACGCCTGGTTCCGCAATGACCGCCGCCTGATCGCGGGCGTCCGCGTGAAGTTCTGATCCGCATTACTCCCACCCTCCTGGAGCGCCGCTTTTCGGCGCTCCTTTTTTTTGGCAGCCGCGGGCGACTGCGCTAAGCCCGACCCACCTCTCGAGGAGAACATCAGCTTGGGTATGGATCCCGTCCGCGTCGTCGTCCTGGGGGGCGGCACTGCCGGCTGGATGACCGCCGCCGCGCTCGCCACCCTGCTTCCGCGTGCGCGTTGTACGGTACGCCTGGTCGAGTCAGAGCAGATCGGAACCGTCGGCGTAGGCGAGGCTACGCTGCCGCAGATGCGGGCATTCAACGATGCCATCGGCATAATCGAAGCCGATATGATGCGGCGCACGAACGCGACCTTCAAGCTGGGCATCGAATTCGTCGATTGGGGTGTTGCAGGTAGCGCCTACATCCATCCGTTCGGCGCATATGGCCGCCCGATGGGGGGCGTCGGCTTTCACCACCACTGGCAGCGCGCTGCCGCGGCCGGAAAGGCAGGACCGCTCGAAAGGTATAGCTTGGCGGTCGCGGCGTGCCGTGCCGGCCGCTTCGATTTCCCGGACACCGATCTCACGTCGATCCAGTCGACCTACGATTACGCCTATCATTTCGATGCCGGCCTTTATGCCGGGTATCTCCGCGAGCTAGCCGAGGGGCGCGGCGTAACTCGTATCGAAGGCAAGTTCGTCCAGGTACTGCGAGAGGCCGAGGACGGCGGCGTCGCCGGGATCCGCATGGAATCGGGAAACGTGGTTCCCGGCGACCTGTTTGTCGACTGCACCGGCTTTCGCTCGGCCGTGACCGGCGAGGCGCTGGGCGTGGCCTGGGAGGACTGGTCGCAATGGCTCCCCTGCGACCGCGCTTGGGCGGTACAGAGCGAAAGGCTGGAAACCGTGCCGCCTTACACCCGGTCGATCGCGCGCGAGGCGGGTTGGCAATGGCAGATCCCGCTCCAGCACCGCACGGGCAATGGCTATATCTATTCCAGCGCGTTCATGGACGACGATGCGGCTCGCGAGACGCTGCTGGCTAATCTACCGACGCCTGCGATCATGGAGCCGCGGTCCATTCGCTTCCAGGCGGGTCGGCGCGAGCACAGCTGGACGCGCAATTGTGTCGCGGTGGGCCTGGCCAGCGGCTTTCTGGAGCCACTGGAGTCGACGTCGATCTATCTGATCCAGATGGCGGTAATGCACTTGATCGCGCTGTTTCCGACGCGGCCGGACGACGCTGTGCTCGCCGCGGAGTTCAACCGGCGGATGGACGTGGAATATGACCGCATCCGCGACTTCCTGATCCTCCACTATCACGCCAACCGCCGCGACGAGCCCTTTTGGCGTCACTGTCGCGATATGGCGGTACCGGACAGCCTCGCGGAGAAGATCGCGCTCTTCCGCCACCGTGGCAGCGTACCGCGATATGGCGAGGGCCTGTTCTCGCCGCCGAGCTGGGTGAGCGTGCTCTTCGGCCAAGGCTTGGAGCCCCGCGCAGTGCATCCGCTCGCCGAAGCCATGCCGATGTCCGAGCTCGACGCGTGGCTGGTCGCGATCCGCTCCGAAGTGGCCGCGGGTGTTTCAGGTATGTCGGAGCATGACGCCTTCGTTAGCGACTATGGGGAGTGGGGCATTTGACGTCCGCGCCCATCCGCAGCGTGGCGGTGGTCGGACGCGATGCCGCCGCCTGGATCCTCGCGCTTGGTCTGCACCGGGCGCTTCGCCGGATCGGTGTTTCCGTGCGGGTGGTCGAGCTCCCCTCGATGCTGCAGCCGATGGATGTCCATTCCGCGCTGCCTTCGCTCGCCAGTCTCCACGCGTTGCTGGGGTTGGACGAGGCGGCGCTTTTCACACACTGCCAAGCGACGCCCGTGATGGGTCAGCAGTTCATGGGCTGGGACGCACCCGGCGGGGCGTTCATCCATGGTTACGACCTTTCGCGGCCGGCAATCAACAATGTCGACTTCGTGCAGTTTTGGGCGTTCGCCCGGCGGCGGGGGATGCGTGTTCCGCTCGAGGAGTTTTCGTTGGCGGCGGTATCGGCGAAGCAGGGACGCATCGCGTCGGGCGCCGTGGGCGACAGCGTCGCCGCGGCACCGGGCTACCACATCGAGGCGCGCGCTTACGCCGCGCTGCTGCGTCAGGGCTGCGTGGCGGCAGGCATCGAGCTTCTGCCTTCCGGCAGCATCCGCGTGGAGGGCCGGCCCGAGCGGCTGAAGGCCGTAGTCCTCGAGGATGGCATGCGGATCGAGGCCGACCTGTTCATCGACGCATCGGGTGCGGAGCGGGCGCTGATCGGAGGCATGGCAGGTGCGGCGTTCGACGATTGGCGCCACTGGTTTCCTGCCGACCGGATAGTGACGGGCGCGCTCCCGCCGCTTGATCCGCCGCCTGCGCATGCCCGCATCCTTGCCGGCACCGCGGGCTGGATCGGGCTGTTCCCGGTGCAGGGCTTCACCGCCCTGGTGGGGCATTTTGCGATCGAGGGGCGCTCCGATGAGGACGCAGCGCGTCGTCTGCTGGCCGATGCCGGCGTCGATGCCGGAGGCTTGCGGGCAATACGACCCCGCGCGGCGGGCGCGCTGCGGCAAAGCTGGATCGGCAATTGCATCGCGGTGGGCGAGGGCGCAGTCACGCTGGAGCGGCTGGATGGTGTCGAACTCCACCTCCTGCAGCTGGCAGTCTCGAACCTCGTGGCGTCGTGGCCCGTTGATCGTAACGCCATGCCCGAGGCGCGTGAATATGATCGCGCCATGGCTTCGCACATCTCGAACATCCGCGACTTTCAGCTCGCGCACTACCGCTTGTCACGGCGAACCGAGCCGTTCTGGACCGGCGCACGCGCGGGCGACCTCCCGCCACGGCTTGCCGCCCGCCTCGCGCTATTCGGGGCACGGGGATTGCTCTCGCATTATGACGACGAGACCTTTCTCGCGCAAAGCTGGGCAGCGATGCTGATCGGGCATGGGCTGGTGCCTGCGGATTCCGATCCGGCGGTCGAGCGAACGCCGCCTGGAGAGCAGATGGGCAAGCTCCAGGAACTGCTGCACGTAATCGCCGAGCAGGTGCGGACCATGCCCGGCATCGCCGATTACATCGCCGCGCGAAAGAGGTCACGGTGACCGCGCCGGCGCGCATTCGGCGGCTGGTCATCGTGGGTGGCGGCACTGCCGGGTGGATGGCCGCGGCTGCCCTGGCGCGCGTGCTCGGCCCTCGCGGGCCTGCGATCACGCTGATCGAGTCCGACGCGATCGGTACGGTTGGGGTCGGCGAAGCGACGATCCCGCCGATTACGCTGTTCAACAAGCTGATCGGCCTGGACGAAGACGCGTTCATCCGCGCGACCGGGGCGACCTTCAAGCTGGGCATCGAGTTCGTCGACTGGCTGCGGATCGGCCACCGCTACCTGCATTCCTTCGGCCTTTACGGCGCCGACATGAACGGCATCGCCTTCACGCACTATATGCTCCGCGCGATGCGTGAGGGCGAACCGCTCGACCGTGACCATTTCAATGCCGAGGCGCTGGCGGCGCGCCGGGGCCGTTTTGGGCGGACCCCGCCCGGGTCGCCCGCGACTCTGCCGAAGATCAACTACGCATTCCAGTTCGATGCCGGGTTGTACGCCGGGCACCTGCGCCGCCATGCCGAGACGATTGGGGTGAAGCGCGTCGAAGGGCAGGTCGTTTCCGTCGAACGCGAGCCCGAACGCGAAGGCATCCGTTCGCTGTCGCTCGACGACGGCCGGCGCTTCGAAGGCGACCTGTTCGTCGACTGCTCGGGCTTTCGCGGGCTGCTGATCGAGGAGGCACTGGGCGCGGGCTATGTCGACTGGAGCGAGTGGCTGCCGGCCAACCGCGCGATCGCCGTGCCTTCGGAGCGCCTGCCGGTATTGCCGCCTTTCACCCATGCCACTGCACGCGACGCCGGCTGGCAGTGGCGCATTCCGCTGCAGCATCGAACCGGCAACGGCTATGTCTATTGTGACGCCTTCGCCAGTGAAGAGGAGGCGACCCGCACGCTGCTCGACCAGCTCGACGGCCCCCCTACCGCCGAGCCGAGGATGCTGCGGTTCGCGGCCGGCTATCGTCGGCGGCAATGGGTGGGCAATTGCGTGTCGCTTGGCCTCGCCTCCGGCTTCCTGGAGCCGCTAGAGTCGACCAGCATCCACCTTGTTCAGGCCGGGATCGCCAAGCTGCTGGCCTTGTTTCCGCAAGGAACGCCCGATCCTGCGCTGGTGGAGCGCTTCAATGGCGAGATGGCCGTACTCTATGAGGGCATCCGCGACTTCCTGATCGCGCATTACGCGCTGACTGAAAGGGAGGACACGCCGTTCTGGCGGCACTGCCGCGCCATGCGGCTTCCGGACTCGCTGCTGGCGCGGCTGGACCGCTTCCGCGCGCGCGGGGAGGCGGGCGCGGGTGGCATGGAACTGTTCCGCGACACCAATTGGTTCGCCATCCTCCACGGCCAGGGGTTGGAGCCGGGCGACTATCACCCGGTCGCGGACGCGATGCCGGCGGAGCTGCTCCGCGACCGGCTCGGCCAGGCACGCGCCGCAATCGAGCGGCGCGTGGCTGCGCTGCCGCTGCACGACGACATGCTGGCGGCCATTGTGGAAGGGGCGTGAAACGCCCGCGCGCGCTCCTGGGCTCTGCCCTCCTGCTCTCCGCCTGTGCCTCCGCGCAATCTCGTCCGAGCGCTACACGCGCCACGATTGCTGCAGTCGACCCAGGCCTGATCGCCGGTCGCGGCGCGCGCGTGCCCTTCGTTGAATATGAAGCGGAAAACGCCGAGACCAACGGCGCCCGTATAGGCCCGGACCGACGTTTCGGCACTCTGGCGGCGGAGGCTTCGGGCCGCCAGGCGGTCCGGCTCGAGGGACTTGGCAAGCACGTCACCTTCACCCTGGGCCGGCCGGCAAATGCCCTCACCCTGCGCTATGCGATTCCCGATGGAGCCGACGGGAAGGGGCTAGATGCGACCATCGGCGTCTATGTAGCCGGCGAGCGGATCGCGGAGCTGCCGCTGACGTCGCGCTATGGCTGGTATTACGGCCGCTATCCCTTCAGCAACGATCCTGCCCAGGGTGGGGGGCACCATTTCTTCGACCATGCGCGGCTAAGGTTGCCCCGAACGCTGCCCCGGGGCACGCGGGTGCAATTGAGGCTTGCCGAGCAGGATCGCGCACCCTGGGTCGCGGTCGACCTCGCGGACTTCGAGCGCGTTGGTCCGCCGCTGCCGAAGCCGGCAGGCGCATTGTCGCTGCTTCGGTTCGGCGTGGATGCGGAGGGTAGGCGCGACTCCGGAGCCGAGTTCCGACGCGCCGTGGCGGCGACCAAGGCGGCGGGGCGGACGCTGTGGATTCCACCCGGCACGTATCGCATCGACGGACAGGTCGCGGTCGACCGCGTCACGATCGCGGGCGCGGGCATGTGGCACAGCGTGCTGCGTGGCGAGGGGCTGGGCTTCTACGGCAGCGAAGCGCCGCATCCGTCCCAGGCCGTGGTGCTGCGAGACTTTGCGGTGCTGGGGGAAGTCACCGAGCGCAAAGACACGCTGGCGCTGTCGGGTATCGGCGGTGCGATGGGCGGTGGTTCCCGCATCGAGCGATTGTGGCTCCAGCATCATAAGGTAGGGCTTTGGTTCGACGGCCCGATGGAAGGCATCCGGGCCTCGGGGCTGCGCATCTTCGACATGACGGCGGACGGTCTCAACTTTCATCGGGGGGTATCCGACGCGGTGATGGAGAACAGCTTCGTCCGCGGTACCGGCGACGACGGGCTGGCGGCGTGGTCGAGCAAGGAAGCGAACCGGAACATCGTTTTCCGCAACAACACCGTCATCGCGCCGGTGCTCGCCAACGGCATCGCAATCTATGGCGGGCGCGACATGCAGGTTCGGGGCAACGTCGTGGCGGATACGATCACCCAGGGCGGCGGGCTTCATCTCGGCAACCGCTTCAAGGCGGTGCCGCTCGCCGGACGCTTCGATATTACCGATAACCTGTTGCTGCGCGCGGGCAGCTTCGATCCCAATTGGCTCCACGGGGTCGGTGCGCTGTGGTTCTATGCGCTCGATGCGCCGATCGGGGCGGCGATCGACGTAAGCCGTCTGGATATCGTCGAGAGCAGCGAGGAAGCCCTGATGTTCACCGGCTCTTCCGTGTCGGGCGTGACGCTGCGCGGCATCCATGTGGTGGCGCCCGGCACTCATGTCGCCGTGCTTCGCAGCGCCGGCAAGGCCGCGCTTTCGGACATCGATGTCCAGGGGCTAACCGCGTCGGCGATCCTCGCGTGTCATTCCGGGTTCCGCCTTGCTCTGGGTGCCAGGGTGACCGGCTTCGGCGATCCCGCTGTTGCCCCCTGCGGACCCGTCGAGCGACGCTGAGCGCTATCCGCGGGTCAGACCGCGCTGGATGGCATCCTTGAGCTCGGTCCGCAGCTTCTCGTCCAGCGGACCCAGGACACCCTGGCGAGCGCCGGGCAAGTGCGCGCCTGCCCCCTCTCCGCCGAAGACATAATGGTCGAAATGCGCACGCCACGCCGCGCGGTGCGCCTCGGGCAACTCGCGGATCGTGAGCATCGCATGGAACATGGCGTCCATGGGGTGGCTCTTGTCCGCCTTGGCCGGGCCCCACCAGTAATTGACCAGCATGTTGATGCTGTCGAGCGAGCGCACATGGTGCCACCACATGCATGGGATGAACAGCGCGTCCCCAGGCTCCAGATCCGCGACCAGCGCCGCCTCCATTGCCTGCGCGAAACCGGGATGTGCCTCGAAATCGGGATTGTCGAAATCGACCATCGACACCACGGTGCCCGCGGGTGTCTTCTCCATCGGGCCCATATAGAGGTTGGCGATCTGCTCCGGAGGGAAGAGCGTGAAGCGCCTGCGCCCGGCGGCGACGCAGGCGATGTTCTCGCTGGGATCGTGGTGGGCGGCGACGATCACGCGATTGCCGATCCACACCCGCGGTTCGACCTCGGGGCCTAGCAGCAGCATCGGATTTTCGGCTTCGAAACCAGGCAGGTTGTTCCACACCTGCGCAGACTGGATGGCGAATGCCGGCGGCTCCGCCTCTCCCGCAGCGCGCAACAAAAACTCGAACGCACCGGTCAGCTTGACGCTCTGCCGCCGGAAATTGAAGCCGGTAAGCTCGTCGTTGTAGAAGAACCGTCCCTTGATCTTCGGCGGACCCACCATCGCGCCCAGTGGCCGGTCGCGGTCGAAACGACCCAGATAGGTGCCCAGCGCCGCGCCCGATTCCTGCGCCGCCGCGACCACCGGCCAGCTGCGCACCAGACCGCGAAGAACTACCGGGCGGCCGGCGGGGACGATCTCTTGGTGGAAGCGCTCGGCGGTGACACCCTTGAGGTGGGCGACGGCTCTGGCCTCGCTGCTGGAGGACGCTTCAGGCACCACAGGACTCCCGCACGATCAGATTGGTCGGTAGCAGTTCGGAACGCGTGTCCGGGACTGGGTCGAGCAGGCGCGAGACGAGGATCCGCCCCGCCTCCTGGGTGTCCTGCCGAACGGTGGTGAGCGCCGGAGTGCTGAGCCGAGCTAGCAGCATGTCGTCATATCCGACGACGGACACATCCGCAGGAACCGACAGCCCCGCCCGCTGGAGCGCCCGGATCGCCCCCAGCGCGATCAAGTCGCTCGACGCGACGATCCCGTCGAACTGAACCCCCCGCCGCTGCAGCCGCGACACCGCGTCTTCGGCGGGTTCCATTTCGAAGTCGACTGGCACGATCAGTTCGGGGTCGAAATCCAGACCGCATTCCGCCAGTGCCTCGCGATAGCCGCGGCGACGCAGCATCGCTTCGGGATCAGTGCTGCCGAGGAACATGATCCGCTTGCGCCCGAGGCGGGCCAGGTGCGCCGTCGCGCGCCGTCCGCCGAGCAGGTTGTCCGACCCGACCGAGCAATAATGCTGCTTCGGCATCTGCGCGCCCCAAACGATGAAGCGCGTGTTCGTCTCCGCGAGCTGGTTCAGCTCGTCGTGGAGCATGCTCTGCCCCAGGAAGATGACTCCGTTCGCCCGGCTGGTCGTGGCTGCCAGAACCAGATCGTCGTAATTGGCGGGTGCGGTATGGCTGACGGTGAAATCGCAGCTGCGCGCGCGTGCCGCCTCACCGATGCTGGCCAGCAACTCGAGAAAGAAAGGGTGAGACAAGGGCAGGGCGCGCCCGCGCAGGTGCGGCGTCACGATAGCTACCGACCCTTCCGCACCGATCGGTCCCGTCGGCATGTGGCGCCGGAACGGATAGTCATGATCGCGTGCCAGCGACCAGATCTTCTGCTTGGTACGGGTGCTGATGGCGGGATGGTCGTTCAACGCGCGCGACGCGGTCGACACCGACACTCCGGCGAGCGCGGCAAGGTCTTCCAGCCTGGTAGTTCCCGTGCCAATCGCCATTCGCGCACAACTATGTTGAGGTACTCGGCGCCTTAATGCATCTCGCCCGGGGATTGGCAAGCAAGGACACGCGCAAGATGGAAAAGCCGCCCCGGCGACCTAGCGCCCCACGCTCGATGCTAGCCATCTGCAACATGTGCGTCGGACTGTTCGGCGTGCAGGTCGTCTGGGGGCTGCACAACGTCAACACGAGCCGCATTTTCCAGACCTTCGGAGCGAATGTCGAGGACCTGGCCTTTCTGTGGATCGCGGCCCCCGCGGCCGGGCTGATCGTCCAGCCGCTCGTGGGCTATTGCAGCGACCGCACCTGGGGGCGGCTGGGCCGGCGGCGTCCCTATATGCTGCTCGGCGCGGTGCTCTCCGCAGCGTTGCTCTTCGCCATGCCCAACGTGCACTCGCTCTGGGCCGCGAGCCTGATGCTGTGGCTGCTGATCGCCGCGATCAATATCGTCATGGAGCCCTTTCGCGCGCTTGCCGCGGACAGCCTGCCACAGCAGCAGCGCACCTCGGGCTTCGCCATCCAGGTGTTCTTCATCGGCGCGGGTGCCGTGTTTGCCTCGGCATTGCCCTCGATGCTTTTCCACTGGTTCGGCTTCAGCCCTGACGCGATCAACCGCGACATTCCTCCCGCCGTGCGCGCAGCCTTCTATGCCGGGGGTGCTACGCTGCTGGCTGCAGTCGCTTGGACCGTGGTCACCACGCGCGAGACACCACCCGAGCTACTCAGCGCCGCCGCGCTGGAACGCGTTTCGGAGATCGGCATGGGACCCGTGGCGCCGCACCGCTGGAACGCATCGGGCTGGGGGTGGCTCACGCTAGGCGTCGGCATCGCTGCGGCCGCCCTGCTCTGGCTGCACGACCGCGATCTGCATGTCCTGGCGGCGATCGCGATCGTCTATGGACTGCTCGTGCTGCTGGTCGTGCGCTACCGCCTCGCCGGCAGACGGCTGCCGCCGGTGCTAGAGATCGTCGAAGACGTCATCCGCATGCCGCGCGTCCTGCGCCGCTTGGCCGTGGTGCAGTTCTTTACCTGGTTCGGTCTTTTCGCGATGTGGGTGTTCACTTTGCCCGCGATTGCGGAGCGATATTACCGCACTTCCGACGTCGCGTCCTCCGCCTATGCCCTGGCAGCCGACCGCGTCAGTCTGTTGTTCGCCGAGTATAACGGCGTGGCCGCGGTCGGCGCGCTGCTGCTGCCGGCCGCAACTCGCCGCATCGGTCAGAAGGCCACCTTCACTCTCTGCCTAGTGGCAGGGGGTGCCGGATTGCTGGGGATCGTGTTGCTTTCGGATCCTGCAACGCTGTGGGTTCCCACCCTGGGCATCGGCGTTGCCTGGGCGGCTGTCCTCGCGCTTCCCTACGCGATGCTGGCGGATTCACTGCCGCCCGCCAAACGCGGCGTGTATATGGGTATTCACAACATGTTCCTGGTCCTGCCGCAACTCGTTGCCGCTTCAGTGCTCGGGGCGGTGGTTGAGCGCTTGTTCGCGGGCAAGACCTTGCTCGCGCTGGCGCTGGCGGCGCTCTGCTTTCTGGCGGCGGCGGTCGCCGCGATGGCGATACCCCGCCCGGCACTACTTCCGGAGTAAGGAAGCAGGCACGCAATTTCTTGCGTAGAAGCGCAGGACCTCAGCCCTCTATAGCTGTCACGTGCTTCTCACTGGAGCCAGATGGCAGTTGCCAGCAGCGCAAAATAACGCAAAGCATGCACCCGCACGGAGCGGAGCTGGCTCTGCCAAGAACACAAAAAGGAGAGGGTCATGATGCAGCGGATCGCAGGTATCGCTCAACAATCACCTGGGCGAGTTGCGCGCGTCGGCCGGCTGGCGGCTACCCGCGCCACATTGCTGGGCTTCGCTGCCGCCGGCGCGCTTTGCACCCCATGCGCAGCGGCCGCAGCCGAGCGCGTGTGCGCGCAGTCGCCGGAGAAGATAATCGAGGTCTGCGTCTCGGTGGATCAGGGCCGGGCGAGCTACACCGTCAGCCGCCGCGGCGTGGGCGTGATCGCCCCCTCTGGGTTGGGGATGGAGTTCTCGGGCGAGGGCACGCTGCGTTACACCGCCCTCCGCAATCCCCGGCGGGCGTCGCACGATGCGGTGTGGGAGCAGCCCTGGGGCGAGCAGCGGCAAATCCGCGACCGTCATACCGAGCTAGGCGTGACACTGGTTGGGGACACTGCGCTCAACAGTGCGGTCGACCTTACCTTCCGCATCTTCGACGACGGGATCGGCTTCCGCTATGGCTATGCCGGCATTCCTGTTGGTCAGCAGGTCTCGGTCGTCAAGGAACGTACCGAATTTCACCCCATCGGCGACTATCAGGCCTGGTGGTATCAGGCACTCGGTTCCGACCGGGATGAATATCTCTATACCCAGACCGATGCCCGCCGCATCACCTTGGCGGAGACGCCGCTGACGCTGCGCGGCAGCAACGGCATTCATCTGTCCTTCCACGAAGCCGGGCTGATCGACTTCCCGAGCATGCTGCTGGCCGGCGACGGAGCTGGAAAGCTCAGTGCTTGGCTCATGCCGCGGCCCGATGGGATTTTGGCGAAGAAGAGCGGCGCTTTCACCACGCCGTGGCGCACCATCCTGATCGGGGATTCGGCCGCAGCCCTGGCCGACAGCCGCATCGAGCTCAACCTTAACGAGCCGAACAAGCTCGGCGACGTTTCTTGGGTGAAGCCGGGCAAATATGTCGGCATCTGGTGGGAGATGCACCTTGAGCGTTCCACCTGGGGAAGCGGCCCCAAGCACGGCGCAAACACGGCCAACGTTAAGCGCTACATGGATTTCGCGGCCAAGTACGGCTTCGACGGCGTACTGGTGGAGGGCTGGAATCAGGGCTGGGACGGCGACTGGACCGCGCATGGCGACAAGTTCAGCTTCACCAAGCCCTATCCCGATTTCGACCTCCCCGGCATCACTGCCTATGGCAAGTCCAAGGGCGTGCGCCTGATCGGGCATCACGAGACTGGCGGGGGTGTGCCGAATTACGAATCGCAGCTCGAAGACGCGATGCGCCTTTACGAGCGGATGGGCGTGACGCAGGTCAAGACCGGCCATGTCCACCCGAGCGGCGACATCCTTGATTCGCAGGGCGGCAAGCACTGGTTCGCCGACCAATATATGGTGCGCCACCACTTCAACGTGGCTCAGGTCGCGGCGGCGCATCACATTGCGGTAAACGCGCACGAGCCGGTCAAGGACACCGGCCTGCGACGGACTTATCCCAACATGATCAGCCGCGAAGGCGCGCGGGGCCAGGAGTTCAACGCCTGGGGCAATCCCACCAATCCCCCCGAGCACACCGTGATCCTGCCTTTCACGCGCATGCTGGCCGGGCCGATGGATTTCACGCCCGGCATCTTCGACATCGAACGTAATGGCGTGGCGCTCACCCGCCGCGTGCAATCCACCCTCGCCACGCAACTCGCGCTGTACGTCGTGCTCTACAGCCCCATCCAGATGGCCGCTGACCTCCTGGAGAATTACGAAAAGCATCTCGATGCCTTCCAGTTCATTCGAGACGTGCCGACGGATTGGGAAGTGTCCAAGACGCTGCAAGCCCAGATCGGCGACTATACGGTGGTGGCGCGCCAGCCTCGCGGAGGGCGCGACTGGTTCCTCGGCGCGCTCACCGATGAGAATGCCCGCACGCTTCAGCAGCCGCTCAACTTCCTCCTTCCGGGCAAACGTTACGAAGCGCAGATCTATCGGGATGGGCCGGGCGCCGACTACAGGACGAACCCTTCGGCGCTGTCTGTCGAGAAACGCATTGTCACGAGTGGGAATGTACTGCGCCTGGAGATGGCTCCGGGCGGTGGAGTCGCTATTCGATTCAAATTATTGCACTGAGACTTTTCGAGTGCGTTACAGGTCTTTCGCTAGCAAGCGCGGATGATGAGGCGCGTTCAGCTTGAAGTGCTTGCAGTATTGCGGTTGGAAGTCCGCCTGGAAGGAAAGCTGTGACGCTGGCCCAGGCGCGAGATGGCCGGGGTTTACCCTACTGGCGCTCGAGGGGCGTCAAGCTCTTCTTGAGGCCAATGCTACCGAGCAGGAGCGGGAGCACGGTCGGTGATTGGAGTTTCGATCTCTGGCGCCAGAGACTGTGCGTTGTGTCCCCTCGATCGCGAACACTAGGGATTGCGCTACGACCTGAAGCAAAAGTTTTCGTTGCATCACCTGGGCGTACAGGCGGCTAGGCCGTAGACTCATAAGCGCGGAACCACAGCCGCATTGAGGCGAGCTGGACCGTGGCAAGGAGGTGGGCGGCGAGCTTGTCGTAACGGGTGGCGACGCGGCGGAAGTGCGTCAGCTTGGAGAAGAACCGCTCGATCAGGTTGCGTTCGCGATATAGCCGTTTGCTGAAGCACGGTTTCCAGCGCCGGTTGCTCTTGGGCGGGATGTTGGGCGTGGCGCCCTGGTCCTGGATCAGCTCAGGGCAGCACACCGTATAGTGACGTCTCCACCCCGAAGAGGATGAACAGGACGAGCCCGACAATGAACCCGCCGATAGTGATCATCACGGGCGTCGAGCCGTCACGGCCGCCGGGCTTCGCTACATCCTGATCCATATACGCTCCTGTACGACGCAGTGTTCGTGGACGCGCGCCGATGCCGACTGGAGTGAACGGGCGCTGGCGTATCAAAGAGTGGCTGTCCCGCAGCCTGCCAGGGCGGGGGACCGCGTCACCAGCAGAGCGCCCGCGCGATACAGCCGCCGTTCGGCGTCGGACTCCTCAAGCGCGACTGCGATCATGCGCCCGCGGGGATCCATCCATGTGAGCGGGACCCCTGCATTGGCGGCGACGTTCAGCGCTTCTCCGGCTGACGTGCCCGGTGCGAAGAACACCAGCGCCGTGCGGGAATTCGGCACCGGCCGCGCTGCCATGCCCGCGCCAAGAAGCACGAGCAGGGTCAAACTGGCAGCTGCGATTCCGGTGCCCCCCGAGCCCGATCCCCGGTGGCGCAGGATGAACCATGCCAATGCGAGCGGGACTAGCCCCAATCCGGTCAGCCACGCCACGTCGTAGAGGAGCGGATCGGGTACGTTCACTCGGATGCGGTGGATGCCGAGGATCCAGTGGAAGAAGCCGACATCGATGATGTTCCATATGCCGAACCCGGCTAGACCGCCGCCTGCGACGCTGCGCCATCCCGCCCCATCCGATGCGAACTGCGCCCGGCGGCGCCACAGCAGCCATAGTCCGGCGGCCGTGATCAGATACATGAGGACGTGGAACAGGCCATCAGCCAGGATCTGCGTGCCGATGTCGCGGAATGGCTCGCCGGGCACTAGGCTGAGCAGATGGTGCCATTGCAGCACCTGATGCAGCAGGATGCCGTCGAAGAATCCGCTGAGCCC
Source organism: Sphingomonas sp. S2-65 (assembly GCF_021513175.1). NCBI lineage: Bacteria > Pseudomonadati > Pseudomonadota > Alphaproteobacteria > Sphingomonadales > Sphingomonadaceae > Sphingomonas > Sphingomonas sp. S2-65. Next base: position 892,733 of record NZ_CP090953.1, on the reverse strand, counting down.
CACGCCGATGATCGCCGTGGGAAGGATCAGCCCCCCACGTGTCACACGCGTCTCGCTGCCGTGCCGGCTGGAGGCAGCGGAGGCTCTCACCCCGCGCGTCCGTGCGCGGTGCTCACCCCCACGCCATGGCGGTACACCATCGTCCAGCCCATCCAGCCGGTCACGTGGATCGCTACGAACACGATCGTGGAAATGACGAGGCTGCTCGTCGGCACTGGCTCCGCGGCCCCGTAGCGCAGCAGGAAGTTGACGACTGAGAGCAGAAGGATGCTCGTGTTGCCGATCATGTGGATGTGGGCGGCTCGCAAGTTCCGGATCTCGCGGCTTCCGAAATAGTCAATGAAGCCGAACACCCCTGCCAGCGCGGCGAACACGATGCCGGCACCGAGCGCGTAGAGCGCCACGGTTGCAATGAGCCGCTCACCCGTGAAATAGAACAGCGCGTCGCACACGAAGGTCGCTACCAGCAGCGTGATCGGCAACGCCACTGTCATCGGGTGAATGGGACGTCCCGCGATCCTCGCCGTGCTTTGAGGCGTAGTAGCTGCGTCCAACGGATCTCTCCTCGTGCCCGCCCACCGGCAGCTGCCCCGGCGAGCCCGGCAGTCGCCGCTCTGGATTGCGCGTGATCAGCTTTGGAATGCGCACGACCTCGATCCGTTGCACGATCCAACATGAATCATGGCGATTGTCGGGGCCGTTCTGACCGAAAGCGCGAGACCGCTTACGGCCCAGTAGCTGACATCCTGGCATCCGACGCGCCGAACGGCCGGAAGTGGGCCGAAAGCGGACTAAATCAACATTCGCCCGCCCCATGCGCCGGCGATCGCGTAAAGAGACAAAGCGCCCACCGCCAGTGCCGCTCGAGGCAACCTGGCCGCTGACCAGCCTGCCTTGGGGTTAGTCCACGCTTGCCATGCCCCTAGAGCCAAGAAGAGCCACGCTCCTATGAACGCAGCGGCGGCAACTTGAGTTCGCCAACCTCGTTCAGAGGCGCCGACCCACAGAAATCCAGCATAGGCTAGGATCGACGCAGGGAAGAGCAAGAGGGCGTAAAGCGCCCGATTCATGTTCAACCGCTGCCACAGCGATGATCTGGAGCTTCGGCTTGTCACGGGTTCGACTATCAGTGATGACGTTACCTAGTGCAATGCTAACCTGTCAGATGAACGAACGTCCGTTTCCAGGTACCTCGCGCGCCTAGCCAAACGTCCGCGATTGGGCGCTAGCCGCCCGTCCGCTCTTGGCGTCCGCTTTGTCGATGGCGGATGGCGACACCTGAGTGGAAAGCGGCCGGTCTGCTTCCGCATCAGAGTGAGTTGAAGCTGACGTCCTCCACGCGATTGACAAGCCGGGCGCAGCATGGCTGATTGCGCGGATGGGGACTGCGATCTCCCCACGAGGCGTCAGCTGAAGAATCGCGTCCAGCTCACTACGCCAAGGACGCGTCATGCCTGCTCACAATGCAATCGCTCCCGAAAAGCTCGCCCGTCTGATCGCGCAACCCGGAGCGCCACGCATCATCGACCTGCGGGACGCACCAACCGAAGCCATCCCGGGCTCGCAAGCTCCCGCCGGCAAGGCCCCGATACAATGGCGCCGGGACGCCGACACCTCCGTCATAGTTGTCGACACCGATGGCCACGGCCCGGCGGTGTCGGCGGCGGCGATCCTCCGCAGCGACGGCATCCCGGCCGAAATCCTCGAAGGCGGGTTCGCCGCCTGGGCCAGCGCAGGGCTACCCACCGTCTCCTTTGCGCATATGCCCAAACGACACGAAGACGGCCGGACATGGTGGGTGACGCGATCCCGTCCCAAGGTCGATCGGATCGCCTGCCCGTGGTTGATCCGCCGCTTCCTCGACCCCGCCGCGCGCTTCCTCTTCGTGGCGCCTGCCGAGGTGCTGACCGTCGCCGCGCAGCAGCAGGCCGAGCCCTTCGATCTTGCCGACGAGCGCGTGTTCTGGAGCCATCGCGGCGATCTTTGCACCTTTGACCTGATGATCGAGGCGTTCGGTCTTGGCGGGCATGCGCCGCTGGTGCGGCTCGCGGCCGTCGTGCGTGGCGCCGACACCGACCGGCTCGACTTGGCGCCCGAGGCTGCAGGACTGCTCGCCATTTCCCTTGGCCTTTCCCGCATCCACAGCGACGACCATGCGCAGCTCGAAGCAGGGATGGCAGTGTACGACGCGCTATACCGCTGGTGCCGCGACGCACGGGGCGAAAAACATGATTGGTCCTCCCACCAGCCGGCCCGCGGCAAGGTGTCGGCATGACCGCCGCGACCATCGGCCTCGCAGCGCCCGTACCGCCGCAGCCGGTCACGCTACGCCAAGCCTTCTGGGTGTGGCTGCGCATCGCGCTGCTCTCGTTCGGCGGGCCGGCCGGGCAGATCGCGGTGATGCATCGCATCCTGGTCGACGAGAAAAGGTGGATTGGGGAGCAGCGTTTCCTCCACGCGCTCAACTATTGCATGCTGTTGCCGGGCCCCGAGGCGCAACAGCTCGCCACCTATATTGGCTGGCTGATGCACCGCACGAAAGGCGGCATCGTGGCCGGCGTGCTGTTCATCCTGCCCGGCGCTGCGGCGATCATGGCGCTGAGCTGGGTATATGTGCTCTACGGACGCGTCGGCATCGTCTCGGCCCTGTTCTTCGGTCTCAAAGCCGCGGTACTGGCGGTGGTGCTTCAGGCGGTGGTGCGGATCGGCGGGCGGGCGCTGAAGACCGCACCGGCGCGGCTGCTCGCGGCTGCGGCGTTCGTGCTGATCTTCTTCTTCGGCGCGCCGTTCCCGCTGATCGTGCTCGGTGCCGGCCTGATCGGCTGGTGGTCGGGCAAGCAGGGCCATGCTGCGTTCCGCGGCGGCGGCCACGGCGCATCGAAGACCGCGACCGTTGCCGACGCCGATACGCTGCTGGGCGAGGACTTGCCGGCGCACGCACGGCCGACATGGCGCGAGACGGCGCAGACCGCGCTGATCTGGCTAGCCTTGTGGCTGATCCCCATCGCGGCGCTGCTGATCGCACTGGGCCCCGATGACGTGTTCAGCCGCATCGCGACCTTCTTCTCGACGATGGCCATGGTGACGTTCGGCGGGGCTTACGCGGTGCTCGCCTATGTCGCGCAGCAGGCGGTCGAGAACTATGGCTGGTTGAGCCCGGCCGAGATGCTCGACGGCCTGGGCATGGCCGAGACGACCCCCGGGCCACTGATCATGGTGCTCCAGTTTGTCGGCTTCCTGGGCGCATATCGTGAGGCCGGCAACCTGTCGCCGCTGCTGGCGGGAACGCTTGGCGGGCTGCTGGCGACCTGGGTGACGTTCGTGCCGTGCTTCCTGTGGATCTTCCTCGGCGCGCCCTTCATCGAGCGCTTGCGGGGGAACGCCGCCGTATCAGGGGCGCTCTCGGCGATCACTGCCGCGGTCGTTGGCGTGGTGCTCAATCTGGCCATGTGGTTCGCGCTTCACACCCTCTTTCGCGAGACAGCGATAAAAAGCTTCGGGCCAGTCCACTTCGACGCGCCGGTGCTCGGCAGCATAGACCCTTGGGCTACACTGCTTGCCGGGGCAGCGATGGTAGCGGTGTTCACCCTGCGAGCCAACGTTATCGTGACCCTGCTTGGCACTTCGGCTGCGGGCATCGCTCTTCACTTCCTCGGCGTGCTCGGCTGAGTTGTCCGCGCACTGTAAGTGAACGTCCGCGTACGGGGGCTACTCGTGCGAAGCTGAATGACCGAGATTGGGGCGTTAGCGGCCACGGCCAAAAAGGAGGAAAGCACTTCAAGCGACTTGCGCTGCACCCGTCGTCGCGGACACTGGACATGCCGGCGCGAAGATGGCCAAGCGATCTGATTGCGAACTTGAGTGCTTACTGCTTATCGGAAGGGCGATTGCCGACCGGCAGCTGCCGAGCAAGCGTGTCCTGTGCGACTGTATCTCGCCCGCTTCATATGGTGTCCTTTGCCAATGGTCGCCGAAAAGCAGGCTTTGTCGCTGGGCTGAAAGAGTGAAGACCGAGAGGCTTGCTGGCCGCGGTCGCGCCCTAAGGGTGCCGTGCGGCTTCGCTCTCTTCCCAGCGATAGAAGCGTGGGTTCCTCTGCCATTAGGCCACGGCGGCTTCTCGCCAGCCTGCACAACGGGTGCTGATCTTGACGCTAGGCGGGAAGGATCCGTCCTGCATCTTCCGGTACAAGGTGGAACGGCTGAGGCCGGAGCGATCGAGGACGGTCTTGAGCCTGAGTAATCTGTCGGCATCGGTATCACCTTGCATCTGGTGCGTCTGAGTGGTGCCCCGCCGGAAAGGCTGAGCACGGGTTTCATGAGGTGCAAGGGGGAGGGGTAGGGGAGCCACTCCGTGGCATCATAAAGGTACCTGCTGTCATCAGAAATGCAGGAGGCGAAAAATAAGGCGGTGTCGCAGGGCGTCTCACACCTGCGGCGTGACCGCGCTCTACGCCGCTGCGCGGCGCCGAGTCGCTCTACGGCGTCTCGGTCCGTTCGGATGACGATCGCTTGACGCGAGCCGGAGCCGGCAAGTGCCGGCTGAAACGGAACGCGCGGATCAGATGTGCGCACACTGGCGCGCTCCTGCGGAGACGCCACAGGTCGCAGCGTCTTTGTGCCGCGTGGCGCGCTCGATCCCGCCGGAGGGCGCGGCGGCGACTGGCACACGGGCGCGTGCGCACGCCGCCGCGACGGCCGGCCGGATTCGAGAGAGCGGTTTTGGTGCAGCGCTGTTGGCGCTGGGAAGCGCTACGCGCTGATTTGCTGCGGACGCGCCGCTGCGCGGCGCGGCGTCGGCCTCCGGCACTCGAACTGGCGGGGGTGGGCGTCGCTACCCTTTAGTCCCGCCGCAGCGGGCTGCAAGCTGGCTGCGCCAGCTCCTCCTCTTCGTTCCGGCCCCGCGGGTGCAGCCCACAGCTCAATCGGGACTGCCGGTCCGCTCCTGCCGCCCACCCCCGCCATTCCGGCGCCGGTTGCGGTGGTTTTGAAGGAGCAGGAGCGATGACCAGGACCGATACGTCTCGCGTGAGCCTCTATGCCGAGGTGACGGCGCGGGTGATCGCCGAGCTGGAGCAGGGACGGCTGCCCTGGGTGCAGCCTTGGGATGCGGCTGCATGCGGGTGCGCAATGCCGGCCAATGCGGTGAGCGGGCGGCGCTATTCGGGGATCAATGTGCTGATCCTGTGGGCGGCGGTGATCGAGGGGCGGTACCAGTCGCAGCGGTGGCTGACCTACCGCCAAGCACAGGCGGCGGGTGGCAACGTGCGCCAGGGCGAGCGGGGCACCACCATCTGCTATGCGGATCGCTTCACGCCCAAGGATGAGGCCGAGCGGGCGCGGGACGAGGACCGCGAGGCGCGGCAGCTGGCGTTCCTCAAGCGCTTCACTGTGTTCAACATCGACCAGTGCGAAGGACTGCCCGAGCGGTTCACGCCAGAACCGGAGGGTGAACCCGCTGGGCCCCTCGACAATGTTCCCGAGGCGCTGGCGTTGATCGAGGCGAGCGGCGCCGATCTGCGGATAGGCGGTGGCGAGGCCTTTTACAGCCCGAGTGGGGACTATGTCGCAGTGCCGCCGCAGCTGGCGTTTCATTCCAAGATCAACTGGTATCGCACCGTGCTGCACGAGTTCGGGCACTGGACGGGTCACCGCTCGCGGCTGGATCGCGATCAAACGGGCAAGTTCGGCAGTGCTGCCTATGCCCGCGAGGAATTGGTTGCCGAAATGGCGAGCGCCTTCACCTGCGCTTCGCTGTCGATCCGGCCTACTGTTCGGCATGCCGATTATATCGGTAGCTGGCTTGCGGTGCTGCGCGAGGACGAGAAGGCGATCTTCCGTGCGGCGAGCGCGGCCAGCAAGGCGGCCGACTATCTGCTCGGCTTCGTCTCGGACGAGGAGGCGCAGTCATGATCCGCTGGCTGGAACTGCGGCGGATGCGGCGAGCCTATCGCGAGCTTCCCGAGCGCGATCGTGCGATCTTCGGATCGGTGCGCTTCGACGATCTCGACTATGTCCAGGCCGCCGCGCTGCACCGCTGCAGCGTCGAGGAAGTGGAGCGGACACTCGCGCGGGTGCTGGTAGCGCTGGACCGCGCAGCGTCGGGGAGACGCGAGTGACCGCCGCGACATCTCGCCCCGCATTTGCCGGGTGAGGTGTACGCCGATGCCAGCTCAGGTTAGGATTGAACCCATGAAGACGAGCCTCGATCATCTGCCGGCGGCCAAGCAGCGCGAGCTCAAGCGCGTCGTCCAGATCCTGTTCGAGGAGTTCGGCGACGCGACGGCGATCGCGACATCGGACTGGAAGAAGAACGCGCGCATGCTCAAGGTCATTCTGTACGGCAGCTATGCACGCGGCGGCTGGGTCGACGAACCGCACACTGCCAAGGGCTACCAGTCCGACTTCGACCTGCTGATCATCGTCAACAACGACAAGCTCACCGATCGGGTCGAGTTCTGGTCGACCGCGGAAGACCGGCTCAATCGCGAGCTGGCGATCACCAAGACGCTGCGCACGCCGGTCAATTTCATCGTTCACACGCTCGCCGAGGTGAACGATGGTCTCGCGCACGGGCGCTACTTCTTCATGGACGTCGCTCGCGACGGCATTGCGCTTTACCAGAGCGAGGACACCGAGTTCCACGAGCCGAGGCCAAAGACTCCCGCGCAGGCGTTCGCTATGGCTCGCGAGTATTTTCAGGAGTGGCTGCCGAGCGCTAACAAGCGGTTCAATGGCGCCAAGTTTCACATTGGCCAGGGCAACCTAAAAGATGCGGCATTCGACTTGCATCAAACGGCAGAACGCCTCTACCATTGCGTTCTGCTGGTCTGCACCTTCTACACGCCCCACGTGCACAATCTCGGCTTTCTGCGCACTCAGGCCGAGCGAATTGATCCACGACTGATCGACGCATGGCCGCGCGACAACCGTGCCGACCGCACACGCTTCGAGAAGCTCAAGGAGGCCTATGTGAAGGCGCGCTACTCGAAGCACTACCGTATCACCGAAGAGGAACTGGCTTGGCTCGGCGAGCGCGTTGAGGTGCTCGGTCAGGCCGTGCAGGTGATCTGCGAAGAACGCATCGCTGCACTGGAGAAGAGCGCCGCCGCGTGATCGACGCGCCGGGTGCGATGCACCCGGCGCGCGACGAAGTTTAGGCGTTCGCCGGAGCTTTGGCGCGCGGCTTGCGCGCGGGCGCTGGTGCCGGAGTGGCAGTAGGAGCCGGCGTGTTCCGCCCTGCACGACCCTTCGCGCCCAAGCCGATCTTGTGCGCCATCGCTCGACGCGCTTCCGAGTAGCTCGGCGCGACCATCGGGTAATCGGGCTTGAGATTGTAGCGCGCGCGATACTCTTCCGGCGTCAGACCGTTGGTCGAGAGATGCCGGCGCAGCGTCTTGTACGGCTTGCCGTCGATCATCGAGATGATGTGATCCTTCGAAGCGAGCGACTTGCGCACCGACACTGCCGGTGTGAACTCGGCCTCCGGCTCGGCTTCCTCGCTCGTTTCAGTTGCGCCAGCAGTACCACCGGCAAGCTCGTTTACGGTCGCGTGCATGTTGCGCAGAAATGCAGGGACATCCTCAGCAGCCACGCGGTTGTTCTGATTGCCAAGCCAGGCGATCGTCAGTTCGGTGGCAAGCTCGACAGCGTTCAGGGAGTTCTCGTCCGACATTTCGCGACCTTTCTGTTCAAGCAGCTGCGATGAAGTTGCAAGCTTGCTGTTCATCCTGCCGCATCGCTCTGGGGACTATTTGTTGACGGTGCAATAATGCCGGTGATCAATCGTCCGCCGCTTGGTCGAATGCTCTTTTCCCGCGGCGCCGCCAGGATGTCAGGGTCTGCTCTCGATCATTGCCCCGCAGCATCGCCGCGGCGGCCACCAGAATGCCGAAGATCACCGCGCGATCATCGTCGGTCAGGTCGATCAGCCCGGCTTTTGCAACTAGGCCGCCAAGCTCTATCAACTGGCGCGTGCGCTCGCGTCGCTTCACCACCCAGGCTCGCTTGTCGTCACGCGCGTTCCTGACCTGAAGCCGATACCTCGCTGCTCTGGTCCGGCACGCTGGGATGCTTGTTCTTGTCAGTGCGTCGAGTGCTGCGTGGTGTCGCCTGAAAGAAGGCAGCGCCGCGCTTGCGCCAGCCCTCCTTGGTTGCGGCGTCCGTGCTTTCGACGGCGCTCAGCAGCGCGCCAGCTAGTTGCTCGACCGGCAGCGCGTTCGCGCCGGTTGCCAGTACCAGTTCGCCCAGCTGGTGCAGCTTGCGCTCATTCAGTTGTCGGGCTTTGTGTTCCAGCACCTTCAGCTCCGACTCGTAGTCGCGTGGTTTGCGCATGACGCGTCCTCAGTTGTGGGATGAGGGCAGCTTAGTTATTGATGCGAACGATCAGCATAAATAGCATGAAACATCGTGGGACGAAGGCGTCCCGAAGAAGATGAAATCTTTTGAGGGCGCGCTTATACGTCGTGCCGACGTCGCTCGTGTAGTGTAAGTGGATTGCCGTCATGGCGATCTACCACTTCTCGGCGAAGATCATCTCCCGCGCCAACGGATCGTCGGCGTTGGCGTCCGCTGCATACCGGTCTGCTTCGCGACTCTATGATGAGCGGCTCGATCGCCATCACAACTTCTCGAACAAGGCCGGCGTCGTTCACTCCGAAGTGATGCTGCCGGAAGGCGCGGCCGAGCATCTCGCCGATCGGGAGAAGCTCTGGAACGCGGTTGAAGCGGCCGAGCTGCGCAAGGATGCGCAGCTATCGCGCGAGGTGGAGTTCGCCATTCCACGCGAGCTGGACCAGGTCGAGGGCATCCGGCTGGCGCGCGAGTTCGTCGAACGGGAGTTCGTAGCACGCGGGATGATCGCCGACCTCAACGTGCACTGGGACACCGGCGCAGATGGCGAGCCCAAGCCGCACGCCCATGTCATGCTGACCCTGCGCGATGTCGACGAGAACGGCTTCGGCAACAAGAACCGTGACTGGAACCGCACCGACCTGCTGGAGAAATGGCGCGAGCGCTGGGCCGAGCATGCCAACCAGCGATTGGCTGAACTCGATATCGATGCGCGCATCGATCATCGCAGCTTTGAAGCGCAGGGCATCGATCTCGAGCCGCAGTACAAGATCGGCCCGGCGGCGTCGCGCATGGCGGCGAAGGGGCTCGAACTCGAACGCGTCAACGAGCATCGCGAGATCGCGCGAGCGAACGGCGCGAAGATCATCGCCGAGCCGCGGATCGCGCTCGACGCGATCACCCACAACCAGGCGACGTTCACGACGCGTGACCTCGCCATGTTCGTGCATCGGCACAGCGAGGGGAAGGAACAGTTCGACCGCGTGATGGCGGCGGTGCGCGCGTCGCCGGAATTGGTCGCGCTCGGCAAGGATGGGCACGGCCAGGATCGCTTCACCAGCCGGGATATGGTCGAGACCGAGAAGCGGCTTGAGCGCGCCGCCGTCCGGCTTGAGGCGGGACGGCGACACGGTATCCACGAGCAGCATCGCAAGCTCGCCCTTGTGCGCGCAGAGATGCGCGGGCTGGTACTGTCGAGCGAGCAGCGCAGCGCCTTTGACCATGTCACCAAGGGCCAGGGGCTCGGGGTCGTGATCGGCTATGCCGGCACCGGCAAGTCGGCGATGCTCGGCGTCGCGCGTGAAGCGTGGGAGAGTGCCGGCTTTTCGGTGCGTGGTGTGGCGTTGTCTGGCATTGCCGCCGAGAATCTGGAGAGCGGCTCGGGGATCGCGTCGCGAACCATCGCCAGCATGGAACATCAATGGGCCGAGGGGCGCGAGCTGCTGACCAATCGCGATGTGCTGGTGATCGACGAAGCCGGCATGATCGGTACGCGCCAGATGGAGCGTGTGCTTAGCGAAGCGGAGAAGCGCGGCGCCAAAGTGGTGCTGGTCGGCGACACCGAGCAGTTGCAGGCGATCGAGGCCGGCGCCGCGTTTCGGGCGACTGCCGAGCGGCATGGCAGCATCGAGATCACCGAGATCCGCCGCCAGCGCGAGGATTGGCAGCGGGACGCCACTCGCCACCTCGCAACCGAGCGAACGGCGGAAGCGATCAGCGCCTATGCTCGGCACGACCGCATCCACGTTGCCGAGACGCGCGACGTCGCACGCGCCGAGTTGATCGATCGCTGGGATCGGGATCGCTCAGAGGCGCCGGAGGCCTCGCGGATCATCCTCACCCACAGTAATGACGAAGTGCGGGCGCTGAATGCCGCCGCACGCGACCGGCTGCACGCCGCGGGCGCGCTGGGCGAAGACGTGACGATCACTACCGAGCGCGGGAAGCGAGACTTCGCGCCGGGTGATCGGGTGATGTTCCTGCGCAACGAGCGCGGCCTCGGCGTGAAGAACGGCACGCTTGGCCAAGTGCAGTCGGTGAACCAGGCACGTATGGCAGTGCTGCTCGACGACGGACGCTCGGTCGCCTTCGATGTGAAGGACTACGCCAACATCGATCATGGCTACGCCGCGACCGTCCACAAGGCGCAGGGAGTAACTGTCGACCGTGTCCATGTGCTGGCGACGCCCGGGCTTGGCCGGCACGCGGCGTATGTCGCGTTGTCGCGGCATCGCGAACGGGTCGATTTGCATTATGGTCGCGACGACTTTGCTGACCGCCATGCATTGGCACAGGCGCTATCGCGCGAGCGAGGTAAGGACATGGTAGCCGATTATCCGGCTCCAGAACGAGCCGAGGCGCCGCAGCCAGTGCGTAACCGCTTTGCCGGGCTGAAGCTCCGCGTCACACCGGATATGCCGGAACTGAACTCGTTCGAACGGTCGGTCGTGCGCGTTGCCCGCGCGGCTGCCGACATCCTGCGCGTGCGCACCGAAGGCTATGCCGAGCTTCCGCATCAGCGTGCAGCACTCGACAAGGCTGTCGCTGAAATGGAGGGTCTACGCCCCGGCGCGAAGCGCGATCTGCAGAACGTGTTCAACGCCGATCGTTCGATGCTCGAAGAGGCTGCAAAAGGACGGCCACAACAGGCGATCCGCACTATGGCACTGGTGGCCGAGATGCGGGCCGACCCTGCGCGACGCGCCGACCAGTTCGTTGCACGCTGGGACAAGCTGCGGAAGCAATCGCAGCGCGCCTATGTCGCGGGTGACGTGGATCGCCGGAAAGCGATCCAAAGCGAGATGGCAGGTATGGCGAAGAGCCTCGAACGTGATCCGCAGGTGGAGTCGCTACTCGCCGCACGAAAGAGGCAGCTTGGGATCACGATCGATACCAGTCGCCGGCTCGGAGCGGAGTTGGCATTTTATCATGGGATCGACTTTGGGCGGGGACGTGGGCTTGGGCGCTAGGGGTAGTGTTGGCTTAGCGCCCGATACCTGTCTCTCTGGCTGACACCCTGCGATCCTAGAGCTTGCCGTTCTTTAAGCGGTATAGATGCCAAGGCGGTCTCGCGATTGTTGGTGCGCTTGATCGCGCCGGAAGACTAGAACGGGTCAGCCGGCACCAGCCACGCATAGGGTACCGGTTCGCTCTGCGCAGGTACGCTGCGCCAGCGACGATGTTCGGTGTGCCGACTTGATGGAAGATTCTCCCCGATCTCGGGTACGATACCTCGCGCTGTGAGTACCGCGACTAATTCGTCGATTACTGCTTGGCGCTCGCGCACGAAGCGAGAGGCGAAGCAGCGCCATACCGTCCAGCCGGCGCGCTCGAGCATCCGCTGCCGGGCCATGTCGTCGGGCCATTGCTCGGGGCCATGATAGCGGTCGCCGTCGCATTCGATCGCGAGCCGGGAATCGATGCCGCCCTCAACCACCATATCGATGCGCTTGCTGCCCACCGACACCTGCGTGTCGACCCGATACCCGCGCTCGACGAGTAGGTCGTACATCTCGCGCTCGAACGGCGATTCGCACTTCGCGCGGCGATCCTCGGCCAGACTGCTCTCGGCGGCAAACGGCGCGTGGAAATGCTCGATCAGGCTGCGGCGCAGCTTGTCCGTAGGGCGCAGATCCTCGATCTCGACCGAACGGACCAGCACCATCCGGTCGCGCGCGCGGGAGGCGGCGACGTTGAATCGCTGCTCATAGCCCAACCCCGACAATCCGCTGCTGCCGCGCTCAGCGACCAGCGAAACGAACATGATGTCGCGCTCGTCGCCCTGGAAGGCGGCGGGCTCGCCGACCCGGATATCGTGGCGCAGCATGACATCGGCGCCCAGCACGTGCTCTATTGCCGTGAGGATCGCGACCGCCTGTTCTTGTCCGAGCAAGGTGGTGACGCCGATCGAGCGCGACACCATCGCGGGATCCTCCGCGATGCGGTTGATCGCGTCGACGATGCAATCAACTTCGGGCGGATTGATCTTGCCCTTGCGATAGCCGTCCTCGACCAGGATATCGACGAGTGGCGGATCGAGCCGCTCCGATGCCGAGGGCAGCCGCAGCGGCACTAGCTGGTGCGCATAGAATTGCGCCTTCGAATACTCGATGATCGGGCCGACGCAGCGGAAATGTTCCTTGAGCAAGATCGCGCCACCAGCGAATACCACGGTGCCCAGATCGTAGAGCGATTTCTCCTCGCGCAGCGCTGCACGATAATCAGCGACTTGCCCGCGTAAATGGCGTTCGGCGAGCAGGTTCATTCGGGCTTCCTCGCGGAAGCCGGCATCGGGGCTGACCTGGCGATCATCGCCGACGATCAGCACCTGCTTGGCGCGGAGCAGTGCCGGCAAGGCGGCGACGGTAGACTGCGATGCTTCGTCGATCACCACAAGGTCGAACAGCCCGAGTTCGGCGGGCAGCGATTCGGATACGCGGTAATGCGGCATGATCCAGCAGGGCAGGGCGTTCTTGGCGCGATCGGCGGCGGCGCGCGCATCCTGGCGGTAGCGGCCGGCGCGGATGCCGGTGCCGCGACCGATCTTGCGCATCGCTTGGGCATAAGCGGCAAGCGCGGCACGCACTTGGTCGCTGGCCTTCTCGGCGAGGCGGCACCAGGTCCGCAGCTCGATCGACTCCTCATAGGCGCGGCGCAACTGGTCCTCATGGTCGCTGCGCTCAGCGCCCAATGCGGCGAGGCGCTCGTGCCGGTCGATCCGCTTGAGCCAGCTTGACAGCCGGCGCAGCGTCCAGCGTTCGCGCCAGTCGCCCGGAGTCAGCGGATCCTCGATTCCGGTTACGGCTTCGCTGCGCAGGCGTTGCGCCCATTGCGGCGCGCCGCTTTCCTCAATCAGCGACGCAAGGTGGCGGATCTCGGCGAAGTGCGGCGCGAGCGAGCGGAGCATCGCGCCTTCGGCAATCGCCGCTGCCCAGCGCTGGTCTAGCAGCGTCTCGTCGGTATTTGGCTGGCCGAGCATCGTCGCCACCGCTGCGCGCAACTCCTCGCCCACCTCGCCCTGGATGCCAGCAATCTGGGTAGTGAGCCGCCGAAGCTCGATTTCCGCAGTCGCCAGCCGCCCGCGCCGAAGATGGCGATCGAGCAGCTCGGCAAGCCGGTCGCCCGCGGCGGGATCGCCGGCGATACCTCGCTGCCAGCCAGGCAGTAGCCGCGCGACCGACGCCTGGAGCGCTCGCTCGCGATGCGCTAGGTCTCGCAGTGTCGCTAGGTGCTGGAGCTGCCGCCGCATGGCCTCGGCAATGCCCAGACCATTTCCGGTGGCGGGATCGAGCTCGGCTTGAACACTGACATGATTCCACGCCGCAGCCAGCCGGTCGGCTTGGTCGAGTGCAGCGAGGTAGCGGTCTACATCGGCCCATTCGGCAACATCTGCGGGTGCGCGTCCTGAAAGTCGAATAGCGGCGATCTGGGTCTTTAATTGGCGCGCGAAAAGCGATTGGAACAATCCCAGATCGTCACCTTGCGCGAGCTTGCTGATCGCTTCGCGCAATGCCGAGTCGGTCGCGGCGCTATCGGTCAGCAGCACCGGGCGCACCAAGAAATAGCGGGCTTCCTCGGAGACCGAGGCGATCTCGTTGTCGAGCCCGATTAGCGCGCTCAGCACAGCATCGTCGTCGTCCATGCGCCAGCGCTGGAGCGCCGCGGCGGTCCATCCGAAGGGGGCTGCGCTCGCGACCGCCAGCTGATTGCGGACCGCGTCGAGCTCCGCGCGTCCTGCCGCGACTGCTTCGATCGCCACGCCATCGGCGAGCGCGTCGGCGCGTGCGGTCGATTGCTCGATGCGGTCGGCTTCGACCAGATCGCGGTGCAGCGCGACCAGCGCGATGCCGTCGGGCAGCGACTCGGGCGGCGGCGCGATATTCAGCGCCACGAGCCGCTCCCCCGCGGTTTTGCGCGCGGTGCGCAGCCGGACGATGGCATCGTCGTCGAATTCAGGCTCGTGCGACGCGATGACGTCGATCGCATCGGACAGCCACTCGGCGAGCATGCCTGCGCCGACCACGCGCCGGGCCGCATCGGCGGGCTCGACCGACGCGCCGTCGATCGTCGCGGCGGTCATCGATCCGCGGCCAATATCCTCGACTTGGCGGTCGATTGTGGCGAGGCCGCGGTGGAGCGCCTCGATGCGAGCGTCGAGTGCGGCGATCTGCCGGCCAAGCTCGGCAGGCCGGGTGCGGTGGAGACGGTCGGCGATGATGTCGACCGATTCTTGGAATTGCCGGAGCCCGTCGCGATCGCTCTCGACCAGGCTGACCGCTAGCGGGCGCACCGCGGCCGGAAGCTTCTCTCGCAGCACTTTGAGCGGCGGCGCTTTTTGCGAGGTCACCAGCACGCGCTTCCCCTGCGCCAGATAATGGCTGATGATGTTGGCGATGGTGTGCGTCTTGCCGGTGCCCGGCGGACCCTGGACCACCACGCCGGGCCGCGTCGCAAGGCGCTGGATCACTTCGACCTGCTCGCGGTTGAACGGCTTGGGAAAGAACAGGTCTTCACCCGATCCGTCTGAAGAGGTGACGCCCGGGATCGTCGATACGCCCCGATAGCTGGGATATTCGGCGGCAACGGTCGCGTCCGCTGGGACTTGGAGCAGCACGCGCACGGCGGGCGGAAGCGCCTCAGGATCCTCGATCTGCTCGATTGCCGCGCGGAAGCGGCGCAGATCATCCATCAACTGAGTCGCGCGGCGAGTGCGCTGGATCAGCACCCAGCGATTGTCGACCTGCAGCGTGTCGCCGGTCGGCGGGCTGCGATCGCTCAAATCGGGGAGATAATGGCCGTCGGGATCGAGCAACGCGACGGCTCGACGCAGCACTGGTGCGAAACTCTCGGCATCGAACGGGCTGAGCCCATCGCCTTCGAGCGCGTCGAGGTGGCGCTGAGTGCTCCGCCGCCACTCGTCCACCGAAGGCGCTTCGAGCGCGTCGAGCGGGTCGCTTTCGATGCTGGGCGGCGATTCGCTGCGCGGACGCACTTCGATCGCGTGAGTCTGGTCGTTGATAGCAATCTCGACCGCCACCGCCAGCAGCGGGTGGTGCAGCTTGGCACCGCGATGCCCCCAGCGCGCGATCCCGATCCCCCAGGCCAGTTCGATCGGCTGCTCCGATCCGCCGTCGAGCATCTGGCGAAGCGAGAACAGCCCATTGTACAAGTCGATGGCGTGGCGGCGGGGCCTCTCTTCCAAGACCCATGGCGACCAAATCTCACGGACGAATCCGGCGAGCAGTGTATCGAGCCGTGCCCGATCAGGATGCGCGTCGAGCCGGCGCGTCGCTTCACCGACGGGATCGTCATTGGGGATCTCGGAACGCAGACTCGGCGCAATCGTAACGTCGTCGGCAAGGTCGATCCAGGCGCGTAGTTCGGCGTCGCCGGGGTGCGGCGGCGGCCGACGGACAAGCCGCTCGACGCTCAGCCAGAGATGGTCGTCGCCGTCACGGACATTGACCAGCACGCCGGGCAGCTTGATGACGTCGTCACCGCTGCGTCGGAAACCACGATAGTCGGCCATGTCGATGATCGTCGGTAGACGATCGCGCTCGGCCGCTTCGACATAGTCGAGGAGGGACAGCAGCCGGTCAGTTTCGACCTTCATTCTTTTTAAGTATCCCTTGGGGAAGTCGGCCGCATCGTATCGGGCAAAAGTTTTCGGCCCGTCAAACCCGTACGATCAAAAAGCCGCATTAAAGTGAATGCTTTGTTGCTATTGCGACTGCTGCCCGAAATGTCATAATCGTCTGGCACCGGCATGTTGCGGCATGTCGAAGGGGGGAAATCTGTATGGTTAGTCTGCAAAAAGGGCAGTCGGTTCGGCTGGAGAAGACCGGTGGGGGCACGCTGACGCGCGTAGCGATGGGACTTGGTTGGGATGTCCGCAAGGCCAAGGGGCTGCTCGGCATATTCGGCGGCGGTGGCGGCGACATCGATCTCGACGCCTCGTGCCTGTTGTTCGACGCCGACCGCAACCTACTCGATCAGGTCTGGTTTCGCCAGCTCGCCAGCGACGACGGCAGCATCGTCCATAGCGGCGATAACCGTACCGGCGCCGGCGATGGCGACGACGAGACGATCAATGTCGACTTGACCCGGCTTCCCGCGAACGTCCGGACGCTGGTGTTCACGGTCAACAGCTTCACCGGCGACAGCTTCGATCGGATCGAGAATGCCTATTGCCGGGTCGTCGATTCGACCAATGGCAAGGAACTGGCGCGTTACGACCTCACCGGCGCGGGATCGCATACCGGTCAGGTGATGGCAAAGCTGACGCGCAATGGCGATGGCTGGGACATGAAGGCACTCGGCGAGCGAACCTCGGGCCAGACCTTCCAGGACATGATGGGTCAGATCCTGGGAGCACTGTAATGGCGACCGATCTCCAGCAGGGTGGCAATGCGGCGGTGCCGGGCGATGCGCTGAGCATCTCGGTCGGCTGGAGCGCCGGCGCCGACGTTGATGCCGACGTATCGGCCTATCTGCTGACAGCATCGGGCAAGGTCCGCGGCGACGCAGACATGGTGTTCTACAACCAGCCCGAGGGCGGCAATGGCGGGATCCGCTTCGTTGCCTCTACAGGGAAGGGCGGGTTCGAAGTCGATCTCGGCCGGCTACCCGCAGAGATCGAGCGGATCGTCTTCTGCGCGACGATCCACGAGGCACAGGCCAAGCGCCAGACGCTGGCATTGCTCGATGGCGCCGAGATCGGCGTGGCGTCGCGCGGGGGCGCGACGGAACTCCGCTTCCGCCCCGCGCTCGCCGGCGCGAGCGAGGCGGCGATGACGTTTGGCGAGCTATATCGCCGCAACGGCCAGTGGAAGTTCCGCGCGGTCGGGCAAGGGTTCAACGGCGGCCTCGCGCCGCTCGCGCGTTCGTTCGGGATCGACGTTGCCGAGGACGCGCCCGCGGCGCCCCCGCCCCCGCCGCCTCCACCAGCGCCAGCCCCCCCGCCGGCTGCGCCAGTCAACCTGAGCAAGGTTTCGCTCGAAAAGCCTGGCCAGACGGTTAGCCTCGAGAAGAAAGGATCGAGCTTCGGAGAGATCGTGATCAACCTCAATTGGTCGCGCGGCAAGAAGGGGTTCTTCGGCGGCGGCAATGCGATTGATCTCGATCTCGGCTGCTTGTTCGAACTCGCCGACGGGCGCAAGGGCGTGGTCCAGGCGCTAGGCAACGCGTTCGGCTCGTTCCACCAATTGCCCCATATCGCGCTGTCGGGCGACGATCGCACTGGCGACGTATCGGCGGGCGAGACGATGCGGATCAACGGAGCGCAATGGGCGCAGATCCGCCGCATCGCGGTGTTCGCCAACATCTATGAGGGCGTGCCCAATTGGCAAGCGACCGATGGCGTCGTGCTCGTCACTATGCCCGATCAGTCGCCGATCGAAGTGCGGATGACCGAGGGCCAGAACGATCGCCGGCTGTGCGGTATCGTGCTGATCGAGAATGACGCGGGGCGGCTCAAGGTCACCCGGATCGTCGATTATGTCCGCGACCAGCAGGTGCTCGACGAGAAACTGGGCTGGGGCCTGCGTTGGGTCGCCGGTCGTAAGGATTAAGTCGCGTGCGGCAAACGGGGGTTTGAGTTGCTCAAATATTATAAGGGATCACTGCTGTTCACGGCCTTTTGCCTGGCGCTCGGTGCATGGCTCGGCTGGACGATCACCCACGACATACTCGGCACACTCGGCATCTTGTGGATCGTCGCGGTGCTCGGCGTGCTCGAGGTCTCGCTGTCGTTCGACAATGCCGTGGTCAACGCTACGGTGCTGCGCGACATGGATCCAGTCTGGCGTCGACGCTTCCTGACCTGGGGCATCCTGATCGCGGTGTTCGGGATGCGCATCGTCTTTCCGCTGGCGATCGTCGCAATCGCCGCGAAGCTGGGGCCGATCGATGCGGTAATGCTCGCTGCGACGGAGCCTACGACCTATGAGCGGATCATCACCGGCGCGCATGTCGGCATCTCCGGCTTCGGCGGCGCGTTCTTGGCGATGGTTGGGCTGACCTTCTTCCTGGATGAGGACAAGGATTCGCACTGGATCGGGCTTATCGAGAGGCCGTTCTCCAGCCTTTCGCGCGTCTCGGGGCTTGCCATCGGGGTGGTGCTGCTCGCACTCTATGGCATTTCGCGGCTGATTGATCCGGAAGAGGCGATGACCTTCATCGTCTCGGGCATCTTCGGCCTGCTCGCTTATATCGCGGTCCAGGCGGTGGGCGCATTGCTCGAGCGCGAAGAGGAAGAGGAAACTGCCGATGTAACCGGCGCGGTAACGGCTACCGTCGCCAAGTCGGGGCTTGCCGGCTTCCTCTATCTCGAGGTGCTCGACGCGAGCTTCTCTTTCGATGGAGTGATCGGCGCGTTCGCGCTTTCGAACAATCTGTTCATCATCGCATTAGGCCTGGGCATCGGCGCAATGTTCGTTCGCTCGATGACGGTGATGCTTGTCGATAAGGGCACGCTGACCGAATATCGCTATCTCGAGCACGGCGCCTTTTATGCGATCATCGCGCTGGCCGCGATCATGCTGCTGTCGGTGCGCTTCGAAATCCCCGAGACAGTGACCGGCCTAATCGGCGCGGGCTTTATCGGCCTCGCCTTCGTCGGATCGCTTCGCAGCAACCGGGCCGAAGAACAAGGCGAAGTCCCGCTCGAGGACGCGGATCCGATTGCTCCCACCGGCGAACATCTCAAACGATTGTAACTAGGAGAGACCCTCATGTCGGTAAGCCTGTCCAAAGGCGGCAATGTCAGCCTGTCCAAGGAAGAACCCAATCTTAGCAAGATCCTGATCGGTCTGGGCTGGGATACCCGCGCAACCGATGGCGCGGACTTCGATCTCGATGCCAGCGCGTTCCTGCTTGCCACCGGCGACAAGGTGCGCGGCGACAGCGACTTCATCTTCTACAACAACCTCCGCTCGAGCGACGGCTCGGTCGAGCATACCGGGGACAACCGCACCGGCGAGGGCGACGGCGACGATGAGGCGCTCAAGGTCGAGCTGACTCGGGTCCCGGAGGACGTCCAGAAGATCGCGATCGCCGTAACGATCCACGAGGGCGAGAGCCGCCGCCAGAGCTTCGGCATGGTCTCGAACGCGTTCATACGCATCGTCAACGACGCCACCGGCCGCGAAATCTCGCGCTACGACCTCGCCGAGGATGCATCGACCGAGACCGCAATGGTGTTCGGCGAAGTGTATCGCCACAATAGCGAGTGGAAGTTCCGCGCAGTGGGGCAGGGCTATAAGGGTGGGCTCGGACCGCTCGCGCGCAATTACGGCGTCAGCATCGGCTGATTGCCGGCAACGGGAGATTTCAAATGGCTGTTTCTCTTTCCAAGGGCGGCAATGTCAGCCTCAGTAAGGAAGCCCCCGGCCTCAAGGGCGTCCGCGTCGGGCTCGGCTGGGATACCCGCGTCACCGACGGCAGCGGGTTCGACCTCGACGCCAGTGTGTTCCTGCTGAATGAGGGCGGCAAGGTCCGCTCCGACGCCGATTTCGTGTTCTACAATAACAAGAACGGCGGCAACGGCTCGGTCGTCCACCAGGGCGACAACACCACCGGCGAGGGCGCCGGCGACGACGAAGTCGTGGCGGTGACGCTCGACCAACTGCCGGCCGACATCCAGAAGCTCAGCTTCGCGGTGACGATCCACGAGGCCGACGGCCGCAAGCAGAATTTTGGCATGGTCTCAAACGCCTATATCCGCGTGCTCAACGCCGATGGCGGCACCGAGATCGCGCGCTACGACCTGTCCGAGGACGCCTCGACCGAGACCGCGATGATCTTCGGCGAACTCTATCGCCACAGCGGCGAATGGAAGTTCAAGGCGATCGGCCAGGGCTTTGCCGGCGGCCTCGGACCGCTTGCCCAGTCGTTCGGCGTGAACATCTGATCTTGGCACACCATGCCCGCACCGCGTGACCTCGTTGCGGGCGAACGTGCACCCATCGCCGGCGCTCCCGTCTTCGCGCTCGCCGGCGATGGGCCGACGCTCGCGCTGATCGGGCTCGGCTCGGACAGGCGCACCTCGCCAAGCTTCCCGCCGATCGACGCCGTCACTCGCGAGATGCGCCCGGCGGCGCATTTCGAGGAGACCAACCGGCTGCGGATCGACCTGGAGTCGGTGCCCGACGGTGTCGAGCGGCTGCTGCTGATCGCGTTCGATCGCGACAACCAGCCGATCGGCCGCACCGTCACGATCGAGACCAGCGTGCTGCGCTTCGCCGCCGATCTGGGTGGCCGTGCCGATGCCGCGGTGATCCTCGTCGAATGCTATCGCCACCAGGGCGCCTGGCGGATCGCGGCCAACGGCCAGGGCTTCGCGATGGGGCTGAGCGCGATCGCGGCGGCCTATGGCATCGATCATGGCTGGGTGGTGCGGCTGATCCCGCGGCTCCAGCCGAGTGCCGGCTATGGCGATTCGCCGCCGCGCAACAGCGGGCCGTCGAGCGGCAGCGGCGTTGCGATCGAGCGCAACCACATTCTTACCAACGCGCATGTCGTCGATGGCGCGTCGGCGGTGGTGGTGCATGTCGGCGGACGCCAGTTGCCGGCGCAGGCCGTGTTTTCCGATCCGCACAACGATCTGGCGCTGCTCCATGTCGACGCGGTGCTGCCAGGCGTCGCGCAATTCCGCCCGCAGGTCGGGCTGCATCTGGGTGAGGATATCGTCGCCTTGGGCTTCCCGCTCCAGGGGCTGCTCGGCACCGGGCCGCAGGCAAGCGCGGGCAACATCGCCGCGCTCTGCGGCATTGGCAACGACAGCAGCGTGTTCCAGTTCACCGCACCGATCGCCAGCGGCAACAGTGGCGGGCCGATCCTGGACATGACCGGGCATCTCGTCGGGCTGGTCTGCTCGTCGCTCAATCTCGAGCGAATTCGGGAGCGCGGCGCCAGCGGCGAGAACATCAATTTCGGGATCAAGGGCGCGATGATGCTCAGCTTCCTCGATGCCTTCGGGATCGAGCCGCAAATGGCGAGGACGACCGATCAGCCGGTCGGCCGCGCCGCCGTGGTGCGACAGGCGCGCGATTTCATCGCCAAGATCACCTGCGAATGCTGACCCCCGCGACCGATTCGCGGTCGATTGCGCTGCCCACCGGCAGGCTCGACATCGCGATCGAGGAGGCTGCTTGGTCGCTCGACGACCTGTGCGCCTTCGCCGCGCGCGAGAATCCGAAGCGCGGGTTCCTGGTGGTGTCGCGGGTGCTCGGCCGGCATTTGCCGGCGACGCCGCAGGTCATGCGGCGCAGCGTGCGCGATCTCGCCGCGCGAATCCCCGCCGACCTTCCCGGCCCGGTGATGGTGATCGGCCTAGCCGAGACTGCGGTGTGCCTCGGTCAGACGGTGCACGAGGAATTGCGCACGGCGACCGGCCGCGACGACATCCACTTCCTCCATTCGACCCGCCAGCAGCTCGACCATCCCTTGCTCTGCCGCTTCGAGGAACCGCACAGCCACGCCTCGGCGCATCTGATCTATCGCCCCGATCTGCCCGAGCCGCGCTCGCTGGTGCTCGTCGACGACGAAGTCTCGACCGGGACGACCTTGTGCAACCTCGCCGATGCGCTGGTCGCGGCCTGGCCGGGGATCGAGGCGATCGTCGTCGCGACGCTTACCGATTGGTCGGTGGGCAAGGGCTGGCAGGCGCGCATGCCGCGTCCGGCGCAGGTCGCGGCGCTGCTCCGCGGGCGGCTCGATTGGACGCAGGGCGAAACGGCGCAGGCCGACGCGGCGTTCAACATGGCCGCCGCGTCGCTCGGCCGGATGGACGCGCACCGCAATTTCGGGCGGCTCGGGCTCGCCGCGTCGATCGCGACGCCGCCGGTGACCGCGCTGCCCGAAGTGTCGGGCCCCCTGCGCATCGCTGGCACCGGCGAATTCACCTATCTGCCCTTCCGCTTGGCCGAACGGCTCGCGGGGGAGGGCCGCGATGTCGTCGTCCAGGCGACCAGCCGCAGCCCCGCGCGGCTCGGCGCGGCGATGGCGACCAAGCTCTGCTTCACCGACAATTATGGAACCGGCGTGCCCAATTATCTCTACAATGCCGATCCAGCCGATGGTCGCGCCAATTGGATCGCGCACGAAACCGGGGCGGCGACGATCGACCCCGCATTGATCGCGGCGCTCGACGCACGGCTGGTTGGCTGGGCATGACTCGCGCCATTGCCCTGGTCGATCTCGACGACACGCTGTTCCAGACGCTGCGTAAGTGCCCGGACGACGTGCCTGTCGATCGGCTGACTCCTTTGGGGTTCGCCAAGGACGGCGCGCCGCTCAGCTATGCGACGCCGCGCCAGATGCAGTTCCTCGAATGGCTGGCCGAGACCACGCATCTCGTGCCGGTCACCGCGCGAAGCCTCGATGCGTTGCGCCGCGCGCGCATCCCGTTCCGCGCCGCAGTGTGCGCGCATGGTGGGGTGGTGCTCGACCCGGAGGGCGAGATCGACGCCGGCTGGGCTGAAACGATCGCCGCCCGCGCCGCGCCCTTTGCCGAGCAACTCGCCGCGTTTGCCGACGCGATCGTCAGCCAAGCGCGGGCAAGGCAAGTCGCAATCAACGCCCGCGTGCTCACTGAAGGCGAACTGCCGCTCTACACGCTCGCCAAGCACGCAGGTACTGACGCCGGCGCGTTGTACGCCGTGGTGAATGCCGCGGTCCCGGCGCTACCCCAAGGCTGGACCGATCATCGCAACGGCAACAACGTCGCGTTGATGCCGCCCTATCTCGGTAAGCGCCACGCCGTCGCGCACATCCTCCCCGGCCTGCGCGCGCGCTTCCCCGATGCGCCGGTGATCGGAATCGGCGACAGCCACACCGATGCGCCGTTCATGGGGCTGTGCGATTTCGCGATGATGCCGACGCAGTCGCAATTGGCGGGCGGCATGTTTGATGCTTAGCCCGGTCACGCCGTTTTCGGGCAGCTACGCTTCCCATGACGTCACCTTCCTGCTCAAGCCGGTGGCGATGGCCGCAACCTGCGTCGCCGACAAGGAAGCGGCGATCCAGTCGGGCCGCCGCCATTATTCGGAGATGATCGCGCCCGAACGCGTGCCGACGCCCGCCTATCTGGCGCTGTACCGCGAAGCGCTGGCACGCAACGGCGCGCGCCTAGCGCAGGACGTCGCCAACCTCGCGGCGCATCTCGCCGCGCGCCGCCCGGGGCGCGAGGTGGTGATCGTTTCGCTGGCGCGCGCGGGTACGCCGATCGGCGTGCTGCTCGCGCGAACGCTGCGCGCCTGGGGGCACCGCGCCGCGCATTATTCGGTGAGCATCATCCGGGATCGCGGGATCGACCGGGTCGCGCTCGCGCACATCGCCGCACGCCACGATCCGGCCGACGCGGTGTTCGTCGATGGCTGGACCGGCAAGGGTGCGATCGCGGGCGAACTGCGCGCCGCGCTCGCCGATCCGTCGTTCGGGTTCGCGCCCGAACTCGCGGTGATCGCCGATCCGGCGGGTCAGGCCGATATCGCCGCGACCGACGACGACTATCTGATCGCCTCGGGGCTGCTCAACGGCGTGGTCTCGGGGCTGGTCAGCCGCTCGATCCTCAACGCCGACGTCGTCGGGCCTGGCGATTTCCACGCCTGTGTCACCTATCCGCAATATGCCGATGCTGATCTGTCGCGCGCCTTTGTCGACGAGATCGCGCCGCGCGCAGCCGCGGCGACGCCGCAGTCGATCGAAGGCCACACGGCACGGCGCGGCGCGCTAAACGAGGGGTGCGAAGCGATGGTCGAGGCGCTGCTGGCGCGCGCGGGGACGCGCGATCGCAACCGGGTCAAGCCGGGCATCGCCGAATCGACGCGCGCGTTGCTGCGCCGCATGCCCGAACGGCTGCTGGTACGCGATCGCACCGATCCGGATGTGGCGCATCTGCTGCATCTCGCTGCCGAGCACGCGATCCCGGTCGAGCCGCTCGACGGCGCCTCGCGCTATCGCGCAGTGGCGATCATCCGCAGCCTTGGGCACGACGCATGAACGACGGTTGCCTTTCCGCGCTGGCGCTCGGCGCGACGCTGTACATGCCGTGCACCCGCGACGACCTGGCCGAAGCACTGTTCGGCGCACAGCGCATCGCGGGGCTGCGCTCGGCGGTGCTGTGTCTTGAGGACGCGGTACTCGAGCGCGATGTGCCCGCTGCGCTGGCTCGCCTCTCCGCTTTCCTGCGCACGCTGGCGGCGCGACTGCCGCAGCCGGGCGATCCGCTGTTATTCGTACGCCCGCGCAGTGCGGCGATGCTCGAACATGTGCTTTGCATGCCCGGTGCCGAGCGGCTCGACGGCTTCGTGCTGCCCAAGGCGCATGCCGATACCATGCCCGCCTATCTGGCTTTGCCCTATCTCGATCGCCACCGGCTGATGCCGACGCTCGAGACGCGCGAGGCGTGCGACCCGTTCGAAATGCGCCGGCTCCGCGACCAATTGCTAGGCGTGCAGGAACGCATCCTGGCCTTGCGGATCGGCGGCAACGATCTTCTCCGCGCGATGGGGCTGCGCCGGACGGTGGGGCGCACGGCGTATGAGGGGCCGCTGGGCAGCATCATCGCCAGTCTGGTCGCGAGCTTCGCACCTTGGGGGTTCGCACTCAGCGCGCCGGTGCTCGAGCAATTCGCCGATGCCGCGCTGCTCCGCGACGAGATCGCGCGCGATATCGAGCATGGCCTGTTCACCAAGACGGCGATCCACCCCGGTCAAGTTGCGGTGATCCAGTCCGCGCTTGCCGTGCCGGCCGAGCAGGTTGAGGAAGCGCAGCTGATGCTCGCCGACGACGCACCCGCGGTGTTCGCGCGTGACGGCGTGATGTGCGAACCGGCGACGCACCGCGCCTGGGCGAAGCGGCTGCTCGACCGCGCCGCGCTCTATGGCGTTACCGATCCCATATCCTCGACCTTGCGCCTTGTTTCAGGAGCCGATCAGTGAGCGATTTTCGCATCAAGCTCGACGAGCAGCAGGGCGCCGGCGTCCGCTTCGAGGTCCATCAGTTGCTGCGTAAAAGCTATGCGCTCGGCAAGCCCGTCGCGGCGCCGGCAGCAGCCACGGGCGGCAGCGCCAGCGCCCCGGCGATCCACCTCCACCCGCCGCATGCCGCAACGGCGCGCCAGGTCCGGATTGTACTCGACGGCGGTGCCGCATTGCTCGAACCGGGCGCGCTGCAATATGCCCATGGAAAGCTCCAGGTGGAGATGCAGAAGAATGCCGGCGCTGGCGGCTTCTTCCAGCGTGCGATGACGTCGGCGGGTTCGGGCGAAAGCGCCTATGCGACGCGCTATGCTGGGCATGGCGAAGTGTGGACCGAAATCACCACAAAGCACTTCATCCTCGCCGCGATGGAGGGACCGCAAGACTCGCTGATCCTCGATGACGGCGCCTTCTACGCCTGCGACGCCAACATTGCCGTCTCCACCCACGTCCATCGCTCGGTGCAGGGCATCCTCTCGGGCAACGGGCTGATGCAGCCCAAGCTGACCGGTGCGGGCGCGTTCGTCGTCGAGGCCCCGGTGCCGGTCGACGAGATCGAGGTGATCGAGCTCGACGGACAGAAAGAACTGATCGTCGATGGCGATCTGATGCTGATGTATTCGGCCGGGCTGCAGGTCGAGCTGCGGCCGCTGGTCCGCGGGCTGCGCAACGCGTGGCGCAGTGGTGAGGGGCTGGTCTATCAGTTCAACGGGCACGGCACGGTGTGGCTGACCCCGACGATGCGGCTCGACTGAGCCCTAAGGCAGCGGATCGTCCTTGCCGTAGCGGTGCTCAATGAAGCGGAGATTGTCGGCGAAGCTGTCGATATCTTCCTGCGCCAGACTGCGCGACAGCGTCTCGAGCCGCGCGATCATCTTCTCGAATCCCTGGTTGAGGTTGTAGCTCGCCGACCGGCCGGTGGTGCGGAAGATCTCGGCGCGATGGCTCGCTGGGATCTCGGCATAGCTGCCGATTAGCCGCGGCAGATGGCTGTCGCGCATCTGGCGGACTTCGGTTAGCGCTGAAACCATCAGCGCGTCGTCCTGGGTTCGCGCTTCGATATCGGCAACCAGCGCTAGCAGCCGCGCGACTAGCAGGCGCGACGCGTCAGGCAGTCGGGGATCCTCGGCGGAGATCTGTGGTACGGGCGGTGCGCTGCTCGCGGATGTCGGCGCGGCGGGCACCGGCCTACTAAGCCAACCGGCCAATCTGTCCAGAAATCCAGCCAATCGATTTTCCACTCGCATGCGTTAGTTCGCACGCTAGAGCATCGAATCGTACTCGCGCTAGAGGGCAGTGCCGCGCTGCGCCGCTCGCGCGGCGTCGATCGCGCGGCGCGCCTGGTCGACCGCATCGTCGAGGGCACGCTGGAGATCACCGCGCGCTGGAGCATCCCCGGCCGCCCGTGCGGTCCGCTCAAGTGCATCGGCCTGGCGCGCTATGCCCTGGCTTTCCGCCACCGCGCGCCGCGTGGCGAGTGCGGTGCGCAGCGCAGCGATGCTGGTGTCACGCGCGCGGCCCAGCGCTTGCGCAAGCGCAGTCTGCCCTTCGAGCAGTAATTGCAGCGTGAGCATTCCCTGCTGCGTCACTGCGGTTTGGGTGACGACATCCCGCTCGCGCGCGAGCAGCCGCGCGGCCACCGTCTCACTGAAAAACCGGGCTCGGTCCGGCCTATCAAACCGTAGTTCGCGTCCCGCCGCTTCGACCATCACAGCGCAAGCGCGGATCAGCGCTACTACGTTGTCGAGTCCCTCAGCAGCGGCATGCAGCTTCTTGCTGTCGCTCTCGATCGTGATCAGCGATAGGGCAGCCGTGTCGCGCTCACGCTCAAGGCTCTCGACCAATGCCTCAATCCGACGTTGCACGTTTGCCTCGTCCGCTTCGCCACGCCCGAACAAAGATCGCGTATTGCGCTTGGTCGGTGCGTTCAGATTCATCGCTAGGGTCTGGAGGCTTTTCAGAATTCCCTCTGCAAACCGAGGCGAGGCGACGCTGCGATCCAGCCGAGCGCTCGTTTCGCTGGCGGCCCATATCGCATGCGCCCCCAGCCGGTCGACCGATGCAAGCACGTCGCTCTCGTCCGACGTAAGCCATTGCCGAAGTAAGGCTCCTGCCTCGTGTCGAAAGTTCTGTACCGCGAACGATTTTGAGGCGGTCAAGCCATTGTCCTTCGCTCTGGTCGGCGGCGTGAGTGCCTGTATGAGTAACGCACGGGTCACAAGCTGATTGCTAACCTCTGCTATCCAGTCAACTAATCTCGCTCGTGGCTAGGAGGCGTGTCGCACGGCATGCGGTGAAGGCGCGCTTGCGGGCGCCAAGGCATGCCGCTGCGTTCCGCAAAAGCCGGGAAGAATTGTGGGATCGCATCAATCCAGCACGAAACGTCTCAGGGCGTCGCAAGGCGTCCGCTACCTGAAGCGCTACCTTGGCATCTGACTGCGGCTGCAGTGGGCGTTAAGTCATTGAAAAGGTGGTGTACGCACTTGGGCTCGAACCAAGGACCCGCTGATTGAGTTCCGCCGGCCAGCGTCCGCTTCGGTCCATTTGGACGCTGCAACCGGTCAGTCCGTAAGTGGCCTAAAAGCGGTCGATGAAGATATCGAGCTGCGGGAAAAAATCGCACACGCTGTCCGACGGCATGTCAATTCATGCCACTGAAGCCGCGAGAAAATGTGGGACGAAAAGTGGGGACGACTTCAGTCAAATCGTCCGGAGTGGCGGTTTTCTGCCATTTTCCGCTTGACGATGGTGACCCCTACGAGAATCGAACTCGTGTTTTCACCGTGAGAGAGCAGCAACGTCTGAAAATAGCCGCTAGCTCGTGCAGGGCAGGTGGCTGGTCTCAGATCAGCGCTGTATTGGAGCGTCTCACCGCATCTCTGGCCAAGTGGGGGTACAGGAGGGGGTATCCCCGCCGTGCGCGAGAGAAATATTCTTGAGCATCAATCACTTGAGGGCTCAGATTACCGTCGCTAAATCCTGTCCCCGCAACCAAACACAAGCCGCCTCGGGACCCCCGCGGCGGCTTTTTTGTGCCCACCGCACGCCCCACACCGCCGCGCCTCTATGCGGCCAGGCTTTTCGTCACATGGCGCCGGATCGTTCCTTCGCCACCTTGCCGCGATGCATGACGAAATCGACACCCTCCTCTTGCAGCGAGGAGGGTATCATGCCGGTTCAGGTGAGATTCTGCCGATCATCCCGGGATGGTGGCCGAAGTAGATTTCCTCACCGGCAAGCGCAGCGTGCTGAACTATCTGTTCCGCCCGCTGCTCAAGGCGCGATTGCGGTAGACGCGCACCGGCGGGCCTTGGGGAAGCCACGACCACCTTCATGCTTGCCATCCGCCGCCGAGCGCCCGGAACAGGTCGATCTGGGTGACGGCGATGAACGCGTCCGCAGCCGCCAAGGTCGCCTCGGCGTCGGCGAACGTGCGCTCGGCATCGAGCAGCGCCAACGAGTCTATGTCGCCCTCACGCTGCCGCGCGCGCGCGATGTTCACTGCGGCCTCGGCTTCGTTGCGCGCGGCTTGAAGCGCGGTGCGGCGCTCGAGTGCGTTGCCGTACGCGGACAATGCCGTTTCGGTCTCCTGCAACGCGCGCAACACTGTCCCATCGAAGCTGGCGAGCGCTTCCCTGCTGCCGGCTTCCGCTGCAGCGACGCGTGCACGAGCGGGTCCCGGATTGACTGCCCAGTTGATCAATCCGCCCACCAGCCACCGCAAAGGTCCCGCGCCGAAAACATCGCCGAACGTGGTGCTTGTGGAGCCGCCCGACGCACCAAGGGTGATGCGCGGGTACAGGTCGGCCGTGGCTACGCCGATGCGCGCGGTTGCCGCCGCCAGCCGGCGCTCGGCGGCCCGAATGTCGGGGCGACGGGCTAGCAGGGCCGCACCGTCGCCGACGGGGATCGGCTGATCCAGGCGGAGCGTCGTCGTTCGCGCAGCCGCAAGCTGCGGCAGCTCGGCCGGCGTGCGACCCGTAAGCATCGCCAGCCGGAACAGCGCTGCGTCCCGCTCGGCTCTTAGCGCCGGCACCTGCGCCTGGCGTTCGTTCCGCAAGGCGCCGATCCGGGCCGTATCCAGCCGCGTTCCGCTGCCGAGGCTGCGACGGCGCTCGGTCAGGTCGAGCGACTTGTCGAGCAATTGCACGATGCGCTCGGCGACGCGCAGACGTTCAGCGGCCGAAGCCGCGTCGGCATAAGCGCGCGTGGTGTCCGCCACGACGATGACGCGCACCGCATCTCCATCGGCGATCGCAGCGTCCAGGTCCCCTCGCGTGGCCTCTACCCCTCGTGAGAGCCGCCCGAACAGGTCAGCCTCATAACTGACGTCCAGCCCGACATCGACTTGCCAGTTCTCGCGCGGGGCTCCGGGGAACCGCTGTGCTTCGGGCTGTCGTCCATAATTGGCGCCTGCACCCAGGCTCGCCTGCGGAAGCCGGTCGGCGCGGGCTCCGCGCAACAACGCGCGCGCGCGTTCGATGCGGGCCACCGTTTCACGTACGTCGGTGTTCGCGGCCAGGGCATCGGCCACAAGTTGGTCGAGCACGGGATCTTGGTAGAGCCGCCACCAGTCGCCTTGGACTGCCTCTGCGGTGACCGCGGGGTTGGTGGCCACAAATGTCCCACCTGCCGTCTGGGGAGGCTTGGGTGCGACATAGTCGGGGCCTGCGGCACAGGCGGCAAGCGCCAGCGCCGACGTCGTTGCAAGAATGATACGCATCATGCCCTCCTTATTCAGCGGGCTGGAGTTGAGTGTCGCCGTGGCCGGTATTCGCTTTGCGCGAACGGCGGCTTGCGAGGCGATCGCCAAGGGCACGACACACGACGTAGAAGGTCGGCGTGAAGAGCAGGCCGAACGCGGTCACGCCCATCATCCCGAAGAACACCGCCGTGCCGAGCGCTTGGCGCAACTCGGCACCTGCACCGGTCGCGATCAGCAGCGGCACTGCGCCGAGGATGAAGGCGAACGACGTCATTAGGATCGGGCGCAGCCGGTCATGCGCCGCACGGACTGCGGCTGCTACTGGTGATAGACCATCCTCTAGCTCGGCCTGCCGGGCGAATTCGACCACGAGGATCGCGTTTTTAGCTGCCAGTGCGATCAGCACGACCAGGCCAATCTGGGTAAGGACGTTGTTGTCCATCCCCCGGATCATCACGCCACCCATTGCCGCAAGCAGGCACATCGGCACGATCAGGATGATCGCGAGCGGCATGGTCAGGCTTTCATACTGCGCGGCCAGTACGAGGAAGACGAACAACACCGCCAACCCGAACACCAGCCCCGCCGTGCTTCCCGCCATTTTCTGCTGATAGGCGATGCCGGTCCACTCGGCCTCATAGCCGGGCGGTAACTCGCTCGCGAGCTTCTCCATGGTCGTCAGCGATCGGCCCGAGCTATAGCCCGGCGCGGTGTCGCCATCGACTTCGACGGCCGGGAACAGGTTGTATCGTGTCACGCGGTACGGCCCCGTCTTGTTCTCGAAGGTCGAGACCGAACCGATCGGCACCATCGCGCCGGAGTTGGAGCGGGTCTTGAGGTTGGCGATGTCCGCTTCGGTGGCACGGAACGGCGCGTCCGCTTGAGCGGTCACGCGGTAGGTGCGGCCGAGCATGTTGAAGTCGTTCACGAACGCCGAGCCGAGATAGACGTTGAGCGCCTCGAACACGCGCTCTGGGGGCACCCCGAGCATGTCCGCCTTGCGCCGGTCGATATCGGCGAAGACCCGCGGCGTCGCGGTGTTGAAGAAGGTGTAGATCTGTTGAAGACCTTCGGTCTGATTGGCCTTGCCGATCAACCCGAACGCGGTCTGGCCGAGGGCCTCGTAGCCGTGCTCGCTGCGGTCTTCGACCATCATGCGATAGCCGCCAGCAGAGCCGATACCCTGGATAAGGGGCGGGGGCACGACGAGCAGCATCGCCTCGTTGATGTCGGCGGTGCGCTTGCGCGCTTCGTCCATGATGCCGGCGTAGGTGACACCCAGCTTCTTGCGCTCTTCGAACGACTGAAGCGGGACATAGGCAGCGGCGCTGTTGGGCGCGAGCGTCTGTGACGGACCATCAAAGCCGGCGAGCATGACCGACCCCTTGACGCCCTTGATCGGCAGGATCCGCGCGACGACCTTGCGCATCACTTCGTCGGTGCGCTCCAGCGAGGAGCCCGGCGGCAGCTGGATCACGGTCAGGAAATAGCCTTGATCCTGCGCCGGTATGAACCCGACCGGGGTGGCCCAGAACATCGCGATCGTCGCGGCGATCAGGCCGACATAAGCGACCATCATGCGCTTCGGACGCGTGACAAGCGCGAGAGTTAGGCGTGAGTAGCCATGGCTCATCCGCTCGAAACCGCGGTTGAACATGTCGGCCCCACGTTGCGTGATACGGCCGATCCGCCCCCTCGGCTCGCCTTCATGCCCGCGCAGCAACAGCGCGGCCAGAGCAGGGGAAAGGGTGAGCGACACCAGCAGCGAAATCGCAGTGGCGGCCGAGATCGTGACGGCGAACTGCTTGTAGAACGCACCCGACAGACCGTTGAGGAACAGGGTCGGCAGGAACACCGCGAGCAGCACCAGCACGATGGCGACCAACGCTCCAGAGACTTCGTCCATAGAGGTGCGCGCCGCATCGAGCGGGCTCATGCCTTTTGCGAGATTACGCTCGACATTCTCCACGACGACGATCGCGTCGTCGACGACGATGCCGATCGCCAGCACCAGGCCGAACAGCGACAAATTGTTAAGCGAATAGCCGAGCGGCAGCAGCACGGCCATTGTGCCGATCAGCGAGACCGGGATCGCAACCACCGGGATGATCGCCGCGCGCCATTTCTGGAGGAAGACGATGACCACCAGGACGACGAGCAGGATCGCCTCGCCCAATGTGTGATAGACCGCGTCGATCGACTGAGCGATGAACTCGGTCGGATTGTAGATGACCCGATATTCCAGTCCCTTGGGGAAGTCCTTCGAGATCGTCTCCATCTCGTGCTCGATCGCCTGAGCGGCAGCGAGCGCGTTGGAGCCGGGGCGCTGGAACGCGGCCAGGATGACGGTCGGCTGGTTCGAAAGATACGTGTTGGAGGAGTAATCGGCCGCGCCCAACTCGACACGGGCAACGTCGCTCACGCGTACCTGGTGCCCGTCGGCGTCGGTGCGGATGACAACCCGGCCGAACTCGCTCGGATCCTTGAGGCGGCCTTGCGTTTCGATGCTCAGTTGAAAGGCGTTGCCGGTCGGTGTCGCACCGGCTTGGCCGAGCGTCCCGGCAGCGACCTGGATGTTCTGGGAACGCAGCGCCTGGACGATGTCGCCCGCGGTGAGGTTCAGCGCCGCAGCGCGGCCTGGATCGATCCACACGCGCATCGCATAATCGCGTGCGCCGAACATCCGGACGTCACCCACGCCCTCGATCCGCGCGAGGCGATCCTTGACCTGCGTCAGCGCGTAATTGGAGATGTAGCTGCGGTCGATCGAGTTGTCGGGAGAGATCAGGTTGACCACCATCAGGAAGTCCGGCGTGGTCTTGCGCGTCACCACGCCGAGCCGCTGCACTTCCTGCGGCAGCCGCGGAACCGCGACGGCGACGCGGTTCTGCACCAGCACCTGCGCGGAATCGAGATCCGTGCCCGACTTGAAGGTCACCGTAATCGTGACCGTGCCGTCGCCGGTCGATTGCGACGACTGGTAGAGCATGTCGTCGACGCCGTTGATCTCCTGCTCGATCGGCGCGGCTACGGTCTCGGCAACGGTTTCGGCCGACGCGCCGGGATAGTTGGCGGTGACCGTGACCGTAGGCGGCACGATGTCGGGATATTGGGAGATCGGCAGCGCCAGATAGGCGATCGCGCCGATGATCGTGATGATCACCGAAATAACTGCCGCGAAGATCGGGCGCGTGATGAAGAACCGCGAGAGGCGCATCGGGCCACTCCTCGTGAAAGGGATCTGAAAAGGGTGTCAGCCGCCGGGCATTGGGGACCCCCGGCGGCTGACGGGTCACCGGGCGAAGGTGGCTTCGCCCGTGACCGGTGCCGTGAATGCTGGCGCCTGGACCGCTTGTGCCGGCGCTATCCTGCCGGGCTTCGGCTGAACCTTTGCGCCTGGCATCGCCATCTGCGATCCAGCGATGACCACGCGGTCCTGTGGAGTGAGGCCGGAGCGAACGACGCGGAGCCCGTCGACGACAGGGCCCAACACCACCGGCTTGGGTGCGACGGTACCATCCTTGGCGACGGTGAGCACCAGCTTGCGGGCCTGGTCGGTCTGGATCGCCGCATCGGGTACCATCAGCGCCTGGCTGGTACCGCCAGCCGAAAGCCGCATGTTGCCGAACATGCCGGGCGTCAGGAACAGGCCCGGGTTGCTCAGCACCGCTCGTCCACGGATAGTGCCCGATCGCGGATCAAGACGATTGTCCGTGAAGTCCAGCCGTCCGTTCCACTTATAGTCGGTCTCGTCCTGAAGGCGGATCTGAATCGGCGAGGCTTGCGCGCCAGATTCGCGCGCGCGCTTCGTCTTCAGGAACAGCGCCTCGGACCCGTCGAAGGTGAAGTAGATCGGGTCGAGCGCGTTGATCGTAGTGAGAAGCGAACCCGCTTGCCCTTCGCCCGCTGCGATCAGGTTACCCGGATCGACGCGACGGTCGGAGATACGTCCCGAGATCGGCGCCCGCACCTGCGTGAACTCCACATCCAGTGCGCGGCTGCGCACCCGCGCCTGGGCCGCGGCGACCGAGGCATTAGCGGCGCGAACGCGTGCTTGAAGCCGCTCGACATCGCTTCTGGAAACCGCCTCGACCGCCACGAGGCGCTGCGCACGCGCCAGATCGGTGCGTGCAAGGACCAGATCGCTCTGAGCACTTGCCAGTCCAGCCCGCGCCTCCGCCAGCGCCGCCGCGAAGGGGCGCGCATCGATGCTGAAGAGCAACTGGCCCTTCTGCACGACAGCACCATCGGTGAAATGTACGCCCGTGATTGCGCCGGAAACGCGCGGGCGGACTTCCACCGAACGGCTGGGCTCGAAACGGCCCACATAATCGTCCCACTCGTTGATCTCGCGGACCAGCGGCGACGCGACCGTGACCACCGGCGGCGGAGGAGCCGCTGCGGCAGCAGGCGCATCCTTATAGGCAATACCGATCCCGGCGGCGACAAGCGCCACCGGTACGGCGATCAGCCCAACCCGCTGCCAGGGTTTCAGCCGCGGAGACGTGCCATCGCGAGCAACTTCTTCATTTTGTACGCGCGAGATCATATTCATCGGATCCGGTTCCCCTGATTCAGGGCCGAGCGGCCTTGGCTCACGCTCGCAAGCAGCATCTCATATTGGTCCGCAGTGAAGCCGGCTTCGTGGAATTGGCGGATTTCGTGGCGTGGCACGGCAAAGCCGTGATGCCATGCAAGCACGGACATCCGGCGTAGTGCCTCCAGCCTGGGATCCGCCAGTTGCGGGTTGGCGCTCTGCTTGCCGAAGATCACGCCCATTGCCATCGACATGCGCCCAGGGGTCTTCAGGCTGGAGAGCCGATCCTTCTGAGCAAGGGCTACGACCGACCATTCGAGCGCGCTCAGGCCGGCGGCAGCCATCACATCGGCGGGCGCAGCAACGGGGCTGCCCTGCAATTCGCTAAAGTTCAGATACGCCATGTCTCGCTTCCTCCTGTCCGACCAGGCGAGGCGCACGTCCTCGCGCTGCGTGGAACCCCTTCCACCAGCCTGCTGGTCATTGTCTTGACGAGGCGCGAGGAGACTGGCCGCGCAGGACATATCCCACGGCCCGCTACTCGCCCTCTCATCCTTCTGCTGAAGCGCCGCCTGGTGACATCGTCCCGTTCAGCGCTGCGGTAGTTCCCGATCTTCTATACTGCACGGTATAGAAAGAGCTCGGCCGCCGGTCAACTGCTTTTTATACCGTACGGTATTTTTTGT
This sequence comes from Sphingomonas sp. S2-65, assembly GCF_021513175.1. Taxonomy (NCBI): domain Bacteria; kingdom Pseudomonadati; phylum Pseudomonadota; class Alphaproteobacteria; order Sphingomonadales; family Sphingomonadaceae; genus Sphingomonas; species Sphingomonas sp. S2-65. Next base: position 857,477 of record NZ_CP090953.1, on the reverse strand, counting down.
CGATCCCGAAACGAGCGGCTAATTCTTGCCACCAGGCCACATCGCCAGACTGGTGTCGATCAGCGCCTTCAGGTCGGTGCAGGAAGCCCGCACCAGCCTGGACGGCAAGTCCCTGCATGATCGCCGTCAGATAGCTGGTCAGTCCTACGGCGTCGCTGTCGGCCGGAAGGTCGCCCTCCGCCTTCGCGCGCTCGAACCGAGCGATAATCCCGTGCTTGGCCAGGCGTCCGCGTTCGATCACTTCCGCGCGTATCGATTCGGCTTCGGCTCCGCAGGCCACGGCGTTGATCACGCCCATGCAGCCTTTCGGATCGCAGTTGCTCATCTGCATCTCGAGCGCGCTGCGCAAAAGATGCTCGGCGACTTGACGCGCCGTCCTCTCTTTCAGTGCCTCGCCGATATAGTCGAGTTTCTCGCGCTCGTAGAGATCGAGCGCCATCTTGAAGAGCGCTTCCTTGTTGCCGAACGAGGCGTACAGGCTGGGCCGGGTGATCCCCATAGCCTCCGTCAAGTCGCTGAGCGACGCGCCTTCATAGCCCTTGCTCCAGAAGACGCGAAGCGCCGCGGCGAGCGCCGTCTCCGGATCAAACTCGCGCGGGCGACCTCTTACTGCGCAACCCATTTTCATAATGATCGGTACATAAGCCCGACAGCGCAGAAGTCCAGTGGCTTACGCGGCAGCGCCAATATGGTTCGTCAGCGTGTGACTGCCATCGCTTCGCTGGACGAGCCGGCACTCGCCAGTTCCCGTTCGGCCTGTAAGAAGCCGTATGCCGGAACGATCTCGCCCGTCCGGTCGCTTGCGGCGTCCCACTGGTTCACGAGCTGTTCGCCGGAATTCTCACCTCTGCCGATGAACACGCCTTCGGTGAGCGTGACGTTCGCCCGCGCGAAATGGCCGGCGCCGGCGCACAGGATCGCCCGGGTCGGCGCGGCTTCGCCGACGAGTGCGAGCAAGCCGGGGCTCACCAGGCTCGGGTCGAGATGCGTCAGGCTTTCGTCGGACAGGACGCCGTGAGTCATCTGAGTCGCGGCAGTGGGGGCGAGGGCGTTGACGCGGATGCCGTATTTCTCACCTTCGATAGCCAGGGTCTGCATGAGGCCGACCAGCGCCATCTTGGCAGCGCCGTAATTGGCCTGGCCGAAATTGCCGTAGAGACCCGACGACGAGGTGGTCATGACGATGCGGCCATAAAGCTGGCTGCGCATGATTTCCCAGACCGCCTTGGAGCAGATGGCGGCGCCCATCAGGTGGACGTCCACCACCAGGCGGAACTCGTCCATGGTCATTTTGGCGAAGCTCTTGTCGCGCAGGATGCCGGCGTTGTTGACTAGAATGTCTATGCGATTCCAGCGTTCCAGAGCCTGGTTGACGATCTGGTTGACGCCGAGCTCATCGGTTACCGAGGCGGCGGCGGGCATTGCTTGCCCTCCCGCCGCCTCGATCTCGGATGCGACCCGAGCGGAACTCTCTTCGGAGACATCGTTGACGACCAGCTTCGCGCCCTTGCTGGCGAGGTAGAGAGCGTGCGCGCCCGAGTCCCCGCCTGCGCCTGTGACGAGCGCTACGCGACCTTCCAGTTCCATCAACGGTGCCTCTCCTTGTTTTGCCGGAGCGTACCGCAACCCAATTTCACTAACAAGAGAGTGAATGAACGATTTCAGCGCGCCGGCTTGCAGATTTCGAGGAAACCGGCCGCCATAAACGACGCCATTCGCTCCTTAACCGCGACGAAATCGTCCGATTTGCACAATCCGTGCGACAATTTGTCGATCCGGCCGGTGCGCGCGAGCGTGAGCATCAAGGCGCCGGTCACGAAGTGATAGCCCCAGAAAATGTCCTGTTCCGCGCAGTCGGGCAGGGCTTTCTTGAGCAGTGCGATCAGCCGCAGCACGACGGGATCGAAATGCTCGTCCATCAGCTCGGCACCCCACTCCGGCGTGTTGGCGACCTGTGCGCCCAGCGCGGCATAGTTCTTCCAGGCTTCTCCCCCCTCGATATACAGATCGAGATCGGTATCGAGAAAGGCGCGCAGCGCGCCCTCGACGGTCGGCGTGTCCTTGCAGAGCGCCTCATAATCGTCGAGCGCCTGCATCCGCCGCTCGCTGGTCACCACCGCGCGGCGGGCGAACACCGCCTGGAAAAGCTTGTTCTTGTCTTCGAAATAATAGTTCAACAGCGTGTGGTGGACGCCGACGCGCTTGGCGACGTCCTTGAGCGTGACGCCGTAGAGACCATGCTTGGAGAAGAGATACTCGGCGGAGTCGAGGATCAGATCCATGGTTTCGGCGCGCTGTTCGGCCTTTTTGGAGCGTCGCGCGGGTTTGACATTCTCTTGCACGCGAATGTTCTTCGGTCCTGCGCGTGCGGGCGTCAAGCCGCGCGGAAGCGCTCACGCATGCGCATATTGCGAGCGCAAGCGAACCTTGTCGATCTTCCCCGTCGGTGCCAGCGGCATGCTTGCCAGGCGAACGACCGCATCGGGTATCCACCACGGTGCGACCCGTCCACGAAGCGAGGCGAGCAGCGCCTCGTCGCTCACGTCCTGCTCGGCGCGCACCTCGACCAGCAGGAGCGGACGCTCGCCCCATTTCGCGTCCGGCCTTCCGATCACGGCGGCGAGCGAGACTTGCGGAAGCGCGCCGACGACCGCCTCGATCTCGGCAGGGTTGATCCACTCGCCGCCCGACTTGATCAGGTCCTTGGCGCGCCCGGTGATGATCAGGTTCCCATCGGCTTCGATGCGGGCCAGGTCGCCGGTGGCGAACCAACCCTCTGCGTCGGTGGCGCTTTCGTCGTGACCGAAATAGCGTTCGATCACGGCGGCGCCGCGGACGTGCAGATGCCCCTCGAGGCCGCGCTGATCGGGCAGCGGCCGCCCATCGGCATCGGTGAGGCGGAGGTCCACGCCGATCGCCGGCTTGCCGGAATAGGCGGCGGAACGTTGCGGGTCGCCCGGCAGCGCGACGGTGCCCGAGGGGGACAGCTCGGTCATGCCCCAACTGGTCTGGACGGTGACGCCTAGGCGCTGTTCGATCCGCTCCATCAGCGCCGGCGGCAGCGGCGCGCCGCCGACGATGATCCGCTTCAGCGAGGGCAGGGTGCCCCCGGTGGCCTCGAGATGCTCGGCGACGCCGAGCCAGACGGTCGGCACGCCGACACCGACGGTCACGCCTTCCGACGCGATCAGCCGCGCCAGGCTGGCGCCGTCATTATAGCGGCCGGGCAGCACCAGCTTGCCGCCGGCGGCCGGAAGCGCGAAGGGCAAGCCCCAGGCATTGGCATGGAACATCGGCACCACCGCGAGAACCGCGTCGCCGCCCGAGATCGCCATGACGTCGACCTGAAGCAGGCGCAGGGTATGGAGGAAGCTCGAGCGGTGCGTGTAGGTGACGCCCTTGGGCGCGCCGGTGGTGCCCGAAGTGAAGCACAGGCCGGACGGCGTCGTCTCCGCGAAGCCGCCCCAGGCGATGTCGGACGACGCCGTCGCGATCATCGGCGCCAATGCGCTGACGGGTATCCGCGTCGGAGTTGCGGTCACACCGGCATCGCCGTCGATCACCAGGATCTGGCCGATCGGCGCGCCTTCCTCGACGATCCGCAAGGCGAGCGGCAGCAGGTCGGCGCTGGCGATCAGCAGCTTCGCCTGCGACTGGCGGAGCATCGCGGCAAGCTGGACCGCAGTGAGGCGCGGGTTGAGGGTGTGGCAGACCGCACCCATGCCCATCACGCCGTACCAGGCCTCGACATGCGCCTGGCTGTTCCAGGCGAGCGTCGCGACGCGGTCACCCAGGCGCGTGCCGAGATCCGCGAGGATCGAGGAAACCGCCAGCGCCCGCGTCCGCAGTTCGGCATAGCCGATCCGCTGGCTGGCGCCGTCCTCACACGCAGTGACGACCTGTGCATGCGGGTGCCATTTGGCGGCGTGATCCAGGAACTTGTCGAGGGTGAGCGGATAATCCTGCATGCTCCCGTCGATCATCGGCACCCTTCCGTCTTCTTGAGCACGGGAGAGGCGATGCCGGTGTTCCAGTTCCAGGGCTGATCGCCGGCGGCGCGCCGGCGGCAGACCGCCGCCTCGTGCAGCGCGAACATGCCGGGGAACAGCTTGGTGCCCGGGCGCGGCGCCTGGGCAAAGGCCATATAATGCCCTTCCTTGCCATAGGGCTGCCACGTCGGCTGGCCGTTCGCGGCGGGCGTGCCGGTCTTCGCGAAGGAGGACCAATAGCCCATCATCGCGTCCGACATCCGTCGCTCGGCGGGGGTGTCCGGCACCTTGGGCCACAGCGCCGGGGTGCGGCCGGCGGTGCCGAAGACATAGGGGATCTCCGACGCGTGGAAGGCGTGCAGCCCGTTGTCGTCGGTAGCCGGATAGCCATGATCGAAAAGATAGAGATAGCCGCGCTGGCCGATCGCGGTCTGGCCAAGGGCGAGGCGCGTCGAGGTCCAGCCGTAGAGCGCGTCGCGGGTGGTGGCGAGCATGCTCTCGCCGATCGCGTTCGACGGGTAGAGGCGCAGGAACGCGTCCGCCAGATCGCCATAGCGGGCGCGGATCGCCGTTTCATAGGCGGCGGCATCGGCGGGGGCCGGGGGGAGGAGGACACGCAGCGAGCGGATTTCGCCGCTGTTGAAGCCGGCCAATATTGGTACCGGCGCCTGTTCGCCGCGATCCCAGGTCTCGGCCAGCTGCCGGGGCAGTATCTTGCCGTCGACCGTGCCCCAGGGGCCATAGCCCTTGCCCGCGGCATCGCTGGTGAGCTTTTCGGCGTCCATCGCCCGCAGGCCGGCAAGGTCGGCGGCGCCGAGCGCGGTCATCGCCAGCGTGCCGGCCGCTTCGGCCGAAGGCGTGCCGTTGCGCGCCGTCTTCAGGTCTGGCGCGGAAATCATATAGGCGCTCTGGGCGATCGCCCGCTGAAACAGGCCGCGCGCCCGCGGGCTCGCCATCAGGTACATCACGCTCAGCCCGCCGGCGGATTCGCCTGCGACCGTGACGTTGGCAGCATCGCCGCCGAACGCGCCGATATTGTCCTTCACCCAGCGGAGCGCCGCGATCTGGTCGAGCAGGCCGTAATTGCCCGAGATGCCCTCGGGCGATTCCGCGCTGAGACCGGGATGGGCGAGGTAGCCGAGGATGCCCAGCCGATAGTTGATCGAGACGACGATCATGCCGCGCGCGGCCATGCGCGCGCCGTCGTACATCCCCTCATGGCTGTAGCCCGAGACCAGCGCGCCGCCGTGGATCCAGACGAACACCGGCAGCTTGCCGGCGTTCCTGGGCGCCCAGACGTTGAGCGTCAGGCAGTCCTCGCTCATCCGCTCGGGCGGGTTGGTGTAGATGCCGGCGATCTTCGGGCGCGGCTGGACGCAGGCGGGGCCGAAGCTGGTCGCCTTGCGGACGCCCGGCCAAGCCGGCAGCGGCGCCGGCGCCTGCCAGCGCTTCGCGCCCACCGGCGGCTGGGTATAGGGGATGCCCTTGAACAGCCGGAGCGTGCCTTCGGCGCTGCCCTCCAGCCTTCCCGCCGGTGCATCGACGATGGGCGACTGGGCCAGTGCGGGGCTGGCGGCGAGGAGGCATGCCGCGAACGCGGCAGAGGGAAGCTGTTTCATGCGGGAACCTGGACCGGGTTGGGCCCCTCGCGGCGCAGCAACCGCGCGAGCCAGAGGAAGAGCGCGATGGCGAGGAAATAGAAGGGTGTGAGCGTGTAGAGCGCCGATTGCAGGCCATGCGCGTCGCCCTGCGCCTTGAACCAGTCGCTCGCCGCGCCGACCCAGGTGGGGCCGAGGCCGAGGCCGATGAAGTTCATCACCAGCAGCAACAGCGCGCCGGATAGCACCCGCTGGTTGGGCTTCACTTCCTCCTGCACCAGCGCGACCGAGGCCGAGAGATAGAAGTAGTTGAAGGTCATCACGACCGCGAGCAGCACCAGCGCGAGCGGCCAGCTCGGCGCCCAGACAAAGGCGAGGTAGAAGGGCATGGCGATGGCGAGCGATACCGCCGGGGCGATCGCATAGCCGGTGCGCGACCGCCGGGTCATGCGGTCAATCACGCGGCCGGAAAGCACCATGCCGCCGCCCATGCCGAGCGCGAGCACCAGCGCGTACCAGATTGCGACTTCGCCCAGCACCATCCCCTTTTCGCGCATCAGGAACAGCACGGCGAAATTGCCCAGGCCGTAGGTGACGAACTGCGTGGCGCCGCTGCCCAGCGCCGCGAGCATCAGGATCGGCTGCGAGAAGAACATCCGCAGCGTCGGCCAGAACAGAGCCTTTTCCGACGCGTCGCCGCTGCGCACGGCATCGGTCGCGCCGCGTTCGGGCTCACGGATGAACAGCCAGACCAGCACGGCAGTGAGGATGCCGATCCCGCCGACGACGATGAACGGCATGCGCCAGCCGAAGCGCTCGGCAATCGAGGCGCCAAAGGCCACGCCGGCGGCGGCGCCGATCGCGGGTCCGAGATTGAAGATGCCGATCGCCGCCGCACGCTTGCCCGGCGGGTAGGTGTCGGTGATGATCGCGTAGGACGGCGGAACCCCGCCCGCCTCGCCGAAGCCGACCATCATCCGCGCCGCCACAAGCTGAGGATAGCTGGCGGCAAGGCCGCAGGCCGTCGTGGCGCCGCTCCAGATCGCGCAGGCGAGGGAGAGCACCCGCACCCGGTTGGTGCGGTCCGCCAGCCAGCCTACCGGAATGGCGATGAAGCAATAGAACATCGCGAAATACAGCCCGCCGATCAGCCCGAGCTGGCCATCGGTGACTTGCAGCGAGTCCTGAATCGGCTTGGCGAGGATGCCGATCAGCTGGCGATCCAGGAAGTTGAGGATGTAGACGAAGGTGAGCGCCGCCAGCACGAACCAGGGCGGCCGCGCGCGTGCGGTGTCGAGTTCCGGCGCGGACGTCGAGGAGGTGGAAGCGGCGCTCACCGATCAAAGCCCGTAGCCGAGACGGATGCCGATGGTGCGCGGGCGCAGCGTGCCGAACCGGCTGACCAGGAACGCCTCGGGGTGGATGTAGATCACCGAGTGATCGTCGAACAGATTCTCGACATAGAGCTGCGCTGATACCGGCCCGCGCTTCATGCCGAAGCTGACATTGGTGTTCACATATTCGTCGGTTTCGCCAAAGGTCGACAGCGGCACGTTGGGGAGGCCCGGCGTGTTCGGGAACGAGCTGTTGTACGAGCCGACATATTGCGCGTTCACCGCCAGCGTGCCCTTGGTATCCCGGCCCAGGTCGAAGCCGTAGGACAGGAACATCGCGCCCTGGAGCCGGGGCGCCGAGAGGCGGTGGCCGAGCACCGCGCCCGAGATCGCGGCTTCCTCGGCGCTGAGCTTGGTGATCTTGGCGTCGTTATATGCGGCGTTGAAGCCGATGAAGACGTCCTTGGCCGGGATGATCCCCATCTCGACTTCGAAGCCCTTGCTCTGCGCGGCGCCGATATTGGTGGCGAACTGGACCGAGTCCGACACGCGGTTGGCCTGCGCCTGGATGTTGCTCCAGTCGATCAGATACGCCGCGGCGTTGATCGTCACCAAGCCGTTCAGGAAGCGGGCCTTGGCGCCGACTTCGTAGCTCTTCAGGTCGTCCGAATCCGCGCCATAGGGGATGGTGATGTCGTTGGGGTTCACCAGGCTGGGACGCCCGGCGAACGCGTTGACGATCGGCGCGCGGAAGCCGGTGGAGAAGGTGGCGTAGGTGGTTAGCGACTGGCTGGGCTTGTAGCTGACGCTGGCCTTCCACGACGGTTTGGTTCCCGATGCCTTGACGCCCTCGACTGCCGCATAGGGCGTGAAGGTGTTGAAGTTCACCGGGATGCCGAGCAGCGCATAGGTGAAGTAATTCTGGCCGAAGGCGGTGGCGAGATAGCCGCCCTCCTCGGTGAAGCCCTGTGCCGAGGTGCGGCCGTAGCGCATGCCGCCGGTGACCCAGAACTTGTCGGAGAAGCGGTAGGTCAGCTCGCCGAAGCCGGCGAGTTCCTCGCTGATCTGATGGGTATATTGCTTTTGGTAATATTGGTCGGGAAGCCCGGTGAGGCCGCGCGCCGCCAGGAAGGCGAGCGACGAGCGGTAGAAATAGTCCACGTCGCGGCGGCGGTGGAGGTAGAAGCCGCCGACCACGAACTGGAGCGGGCCATCGAGGGTCGAGGCGAGGCGGGTCTCCTGGACGAACACCTTGTCATAGGCGTTGGCGTCGAGGCCGAAGGCGATCGGCGCGCCGGGGTAAGCGGGCTGGCGGGGGAAGGTGCCGGCCAGGTCGAGCCAGAAGCGCTGGTCGAAATCCGAATAGGTCGACGAGCTGGTCAGCGTCGCGAAATCGGCCTGGTATTCGAGAGTGGCGTTGAGGATCGTCTGCTTGCCGGTGAAGCGGTCGGGCTGGTCCGAGACGCGCTTCTCGCGGCCGAGCGAGGGGCTGGTGAGCGAGGAATCGGCGGGATCGCTGTTCTCGTACGAGCCGAGCAGGCGGATCGACAGGCGGTCGGTGGGCTTCCACAAAGCGAGCGCGCGACCGCCATAGTCCTTGAGCGTGTTCGAGTTGTGGACGCCGGTCCCGACATTGTCGAGATAGCCTTCCTCGTTGCGGTAGAAGCCGACCGCGCGGATCGCGAGCTTGTCGGTCACCACCGGAATGTTGAGCATCGCATTGTAGCGCTGGCGGAAGCTGTCCGAGCCGGTGAGGGCGAGATCGACCAGCACCGAGGTGTCGAAATTGTTGAGGTCGGGGCTCTTGGTGAGGATCCGCATGGCGCCCGAAAGCGAGCCCGAGCCGAACAGCGTGCCCTGCGGACCGCGCAGGAACTCGACGCGCTCGACGTCGAACAGGTTCGGGTCGACCACGGTGGTGTTGCCGATCGTCGAGATCGGCAGCTCGTCCATGTATACCGCGACTGAGCTCTGGAGATTGGCGTTATAGCCGTTGGTGGCGATGCCGCGGGCGGTGAAGTTGTTGAAGTTCTGGGTCGGGCGGTTGAGGATCACGCCCGGGGTCTCGCGGGCGATCCCCTCGAAGCCGACGATGCCTTTTTGGGTCAGCTCTTCCTGCTGGAAGGCGGTGACGCTGATCGGCACGTCCTGGATCCGCTCTTCGCGACGGGTGGCGGTGACGACGACTTCGTTCTGGCCCGCTTCCGCGTCATCCTGCTGCGCGGTGGGGCTGAGTTGCTCGACGGTCGTGGCAGGGTCGTTCTGCGCTGCCGCCGGCGAAACGCCGGTCGCGACGGCGACGGCACATGCCGACGCGAGAAGATATGCCCGCATGCTCTCTCTCTCCATGTTTGCCGATCATCTGCGTGCCGGCTTGATCCTGAGGTTGCAGCGATCGCAGGGGCTTGTCAACGTTCACTAACGCGCGTGTGAATGAAATGCGGTTTCATGGATGCGCGATCGCTGCCTATGCTCCGCGCGAAGCCGGGATCCGGCACGAACAAGGAGAGACACGTGCTTCGTCTGCTTGCGCTTGCGGCCGCCCTGGCCGCCACTTCGGCTGCGGCTAGCGACCTCCCGCGCTTCAGCCGGTTCGCCTATGAAGGACAGAGCCAGGAGCAGGCAACCGCGTTGCCGGGGCAGTATCGCAACCCGATCGTGTCGGGCTATTATCCCGACCCGTCGGTCACGCGCGTCGGCGACGATTATTACCTGGTGCTCTCCTCCTTCGCGCACTTCCCCGGGCTGCCGATCTTCCGGTCGAAGGATCTGGTGAACTGGACCCAGATCGGCAACGCGATCGACCGTCCCGGGCAGCTGGATTTCACGGGCAAGCGCACGTCCGAGGCGGTGTTCGCGCCCGACATCTCATATCATGGCGGCACCTTCTACATCGCCAACACCTGTGTCGGCTGCGGCGGCAACTTCGTGATTACGGCGAAGGACCCCGCGGGTCCCTGGTCCGATCCGACCTGGCTTCCGTTCGAGGGCATCGACCCGTCAATCCATTGGGAGGGCGACCGCGCCTATATCGTCAACAACCGAGCGCCCGCCGAACCGCCCCGCTATGACGGACACCGCGCGATCTGGATCCAGGAGTTCGACTGGCGCACGGGCAAGATGGTCGGCGAATCGACGCAGCTCGTAAACGGCGGCGTCGACATCACCAAGAAGCCGGTGTGGATCGAAGGACCCCATATCCTGCGCCGTGGCGGGTGGTACTATCTGACCGCGGCCGAAGGCGGCACCAGCGTCAACCATTCGCAGGTCGTGCTGCGGTCCCGCACGCTGCGTGGTCCGTATGCCGCATTCGCCGGCAATCCGATCCTGACGCAGCGCGACCTGGATCCCACCCGGCCGAACCCGATCACCTCGGCAGGCCATGCGAAGCTCGTCCAGACGCAGAACGGCGATTGGTGGGCCACCTTCCTCGCGGTGCGCCCCTATGCAGGCGACTATTACAATATCGGTCGCGAAACCTTCCTGCTCCCGGTCACCTGGCGCGACGGATGGCCGATCATTCTGCCCAAGGGGAAGGCGATCCCGTTCGTCGCACCCAAGCCCGGACTGCCGGCCCAGCCCCGCGCGGCGCTGCCGACCAGCGGCGACTTCGCCTATGCCGACGAATTCGACGGCACCCGACTGGGCCTCGCCTGGATCGGGGTGCGGACGCCCAAGACGCGGCTCTACCGGCTCGACGGTGGCGATCTGGTGCTCAATTCGGGGCCCGCCTGGGGGACTTGTCGGGCGTTCCCGGGTTCGTCGCCCGCCGCCAGCAGCATCACCGCGCGACGATGAGCACGACGGTGCGGTTCACACCCGACAAGGATGGCGACAGGGCCGGTCTGGCCGCGATGCAGAGCGATCGCAATTACCTGTTCTTCGGCGTGACGCGCCTGGAAGGACAGGCGTGCGTCGCGCTCTATGCGAGCGAGGACGGCAAGGAGCGGCTGATCGCGACGGCCCCGCTGGCGACAAGCGCGCCGGTGACCCTGACGATCCGAACGGACGGCGGCACGATGGCCTTCCTCTATGCGGAATCGGGCGCTTCCAAGACGCTGAAAAGCGATCTGGACGCCAGGTTTCTCAGCACGAAGACCGCGACGGGCTTTGTCGGCACGCTGGTAGGGCCGTATACCTGGCTGTCTTCCTGATCGGTGACTGCGGCAACATCCTCCGCCAGGTTCAGGAGTGAACCTTTGGGGAGACTGCCGCCAAGTCTGGCCAGCCGAGCGCGAAGCACGCTATGCGGCCCTCATGACGAAGCCGACTGACGACCAGATTGCTGCACTTGGCGCGGTGTTCGACACGTTCACGCGCCGGTACAAGCTGGTCGACGCCGCCGGCGCGGGCAAGTCGCTGAACGAGCTCGACAAGCAGACGCTGCTCTACGTCGCCGATCAGCCAGGCTGCGGCCCCAGCGACGTCGCACGCTTCCTGGGCGTGGCCAATACCACCATCACCTCGGCTACCGACCGGCTCGTCAAGCGCGGCCTGCTCGCGCGGCGGCGCGCGGAGGGCGATCGCCGTGCCGTCGCGCTGGCGCTCTCTGCCGAAGGAGAGGCATGTGTCGTCGATATCCGCGCCGCGCATCGCCAGCTCTACGACAGGATGTTGGAGCCGCTATCGACTGCCGAACGCGACAGCCTGATCGGGATGCTCCAGAAGATTGCATCGAACGACGATTGAATAGTACGAAATTCGTTGTATCTAACCCTGCGGACGCGATTGGTGCGTCCGGCCGGAGGAACGGTGATGGCGATCATGATCAACGGCGCAGCGGTTGCGCCGCCCGAGGATGCCCGTGTCTCGTTGCTCGACCTGCTACGAGAGCGGCTGCATCTCACCGGCACGAAGGTCGGCTGCAATCAGGGTGCCTGTGGTGCCTGCACCGTCCTGATCGACGGCGAGCGCGTGCTTTCCTGCCTGACCCTGGCCGTGCAGGTCGACGGCCGGGAGGTCACGACGATCGAAGGTCTGGGCAGCGAAAGCGAACCGCACCCGCTGCAGACGGCGTTCATCGAACATGACGGGTTCCAATGCGGCTATTGCACGCCGGGGCAGATCTGCGCGGCCACCGCCATGCTCCGCGAGATCGAGCTTGGGCTGCCCAGCTACGTCACTTCGGATCTGACCGGGAATGCGTCGATCTCGCGCGAGGAAATACGCGAGCGGATGAGCGGCAATCTGTGCCGATGCGGCGCGCATAACGGCATCGTCGATGCCATCCTCCAGGTCGCGCGGGAGCGGGTGGCATGAACCCGGTGACGTATCTTCGCGCCGGATCGTTCCAAGACGCGGCAGGTCTCGCATCGGGCGATGCGGCTGCCCGCCTGCTCGGTGGCGGCACGAACCTGATCGACTTGATGCGCAAGGGCATCGAGCAGCCGACCCGGCTGGTCGATGTCAGCATGGTGTCGACCATCATCGAACCGAGTGCCGCGGGCGGGCTGATGATCGGAGCCTCGGCACGCAACAGTGCCGTGGCGGCGCATCCGATCGTCCGCGAGCGCTACCCCATGCTCGCGCGCGCGGTGCTGGCCGGCGCCTCCGCGCAGATCCGCAACATGGCGACGGTCGGCGGAAATCTCATGCAGCGGACGCGCTGTCTCTATTTCCAGGATGCCGCGGGCTCCCGCTGCAACAAGCGTGTGCCGGGCAGTGGGTGCGACGCGATCGGCGGGTTCAACCGCTACCACGCCGTTCTCGGCGCCTCGCCCGACTGCATCGCCACCCACCCGTCCGATATGTGCGTCGCGCTGGTCGCACTCGACGCCGTGGTACATGTCGCGGGGCAGGGCGGGGCGAGGGTCATCCCGCTGGTCGACTTCCACCGCTTGCCCGGCGATCGGCCGGACCAGGAGACCATGCTCTCGCCTGGGGAGGTGATCGTCGCAGTCGAACTGCCTGCACCCACGCTTGCGCGCTCGTCCTATCGGAAGGTTCGCGACCGGGCGAGCTACGCCTTCGCGCTGGTGTCGGTCGCCGCAGGGCTGACGATGCAGGATGGCCGCATCGACGATGTTCGCATCGCCTTTGGCGGCATCGGCACCAAACCGTGGCGTGCCCTCCGCGCGGAGGCGTTCTTGCGCGGCAACCCCGCTACGCCGGACGCCTTCGCCGCGGCGGCCGCAGCGGAACTTGCCGAGGCGACGCCGCTGCCGGGGAACGCCTTCAAGATCGAACTTGCGGCACGCACGCTGGCCGCCGTGCTGGGGCAACTTGCTGGAGACGACCGATGAGCCGGATGCAGAACGTCGTCGTTTCGTCGGTCAAGACCGCGCTGGGCTGGGTGCCGGCGCAGTGGCTGCCGGGCGGGAAGCCCGATCCGCTGATCGGACGCAGTGCGGCTATCGGTCGGCAGGGTTCGCGGCTGGACGGGCCTGAAAAGGTCGGTGGCCGGGCACAATTCGCCGCCGAAGTGGCGATGGAGGGGCTTTGCTATGCGAGCCTGGTGCACGCCACGATCACGCGCGGGCGGATGACTCGCCTGGATACCTCCGCCGCCGAGGCTGCGCCCGGAGTGATCCTGGTGGTCACCCATCGCAACATGCCGCGCATCAGCCCGGTCCCCCTGATCGGAGTCACCAACCTCTCCGCAGTGGGCAACAGCAGCCTGCCGATCCTGCAGGACGACGCGGTCCATTATAACGGGCAGGTGGTCGCGGCGGTGCTCGCCGAGACCCAGGAACAGGCCGACCATGCCGCGTCGCTGATCGAGATCGACTATGCGGCCGAACCCGCCAAGACTCGCTTCGACGAAGCCAAGGCGCAGGCGCGCACCCCGGCGTCAATCCTGATCGAGAAGAACCAGGTGTCGGTGGGCGATGCCGAGCGCGAGCTGGCCGCGCGGCGCACCGGGTGGACAATCTCTACCGCACGCCCGGCCACAACCACAATGCGATCGAGCTGCACGGCGTGACGGTCGCGTGGGACGGCGACACGCTGCTCGTCCACGACGCCACCCAGATGATCGCCCCCAGCGCCAACGCGCTGGCGAAGCTGTTCGGCCTAAAGCCCGGCCAGGTCCGCGTGCTTTCGCCGTTTGTGGGCGGCGGCTTTGGCGGCAAGGGCCTGTGGGACCACCAGATCGTAGCGATAGCGGCGGCGCGGCTGGCCGGGCGCCCGGTCCGCCTCGTGCTCGACCGCGAGGGCGTGTACCGCATGATCGGCGGGCGCACGCCATCCGAGCAGCGCGTCGCGCTCGGCGCGGACGCCGACGGCCGGTTCACTGCGCTGATACATACCGGCTATTCGATCATGCCGACTTACGGCGCTTGCCCGGAGCAGTTCAGCCTGAGCGCGCGGGCGCTGTACAGTTCTAAGAGCTTCGAGATCGTCCAGCGCCACATCGACCTCGCCATCGTTCCCAACACCTATATGCGCGCGCCGGGGGAGGCGATCGGCACCTTCGCAGTGGAGTGCGCCGTCGACGAACTCGCGCATGCGATGGCGATCGATCCGATCGAGCTGCGCCGCCGCAACGAGCCCGAGCGCCACCCGATCCACGGCGACGCCTTCTCGCAGCGCGCGCTGACCAAGGCCTATGCCGACGGTGCGGCGCGGTTCGGCTGGGAACGGCGGGCGGCGACCCCGGGCACACGCCGCGAGGGCGAATGGCGCATCGGCATGGGCTGCGCGAGCGGCAGCTTCCCCTATGCGCGGATGCCCGGCGCCAATGTCCGGCTGACGCTGCACGGCGACGGGTCGGCCACGCTCGCCTCGTCGGCGCAGGAGATGGGCATGGGCACTGCCACCGTCCAGGTCCAGCATGCCGCCGACCGGCTCGGATTGCCGGTCGAGGCGGTCCGCTTCGACATGGGCGATTCCGCGCTCCCGGCAGGGCCGATGGCGGGGGGATCGTCGCAGACGGTGTCGATCGCCGCGGCGATCATGGCCGCCACCGACAAGCTCGTGAGCGAGCTGCTTCGGCTCGCCGGCAACGACAGCCCACTCGCCGGGCTGCGCGCGGCCGATGTCCGGCTGATCGACGGCGGAGTCGCCTCGACCGAGGACAATGGGCGCCACGAGAGCTACCGCTCGATCCTGGCCCGCGCCGCCCGCGACGCGGTGACCGTCACCGGCACCGGCAGCGCCCCGCTCGAGATGCTCAAATTCGCGATGCACAGCACCTCGGCGATGTTCTGCGAGCTGCGGGTGAGCGACGTGACCGGGGAGATCCGCGTCGACCGCCTGCTCGGCTCGTTCGACTGCGGCACGATCCTCAACCCCAAGACCGCCGCCAGCCAGTTCCGCGGCGGCATGATCATGGGATTGGGGCTGGCGCTGACCGAGGAAACGCTGTTCGACGAACGCAGCGGCCGGATCATGAACGCGACGCTCGCCGACTATCACGTGCCCGTGCACCTGGACGTGCCGGAGATCGAAGTGATGTGGACCGGCATTCCCGATCCGCGCTCGCCGCTGGGCGCGCGCGGGATCGGCGAGATCGGCATCACCGAGTCGCCGCCGCGGTCGCCAACGCCGTATTCAACGCCACCGGCAAGCGCGTGCGTGACCTGCCGATCACGCTCGACAAGCTGCTTTGAAGGACAGGCTGTGCCGACCGCGCCGGTCAATCGTAACGGTAGAGCTTGATCCGCTGGATCTGCCATTCGTCGTTCAGGCGGATGTGCCGGCCCTGGTGAGTCTGGTCGCCATTTAGCAGCCGGCCGCGCACCCAGCGTCCCTGGGCGTCGAACACGCCTTCCTCGGCCGTGGCGAATCCGGCGAGCGCCGGACCTTGCCCGACCGGCTTGGCCGTCACGGTGATCCCGCGCCCGGCGACCAGATATTCCTCCGGGCCGATCTGGATGATCATGCCGCCGGCCTTGCCCGTGTCGGGCCCGGCCTTGGGGGCGATGATGTCGGCAAACGCGACGGTGAACCGGTAGCCCCCGATGGTGCGTACCTGGGGTTCATAGACCAGCGTTTCGTCATACAGCGCATGCGGCTTGAACCCGGCAATCCGCCCGGTGCCCTGTGCGTCGAGAATATAGGGGCTCAGCTGGCGCAGCACGCCATAAGCGGCGCCAAGCGGATGGTTCGCCTCCGCGTCGATCGACTCGATCGAGAACGGGCCGAAGCCGATCGCGTCCTTCTGGCCAAAGGCGTAGAAGGCGTTGGCCGGTACGTCGAAGCGGTCGGCGTTGTTCGCCTCGGGCACGAACAGCGGGTTGTCGGGCCGGGTATAAAGGTCGACGATGTGCGTGAAGTTCGGGAAATAGATGTCGGGCGCCAGCAGGTCGATCGACGGCGCGCCGGCCTTCCAGACATCGATCAGGTGCGGCAGCGGGCCACCGCTCGGATACTCGCCGGGTGCGCGGCCCGGGCGGTTTAGCGCCACGTTGACGTACATCGGCATCGCATACGCCGCCTTGCCCGCGCGCGTGAGCGCGTCGGCGAAGCGCGCATAATGCCACGCGGTGAACACTTCCTCGGCGGCGTCGCCGCGCCCGAACAGCTCGGTCCAGCTGCCGCTGGTGCGGGCGCCGTTATCCTCCCACAATTGCTTCATCTCGGGCACCAGCGACGCGCGATGCTCGGAAAGGTAGCGGGTAAGCGCGGCCGGCACCGGCTCGCGCCAAGCCGCCTGCGCCAGCGGGCCGTAATCGCGCGCGACCGGCAGCATGCCGATCTCGTTCTCGACCTGAGTCATCACCACGGTGTGCTGGCGTTCGTCGGTCGCGCGGATGTGCGCCATCAGCGCGGCGAAGGCGCGCGCGTCGGCGGCGATCATCTCGGGCGAATGCGCCGACAGGATCTCGACGCCCTGGCCGTTGGGCCGCTGCGCGCGGGGCGCGTCGCGTCGCGCTTCACCCATTCGGGCACATAGGTCGACATGCTGTTCTTGTAGGCGCCGAACCACAGCACCACGATCTTCAGGTCGTTGGCGCGTGCCGAGCGGATCAGCGTGTTGACGCTGCTCCAGTCGAACTGCCCCTCGCGCGGCTCGATCATGTCCCATTGGATCGGCGCGAGCACGGTGTTGAGGTTCAGCGCGCGCAGCCGCGGCCAGTGCGGCTCCATATAGACCGGGCTGGACGCGCTCGAATTGCCGAGTTCGCCCGCGATCAGCAGCATCGGCTTGCCCTGGACGTGCAGCTGGGTGGCGGTGCCGTGGCGCACCAGCACGGGCGGATCGGCTCGGGCGGCGCCGGCGGCGGGCGGCGGCCAGCGCCGCCCCGGCCATGATCGTGCGGGTCCGCACGGTCAGCGGACGAACGGGTCGATCATCTGGATCGTGCCGTCCGCGTTGAAGGTCAGCGGCGTAACCTTCACGTTGCGGAGGTAGTTCTTACCCGAGCGCTGGGTGTCGTGGTAGAACAGGTACCATTTGCCGCCGACCTGGGTGACCGAGTGATGCGTGGTCCAGCCCTGCACCGGCTTCAGGAAATGGCCGCGGAACTTGAACGGGCCATAGGGGGTGGTGCCGGTGGCGTAGGCCAGCATGTGCGTGTCGCCGGTCGAGTAGGTGAAGTAATAGGTGTTGCCGCGCTTGAAGGTCCAGCTGCCTTCGAAGAAGCGGCGCTGGTGATCGCCGCCCAGGATCGGCTTGCCGGCTTCGTCGAGGATCTGCACGTCGCGCGGCGCTTCGGCGAACTGCTTCATGGTGCCGTCCAGCCGCGCGATCTTGGCCGACAGCGCCGGCTTGTCGTCCTGCTTCAGGTCGGTATCGCCGCCATTCGGGTCATAGCTGCCGGTCGCCCAGCGCTGGAGCTGGCCGCCCCAGATGCCGCCGAAATACATGTAGCTCTGGCCGTCGCTGTCGGTGAACACCTGCGGGTCCATCGAGAAGTTGCCGCGGATCGCCTCGGGTTCGGCCTTGAACGGCCCGTCGGCGACTTGGAGGTCGCGACGCCGATGCGGAACACGCCCTGCGGATCTCGGGCGGGGAAGTAGAGATAATAAGTGCCGTTCTTGTAGGCGGCGTCGGGCGCCCACATCTGCTTCGACGCCCAAGGCACGTCCTTCACGTCCAGCGCGACGGGGTGCACCGTCACCTTGCCGCCGATCCGGTCCATCGACAGCACCCGGTAGTCGCGCATCGCGTATTGGGTGCCCAGGTCATCGTCCGGCACGCCGGATTCGATGTCGTGGCTGGGATAGACATAGATGCGGCCGTTGAAGACATGCGCGTGCAAGCACGGACATCCGGCGTAGTGCCTCCAGCCTGGGATCCGCCAGTTGCGGGTTGGCGCTCTGCTTGCCGAAGATCACGCCCATTGCCATCGACATGCGCCCAGGGGTCTTCAGGCTGGAGAGCCGATCCTTCTGAGCAAGGGCTACGACCGACCATTCGAGCGCGCTCAGGCCGGCGGCAGCCATCACATCGGCGGGCGCAGCAACGGGGCTGCCCTGCAATTCGCTAAAGTTCAGATACGCCATGTCTCGCTTCCTCCTGTCCGACCAGGCGAGGCGCACGTCCTCGCGCTGCGTGGAACCCCTTCCACCAGCCTGCTGGTCATTGTCTTGACGAGGCGCGAGGAGACTGGCCGCGCAGGACATATCCCACGGCCCGCTACTCGCCCTCTCATCCTTCTGCTGAAGCGCCGCCTGGTGACATCGTCCCGTTCAGCGCTGCGGTAGTTCCCGATCTTCTATACTGCACGGTATAGAAAGAGCTCGGCCGCCGGTCAACTGCTTTTTATACCGTACGGTATTTTTTGTCGATCCCGAAACGAGCGGCTAATTCTTGCCACCAGGCCACATCGCCAGACTGGTGTCGATCAGCGCCTTCAGGTCGGTGCAGGAAGCTCCCGCACCAGCCTGGACGGCAAGTCCCTGCATGATCGCCGTCAGATAGCTGGTCAGTCCTACGGCGTCGCTGTCGGCCGGAAGGTCGCCCTCCGCCTTCGCGCGCTCGAACCGAGCGATAATCCCGTGCTTGGCCAGGCGTCCGCGTTCGATCACTTCCGCGCGTATCGATTCGGCTTCGGCTCCGCAGGCCACGGCGTTGATCACGCCCATGCAGCCTTTCGGATCGCAGTTGCTCATCTGCATCTCGAGCGCGCTGCGCAAAAGATGCTCGGCGACTTGACGCGCCGTCCTCTCTTTCAGTGCCTCGCCGATATAGTCGAGTTTCTCGCGCTCGTAGAGATCGAGCGCCATCTTGAAGAGCGCTTCCTTGTTGCCGAACGAGGCGTACAGGCTGGGCCGGGTGATCCCCATAGCCTCCGTCAAGTCGCTGAGCGACGCGCCTTCATAGCCCTTGCTCCAGAAGACGCGAAGCGCCGCGGCGAGCGCCGTCTCCGGATCAAACTCGCGCGGGCGACCTCTTACTGCGCAACCCATTTTCATAATGATCGGTACATAAGCCCGACAGCGCAGAAGTCCAGTGGCTTACGCGGCAGCGCCAATATGGTTCGTCAGCGTGTGACTGCCATCGCTTCGCTGGACGAGCCGGCACTCGCCAGTTCCCGTTCGGCCTGTAAGAAGCCGTATGCCGGAACGATCTCGCCCGTCCGGTCGCTTGCGGCGTCCCACTGGTTCACGAGCTGTTCGCCGGAATTCTCACCTCTGCCGATGAACACGCCTTCGGTGAGCGTGACGTTCGCCCGCGCGAAATGGCCGGCGCCGGCGCACAGGATCGCCCGGGTCGGCGCGGCTTCGCCGACGAGTGCGAGCAAGCCGGGGCTCACCAGGCTCGGGTCGAGATGCGTCAGGCTTTCGTCGGACAGGACGCCGTGAGTCATCTGAGTCGCGGCAGTGGGGGCGAGGGCGTTGACGCGGATGCCGTATTTCTCACCTTCGATAGCCAGGGTCTGCATGAGGCCGACCAGCGCCATCTTGGCAGCGCCGTAATTGGCCTGGCCGAAATTGCCGTAGAGACCCGACGACGAGGTGGTCATGACGATGCGGCCATAAAGCTGGCTGCGCATGATTTCCCAGACCGCCTTGGAGCAGATGGCGGCGCCCATCAGGTGGACGTCCACCACCAGGCGGAACTCGTCCATGGTCATTTTGGCGAAGCTCTTGTCGCGCAGGATGCCGGCGTTGTTGACTAGAATGTCTATGCGATTCCAGCGTTCCAGAGCCTGGTTGACGATCTGGTTGACGCCGAGCTCATCGGTTACCGAGGCGGCGGCGGGCATTGCTTGCCCTCCCGCCGCCTCGATCTCGGATGCGACCCGAGCGGAACTCTCTTCGGAGACATCGTTGACGACCAGCTTCGCGCCCTTGCTGGCGAGGTAGAGAGCGTGTGCGCGCCCGAGTCCCCCGCCTGCGCCTGTGACGAGCGCTACGCGACCTTCCAGTTCCATCAACGGTGCCTCTCCTTGTTTTGCCGGAGCGTACCGCAACCCAATTTCACTAACAAGAGAGTGAATGAACGATTTCAGCGCGCCGGCTTGCAGATTTCGAGGAAACCGGCCGCCATAAACGACGCCATTCGCTCCTTAACCGCGACGAAATCGTCCGATTTGCACAATCCGTGCGACAATTTGTCGATCCGGCCGGTGCGCGCGAGCGTGAGCATCAAGGCGCCGGTCACGAAGTGATAGCCCCAGAAAATGTCCTGTTCCGCGCAGTCGGGCAGGGCTTTCTTGAGCAGTGCGATCAGCCGCAGCACGACGGGATCGAAATGCTCGTCCATCAGCTCGGCACCCCACTCCGGCGTGTTGGCGACCTGTGCGCCCAGCGCGGCATAGTTCTTCCAGGCTTCTCCCCTCGATATACAGATCGAGATCGGTATCGAGAAAGGCGCGCAGCGCGCCCTCGACGGTCGGCGTGTCCTTGCAGAGCGCCTCATAATCGTCGAGCGCCTGCATCCGCCGCTCGCTGGTCACCACCGCGCGGCGGGCGAACACCGCCTGGAAAAGCTTGTTCTTGTCTTCGAAATAATAGTTCAACAGCGTGTGGTGGACGCCGACGCGCTTGGCGACGTCCTTGAGCGTGACGCCGTAGAGACCATGCTTGGAGAAGAGATACTCGGCGGAGTCGAGGATCAGATCCATGGTTTCGGCGCGCTGTTCGGCCTTTTTGGAGCGTCGCGCGGGTTTGACATTCTCTTGCACGCGAATGTTCTTCGGTCCTGCGCGTGCGGGCGTCAAGCCGCGCGGAAGCGCTCACGCATGCGCATATTGCGAGCGCAAGCGAACCTTGTCGATCTTCCCCGTCGGTGCCAGCGGCATGCTTGCCAGGCGAACGACCGCATCGGGTATCCACCACGGTGCGACCCGTCCACGAAGCGAGGCGAGCAGCGCCTCGTCGCTCACGTCCTGCTCGGCGCGCACCTCGACCAGCAGGAGCGGACGCTCGCCCCATTTCGCGTCCGGCCTTCCGATCACGGCGGCGAGCGAGACTTGCGGAAGCGCGCCGACGACCGCCTCGATCTCGGCAGGGTTGATCCACTCGCCGCCCGACTTGATCAGGTCCTTGGCGCGCCCGGTGATGATCAGGTTCCCATCGGCTTCGATGCGGGCCAGGTCGCCGGTGGCGAACCAACCCTCTGCGTCGGTGGCGCTTTCGTCGTGACCGAAATAGCGTTCGATCACGGCGGCGCCGCGGACGTGCAGATGCCCCTCGAGGCCGCGCTGATCGGGCAGCGGCCGCCCATCGGCATCGGTGAGGCGGAGGTCCACGCCGATCGCCGGCTTGCCGGAATAGGCGGCGGAACGTTGCGGGTCGCCCGGCAGCGCGACGGTGCCCGAGGGGGACAGCTCGGTCATGCCCCAACTGGTCTGGACGGTGACGCCTAGGCGCTGTTCGATCCGCTCCATCAGCGCCGGCGGCAGCGGCGCGCCGCCGACGATGATCCGCTTCAGCGAGGGCAGGGTGCCCCGGTGGCCTCGAGATGCTCGGCGACGCCGAGCCAGACGGTCGGCACGCCGACACCGACGGTCACGCCTTCCGACGCGATCAGCCGCGCCAGGCTGGCGCCGTCATTATAGCGGCCGGGCAGCACCAGCTTGCCGCCGGCGGCCGGAAGCGCGAAGGGCAAGCCCCAGGCATTGGCATGGAACATCGGCACCACCGCGAGAACCGCGTCGCCGCCCGAGATCGCCATGACGTCGACCTGAAGCAGGCGCAGGGTATGGAGGAAGCTCGAGCGGTGCGTGTAGGTGACGCCCTTGGGCGCGCCGGTGGTGCCCGAAGTGAAGCACAGGCCGGACGGCGTCGTCTCCGCGAAGCCGCCCCAGGCGATGTCGGACGACGCCGTCGCGATCATCGGCGCCAATGCGCTGACGGGTATCCGCGTCGGAGTTGCGGTCACACCGGCATCGCCGTCGATCACCAGGATCTGGCCGATCGGCGCGCCTTCCTCGACGATCCGCAAGGCGAGCGGCAGCAGGTCGGCGCTGGCGATCAGCAGCTTCGCCTGCGACTGGCGGAGCATCGCGGCAAGCTGGACCGCAGTGAGGCGCGGGTTGAGGGTGGCAGACCGCACCCATGCCCATCACGCCGTACCAGGCCTCGACATGCGCCTGGCTGTTCCAGGCGAGCGTCGCGACGCGGTCACCCAGGCGCGTGCCGAGATCCGCGAGGATCGAGGAAACCGCCAGCGCCCGCGTCCGCAGTTCGGCATAGCCGATCCGCTGGCTGGCGCCGTCCTCACACGCAGTGACGACCTGTGCATGCGGGTGCCATTTGGCGGCGTGATCCAGGAACTTGTCGAGGGTGAGCGGATAATCCTGCATGCTCCCGTCGATCATCGGCACCCTTCCGTCTTCTTGAGCACGGGAGAGGCGATGCCGGTGTTCCAGTTCCAGGGCTGATCGCCGGCGGCGCGCCGGCGGCAGACCGCCGCCTCGTGCAGCGCGAACATGCCGGGGAACAGCTTGGTGCCCGGGCGCGGCGCCTGGGCAAAGGCCATATAATGCCCTTCCTTGCCATAGGGCTGCCACGTCGGCTGGCCGTTCGCGGCGGGCGTGCCGGTCTTCGCGAAGGAGGACCAATAGCCCATCATCGCGTCCGACATCCGTCGCTCGGCGGGGGTGTCCGGCACCTTGGGCCACAGCGCCGGGGTGCGGCCGGCGGTGCCGAAGACATAGGGGATCTCCGACGCGTGGAAGGCGTGCAGCCCGTTGTCGTCGGTAGCCGGATAGCCATGATCGAAAAGATAGAGATAGCCGCGCTGGCCGATCGCGGTCTGGCCAAGGGCGAGGCGCGTCGAGGTCCAGCCGTAGAGCGCGTCGCGGGTGGTGGCGAGCATGCTCTCGCCGATCGCGTTCGACGGGTAGAGGCGCAGGAACGCGTCCGCCAGATCGCCATAGCGGGCGCGGATCGCCGTTTCATAGGCGGCGGCATCGGCGGGGGCCGGGGGGAGGAGGACACGCAGCGAGCGGATTTCGCCGCTGTTGAAGCCGGCCAATATTGGTACCGGCGCCTGTTCGCCGCGATCCCAGGTCTCGGCCAGCTGCCGGGGCAGTATCTTGCCGTCGACCGTGCCCCAGGGGCCATAGCCCTTGCCCGCGGCATCGCTGGTGAGCTTTTCGGCGTCCATCGCCCGCAGGCCGGCAAGGTCGGCGGCGCCGAGCGCGGTCATCGCCAGCGTGCCGGCCGCTTCGGCCGAAGGCGTGCCGTTGCGCGCCGTCTTCAGGTCTGGCGCGGAAATCATATAGGCGCTCTGGGCGATCGCCCGCTGAAACAGGCCGCGCGCCCGCGGGCTCGCCATCAGGTACATCACGCTCAGCCCGCCGGCGGATCGCCTGCGACCGTGACGTTGGCAGCATCGCCGCCGAACGCGCCGATATTGTCCTTCACCCAGCGGAGCGCCGCGATCTGGTCGAGCAGGCCGTAATTGCCCGAGATGCCCTCGGGCGATTCCGCGCTGAGACCGGGATGGGCGAGGTAGCCGAGGATGCCCAGCCGATAGTTGATCGAGACGACGATCATGCCGCGCGCGGCCATGCGCGCGCCGTCGTACATCCCCTCATGGCTGTAGCCCGAGACCAGCGCGCCGCCGTGGATCCAGACGAACACCGGCAGCTTGCCGGCGTTCCTGGGCGCCCAGACGTTGAGCGTCAGGCAGTCCTCGCTCATCCGCTCGGGCGGGTTGGTGTAGATGCCGGCGATCTTCGGGCGCGGCTGGACGCAGGCGGGGCCGAAGCTGGTCGCCTTGCGGACGCCCGGCCAAGCCGGCAGCGGCGCCGGCGCCTGCCAGCGCTTCGCGCCCACCGGCGGCTGGGTATAGGGGATGCCCTTGAACAGCCGGAGCGTGCCTTCGGCGCTGCCCTCCAGCCTTCCCGCCGGTGCATCGACGATGGGCGACTGGGCCAGTGCGGGGCTGGCGGCGAGGAGGCATGCCGCGAACGCGGCAGAGGGAAGCTGTTTCATGCGGGAACCTGGACCGGGTTGGGCCCCTCGCGGCGCAGCAACCGCGCGAGCCAGAGGAAGAGCGCGATGGCGAGGAAATAGAAGGGTGTGAGCGTGTAGAGCGCCGATTGCAGGCCATGCGCGTCGCCCTGCGCCTTGAACCAGTCGCTCGCCGCGCCGACCCAGGTGGGGCCGAGGCCGAGGCCGATGAAGTTCATCACCAGCAGCAACAGCGCGCCGGATAGCACCCGCTGGTTGGGCTTCACTTCCTCCTGCACCAGCGCGACCGAGGCCGAGAGATAGAAGTAGTTGAAGGTCATCACGACCGCGAGCAGCACCAGCGCGAGCGGCCAGCTCGGCGCCCAGACAAAGGCGAGGTAGAAGGGCATGGCGATGGCGAGCGATACCGCCGGGGCGATCGCATAGCCGGTGCGCGACCGCCGGGTCATGCGGTCAATCACGCGGCCGGAAAGCACCATGCCGCCGCCCATGCCGAGCGCGAGCACCAGCGCGTACCAGATTGCGACTTCGCCCAGCACCATCCCCTTTTCGCGCATCAGGAACAGCACGGCGAAATTGCCCAGGCCGTAGGTGACGAACTGCGTGGCGCCGCTGCCCAGCGCCGCGAGCATCAGGATCGGCTGCGAGAAGAACATCCGCAGCGTCGGCCAGAACAGAGCCTTTTCCGACGCGTCGCCGCTGCGCACGGCATCGGTCGCGCCGCGTTCGGGCTCACGGATGAACAGCCAGACCAGCACGGCAGTGAGGATGCCGATCCCGCCGACGACGATGAACGGCATGCGCCAGCCGAAGCGCTCGGCAATCGAGGCGCCAAAGGCCACGCCGGCGGCGGCGCCGATCGCGGGTCCGAGATTGAAGATGCCGATCGCCGCCGCACGCTTGCCCGGCGGGTAGGTGTCGGTGATGATCGCGTAGGACGGCGGAACCCCGCCCGCCTCGCCGAAGCCGACCATCATCCGCGCCGCCACAAGCTGAGGATAGCTGGCGGCAAGGCCGCAGGCCGTCGTGGCGCCGCTCCAGATCGCGCAGGCGAGGGAGAGCACCCGCACCCGGTTGGTGCGGTCCGCCAGCCAGCCTACCGGAATGGCGATGAAGCAATAGAACATCGCGAAATACAGCCCGCCGATCAGCCCGAGCTGGCCATCGGTGACTTGCAGCGAGTCCTGAATCGGCTTGGCGAGGATGCCGATCAGCTGGCGATCCAGGAAGTTGAGGATGTAGACGAAGGTGAGCGCCGCCAGCACGAACCAGGGCGGCCGCGCGCGTGCGGTGTCGAGTTCCGGCGCGGACGTCGAGGAGGTGGAAGCGGCGCTCACCGATCAAAGCCCGTAGCCGAGACGGATGCCGATGGTGCGCGGGCGCAGCGTGCCGAACCGGCTGACCAGGAACGCCTCGGGGTGGATGTAGATCACCGAGTGATCGTCGAACAGATTCTCGACATAGAGCTGCGCTGATACCGGCCCGCGCTTCATGCCGAAGCTGACATTGGTGTTCACATATTCGTCGGTTTCGCCAAAGGTCGACAGCGGCACGTTGGGGAGGCCCGGCGTGTTCGGGAACGAGCTGTTGTACGAGCCGACATATTGCGCGTTCACCGCCAGCGTGCCCTTGGTATCCCGGCCCAGGTCGAAGCCGTAGGACAGGAACATCGCGCCCTGGAGCCGGGGCGCCGAGAGGCGGTGGCCGAGCACCGCGCCCGAGATCGCGGCTTCCTCGGCGCTGAGCTTGGTGATCTTGGCGTCGTTATATGCGGCGTTGAAGCCGATGAAGACGTCCTTGGCCGGGATGATCCCCATCTCGACTTCGAAGCCCTTGCTCTGCGCGGCGCCGATATTGGTGGCGAACTGGACCGAGTCCGACACGCGGTTGGCCTGCGCCTGGATGTTGCTCCAGTCGATCAGATACGCCGCGGCGTTGATCGTCACCAAGCCGTTCAGGAAGCGGGCCTTGGCGCCGACTTCGTAGCTCTTCAGGTCGTCCGAATCCGCGCCATAGGGGATGGTGATGTCGTTGGGGTTCACCAGGCTGGGACGCCCGGCGAACGCGTTGACGATCGGCGCGCGGAAGCCGGTGGAGAAGGTGGCGTAGGTGGTTAGCGACTGGCTGGGCTTGTAGCTGACGCTGGCCTTCCACGACGGTTTGGTTCCCGATGCCTTGACGCCCTCGACTGCCGCATAGGGCGTGAAGGTGTTGAAGTTCACCGGGATGCCGAGCAGCGCATAGGTGAAGTAATTCTGGCCGAAGGCGGTGGCGAGATAGCCGCCCTCCTCGGTGAAGCCCTGTGCCGAGGTGCGGCCGTAGCGCATGCCGCCGGTGACCCAGAACTTGTCGGAGAAGCGGTAGGTCAGCTCGCCGAAGCCGGCGAGTTCCTCGCTGATCTGATGGGTATATTGCTTTTGGTAATATTGGTCGGGAAGCCCGGTGAGGCCGCGCGCCGCCAGGAAGGCGAGCGACGAGCGGTAGAAATAGTCCACGTCGCGGCGGCGGTGGAGGTAGAAGCCGCCGACCACGAACTGGAGCGGGCCATCGAGGGTCGAGGCGAGGCGGGTCTCCTGGACGAACACCTTGTCATAGGCGTTGGCGTCGAGGCCGAAGGCGATCGGCGCGCCGGGGTAAGCGGGCTGGCGGGGGAAGGTGCCGGCCAGGTCGAGCCAGAAGCGCTGGTCGAAATCCGAATAGGTCGACGAGCTGGTCAGCGTCGCGAAATCGGCCTGGTATTCGAGAGTGGCGTTGAGGATCGTCTGCTTGCCGGTGAAGCGGTCGGGCTGGTCCGAGACGCGCTTCTCGCGGCCGAGCGAGGGGCTGGTGAGCGAGGAATCGGCGGGATCGCTGTTCTCGTACGAGCCGAGCAGGCGGATCGACAGGCGGTCGGTGGGCTTCCACAAAGCGAGCGCGCGACCGCCATAGTCCTTGAGCGTGTTCGAGTTGTGGACGCCGGTCCCGACATTGTCGAGATAGCCTTCCTCGTTGCGGTAGAAGCCGACCGCGCGGATCGCGAGCTTGTCGGTCACCACCGGAATGTTGAGCATCGCATTGTAGCGCTGGCGGAAGCTGTCCGAGCCGGTGAGGGCGAGATCGACCAGCACCGAGGTGTCGAAATTGTTGAGGTCGGGGCTCTTGGTGAGGATCCGCATGGCGCCCGAAAGCGAGCCCGAGCCGAACAGCGTGCCCTGCGGACCGCGCAGGAACTCGACGCGCTCGACGTCGAACAGGTTCGGGTCGACCACGGTGGTGTTGCCGATCGTCGAGATCGGCAGCTCGTCCATGTATACCGCGACTGAGCTCTGGAGATTGGCGTTATAGCCGTTGGTGGCGATGCCGCGGGCGGTGAAGTTGTTGAAGTTCTGGGTCGGGCGGTTGAGGATCACGCCCGGGGTCTCGCGGGCGATCCTCGAAGCCGACGATGCCTTTTTGGGTCAGCTCTTCCTGCTGGAAGGCGGTGACGCTGATCGGCACGTCCTGGATCCGCTCTTCGCGACGGGTGGCGGTGACGACGACTTCGTTCTGGCCCGCTTCCGCGTCATCCTGCTGCGCGGTGGGGCTGAGTTGCTCGACGGTCGTGGCAGGGTCGTTCTGCGCTGCCGCCGGCGAAACGCCGGTCGCGACGGCGACGGCACATGCCGACGCGAGAAGATATGCCCGCATGCTCTCTCTCCATGTTTGCCGATCATCTGCGTGCCGGCTTGATCCTGAGGTTGCAGCGATCGCAGGGGCTTGTCAACGTTCACTAACGCGCGTGTGAATGAAATGCGGTTTCATGGATGCGCGATCGCTGCCTATGCTCCGCGCGAAGCCGGGATCCGGCACGAACAAGGAGAGACACGTGCTTCGTCTGCTTGCGCTTGCGGCCGCCCTGGCCGCCACTTCGGCTGCGGCTAGCGACCTCCCGCGCTTCAGCCGGTTCGCCTATGAAGGACAGAGCCAGGAGCAGGCAACCGCGTTGCCGGGGCAGTATCGCAACCCGATCGTGTCGGGCTATTATCCCGACCCGTCGGTCACGCGCGTCGGCGACGATTATTACCTGGTGCTCTCCTCCTTCGCGCACTTCCCCGGGCTGCCGATCTTCCGGTCGAAGGATCTGGTGAACTGGACCCAGATCGGCAACGCGATCGACCGTCCCGGGCAGCTGGATTTCACGGGCAAGCGCACGTCCGAGGCGGTGTTCGCGCCCGACATCTCATATCATGGCGGCACCTTCTACATCGCCAACACCTGTGTCGGCTGCGGCGGCAACTTCGTGATTACGGCGAAGGACCCCGCGGGTCCCTGGTCCGATCCGACCTGGCTTCCGTTCGAGGGCATCGACCCGTCAATCCATTGGGAGGGCGACCGCGCCTATATCGTCAACAACCGAGCGCCCGCCGAACCGCCCCGCTATGACGGACACCGCGCGATCTGGATCCAGGAGTTCGACTGGCGCACGGGCAAGATGGTCGGCGAATCGACGCAGCTCGTAAACGGCGGCGTCGACATCACCAAGAAGCCGGTGTGGATCGAAGGACCCCATATCCTGCGCCGTGGCGGGTGGTACTATCTGACCGCGGCCGAAGGCGGCACCAGCGTCAACCATTCGCAGGTCGTGCTGCGGTCCCGCACGCTGCGTGGTCCGTATGCCGCATTCGCCGGCAATCCGATCCTGACGCAGCGCGACCTGGATCCCACCCGGCCGAACCCGATCACCTCGGCAGGCCATGCGAAGCTCGTCCAGACGCAGAACGGCGATTGGTGGGCCACCTTCCTCGCGGTGCGCCCCTATGCAGGCGACTATTACAATATCGGTCGCGAAACCTTCCTGCTCCCGGTCACCTGGCGCGACGGATGGCCGATCATTCTGCCCAAGGGGAAGGCGATCCCGTTCGTCGCACCCAAGCCCGGACTGCCGGCCCAGCCCCGCGCGGCGCTGCCGACCAGCGGCGACTTCGCCTATGCCGACGAATTCGACGGCACCCGACTGGGCCTCGCCTGGATCGGGGTGCGGACGCCCAAGACGCGGCTCTACCGGCTCGACGGTGGCGATCTGGTGCTCAATTCGGGGGCCCGCCTGGGGGACTTGTCGGGCGTTCCCGGGTTCGTCGCCCGCCGCCAGCAGCATCACCGCGCGACGATGAGCACGACGGTGCGGTTCACACCCGACAAGGATGGCGACAGGGCCGGTCTGGCCGCGATGCAGAGCGATCGCAATTACCTGTTCTTCGGCGTGACGCGCCTGGAAGGACAGGCGTGCGTCGCGCTCTATGCGAGCGAGGACGGCAAGGAGCGGCTGATCGCGACGGCCCCGCTGGCGACAAGCGCGCCGGTGACCCTGACGATCCGAACGGACGGCGGCACGATGGCCTTCCTCTATGCGGAATCGGGCGCTTCCAAGACGCTGAAAAGCGATCTGGACGCCAGGTTTCTCAGCACGAAGACCGCGACGGGCTTTGTCGGCACGCTGGTAGGGCCGTATACCTGGCTGTCTTCCTGATCGGTGACTGCGGCAACATCCTCCGCCAGGTTCAGGAGTGAACCTTTGGGGAGACTGCCGCCAAGTCTGGCCAGCCGAGCGCGAAGCACGCTATGCGGCCCTCATGACGAAGCCGACTGACGACCAGATTGCTGCACTTGGCGCGGTGTTCGACACGTTCACGCGCCGGTACAAGCTGGTCGACGCCGCCGGCGCGGGCAAGTCGCTGAACGAGCTCGACAAGCAGACGCTGCTCTACGTCGCCGATCAGCCAGGCTGCGGCCCCAGCGACGTCGCACGCTT
This sequence comes from Sphingomonas sp. S2-65, assembly GCF_021513175.1. Lineage (NCBI taxonomy): Bacteria > Pseudomonadati > Pseudomonadota > Alphaproteobacteria > Sphingomonadales > Sphingomonadaceae > Sphingomonas > Sphingomonas sp. S2-65. The sequence goes on along the minus strand of NZ_CP090953.1, from coordinate 827,533 downwards.
CCTGGGCGTGGCCAATACCACCATCACCTCGGCTACCGACCGGCTCGTCAAGCGCGGCCTGCTCGCGCGGCGGCGCGCGGAGGGCGATCGCCGTGCCGTCGCGCTGGCGCTCTCTGCCGAAGGAGAGGCATGTGTCGTCGATATCCGCGCCGCGCATCGCCAGCTCTACGACAGGATGTTGGAGCCGCTATCGACTGCCGAACGCGACAGCCTGATCGGGATGCTCCAGAAGATTGCATCGAACGACGATTGAATAGTACGAAATTCGTTGTATCCTAACCCTGCGGACGCGATTGGTGCGTCCGGCCGGAGGAACGGTGATGGCGATCATGATCAACGGCGCAGCGGTTGCGCCGCCCGAGGATGCCCGTGTCTCGTTGCTCGACCTGCTACGAGAGCGGCTGCATCTCACCGGCACGAAGGTCGGCTGCAATCAGGGTGCCTGTGGTGCCTGCACCGTCCTGATCGACGGCGAGCGCGTGCTTTCCTGCCTGACCCTGGCCGTGCAGGTCGACGGCCGGGAGGTCACGACGATCGAAGGTCTGGGCAGCGAAAGCGAACCGCACCCGCTGCAGACGGCGTTCATCGAACATGACGGGTTCCAATGCGGCTATTGCACGCCGGGGCAGATCTGCGCGGCCACCGCCATGCTCCGCGAGATCGAGCTTGGGCTGCCCAGCTACGTCACTTCGGATCTGACCGGGAATGCGTCGATCTCGCGCGAGGAAATACGCGAGCGGATGAGCGGCAATCTGTGCCGATGCGGCGCGCATAACGGCATCGTCGATGCCATCCTCCAGGTCGCGCGGGAGCGGGTGGCATGAACCCGGTGACGTATCTTCGCGCCGGATCGTTCCAAGACGCGGCAGGTCTCGCATCGGGCGATGCGGCTGCCCGCCTGCTCGGTGGCGGCACGAACCTGATCGACTTGATGCGCAAGGGCATCGAGCAGCCGACCCGGCTGGTCGATGTCAGCATGGTGTCGACCATCATCGAACCGAGTGCCGCGGGCGGGCTGATGATCGGAGCCTCGGCACGCAACAGTGCCGTGGCGGCGCATCCGATCGTCCGCGAGCGCTACCCCATGCTCGCGCGCGCGGTGCTGGCCGGCGCCTCCGCGCAGATCCGCAACATGGCGACGGTCGGCGGAAATCTCATGCAGCGGACGCGCTGTCTCTATTTCCAGGATGCCGCGGGCTCCCGCTGCAACAAGCGTGTGCCGGGCAGTGGGTGCGACGCGATCGGCGGGTTCAACCGCTACCACGCCGTTCTCGGCGCCTCGCCCGACTGCATCGCCACCCACCCGTCCGATATGTGCGTCGCGCTGGTCGCACTCGACGCCGTGGTACATGTCGCGGGGCAGGGCGGGGCGAGGGTCATCCCGCTGGTCGACTTCCACCGCTTGCCCGGCGATCGGCCGGACCAGGAGACCATGCTCTCGCCTGGGGAGGTGATCGTCGCAGTCGAACTGCCTGCACCCACGCTTGCGCGCTCGTCCTATCGGAAGGTTCGCGACCGGGCGAGCTACGCCTTCGCGCTGGTGTCGGTCGCCGCAGGGCTGACGATGCAGGATGGCCGCATCGACGATGTTCGCATCGCCTTTGGCGGCATCGGCACCAAACCGTGGCGTGCCCTCCGCGCGGAGGCGTTCTTGCGCGGCAACCCCGCTACGCCGGACGCCTTCGCCGCGGCGGCCGCAGCGGAACTTGCCGAGGCGACGCCGCTGCCGGGGAACGCCTTCAAGATCGAACTTGCGGCACGCACGCTGGCCGCCGTGCTGGGGCAACTTGCTGGAGACGACCGATGAGCCGGATGCAGAACGTCGTCGTTTCGTCGGTCAAGACCGCGCTGGGCTGGGTGCCGGCGCAGTGGCTGCCGGGCGGGAAGCCCGATCCGCTGATCGGACGCAGTGCGGCTATCGGTCGGCAGGGTTCGCGGCTGGACGGGCCTGAAAAGGTCGGTGGCCGGGCACAATTCGCCGCCGAAGTGGCGATGGAGGGGCTTTGCTATGCGAGCCTGGTGCACGCCACGATCACGCGCGGGCGGATGACTCGCCTGGATACCTCCGCCGCCGAGGCTGCGCCCGGAGTGATCCTGGTGGTCACCCATCGCAACATGCCGCGCATCAGCCCGGTCCCCCTGATCGGAGTCACCAACCTCTCCGCAGTGGGCAACAGCAGCCTGCCGATCCTGCAGGACGACGCGGTCCATTATAACGGGCAGGTGGTCGCGGCGGTGCTCGCCGAGACCCAGGAACAGGCCGACCATGCCGCGTCGCTGATCGAGATCGACTATGCGGCCGAACCCGCCAAGACTCGCTTCGACGAAGCCAAGGCGCAGGCGCGCACCCCGGCGTCAATCCTGATCGAGAAGAACCAGGTGTCGGTGGGCGATGCCGAGCGCGAGCTGGGCCGCGCGGCGCACCGGGTGGACAATCTCTACCGCACGCCCGGCCACAACCACAATGCGATCGAGCTGCACGGCGTGACGGTCGCGTGGGACGGCGACACGCTGCTCGTCCACGACGCCACCCAGATGATCGCCCCCAGCGCCAACGCGCTGGCGAAGCTGTTCGGCCTAAAGCCCGGCCAGGTCCGCGTGCTTTCGCCGTTTGTGGGCGGCGGCTTTGGCGGCAAGGGCCTGTGGGACCACCAGATCGTAGCGATAGCGGCGGCGCGGCTGGCCGGGCGCCCGGTCCGCCTCGTGCTCGACCGCGAGGGCGTGTACCGCATGATCGGCGGGCGCACGCCATCCGAGCAGCGCGTCGCGCTCGGCGCGGACGCCGACGGCCGGTTCACTGCGCTGATACATACCGGCTATTCGATCATGCCGACTTACGGCGCTTGCCCGGAGCAGTTCAGCCTGAGCGCGCGGGCGCTGTACAGTTCTAAGAGCTTCGAGATCGTCCAGCGCCACATCGACCTCGCCATCGTTCCCAACACCTATATGCGCGCGCCGGGAGGCGATCGGCACCTTCGCAGTGGAGTGCGCCGTCGACGAACTCGCGCATGCGATGGCGATCGATCCGATCGAGCTGCGCCGCCGCAACGAGCCCGAGCGCCACCCGATCCACGGCGACGCCTTCTCGCAGCGCGCGCTGACCAAGGCCTATGCCGACGGTGCGGCGCGGTTCGGCTGGGAACGGCGGGCGGCGACCCCGGGCACACGCCGCGAGGGCGAATGGCGCATCGGCATGGGCTGCGCGAGCGGCAGCTTCCCTATGCGCGGATGCCCGGCGCCAATGTCCGGCTGACGCTGCACGGCGACGGGTCGGCCACGCTCGCCTCGTCGGCGCAGGAGATGGGCATGGGCACTGCCACCGTCCAGGTCCAGCATGCCGCCGACCGGCTCGGATTGCCGGTCGAGGCGGTCCGCTTCGACATGGGCGATTCCGCGCTCCCGGCAGGGCCGATGGCGGGGGATCGTCGCAGACGGTGTCGATCGCCGCGGCGATCATGGCCGCCACCGACAAGCTCGTGAGCGAGCTGCTTCGGCTCGCCGGCAACGACAGCCCACTCGCCGGGCTGCGCGCGGCCGATGTCCGGCTGATCGACGGCGGAGTCGCCTCGACCGAGGACAATGGGCGCCACGAGAGCTACCGCTCGATCCTGGCCCGCGCCGCCCGCGACGCGGTGACCGTCACCGGCACCGGCAGCGCCCCGCTCGAGATGCTCAAATTCGCGATGCACAGCACCTCGGCGATGTTCTGCGAGCTGCGGGTGAGCGACGTGACCGGGGAGATCCGCGTCGACCGCCTGCTCGGCTCGTTCGACTGCGGCACGATCCTCAACCCCAAGACCGCCGCCAGCCAGTTCCGCGGCGGCATGATCATGGGATTGGGGCTGGCGCTGACCGAGGAAACGCTGTTCGACGAACGCAGCGGCCGGATCATGAACGCGACGCTCGCCGACTATCACGTGCCCGTGCACCTGGACGTGCCGGAGATCGAAGTGATGTGGACCGGCATTCCCGATCCGCGCTCGCCGCTGGGCGCGCGCGGGATCGGCGAGATCGGCATCACCGGAGTCGCCGCCGCGGTCGCCAACGCCGTATTCAACGCCACCGGCAAGCGCGTGCGTGACCTGCCGATCACGCTCGACAAGCTGCTTTGAAGGACAGGCTGTGCCGACCGCGCCGGTCAATCGTAACGGTAGAGCTTGATCCGCTGGATCTGCCATTCGTCGTTCAGGCGGATGTGCCGGCCCTGGTGAGTCTGGTCGCCATTTAGCAGCCGGCCGCGCACCCAGCGTCCCTGGGCGTCGAACACGCCTTCCTCGGCCGTGGCGAATCCGGCGAGCGCCGGACCTTGCCCGACCGGCTTGGCCGTCACGGTGATCCCGCGCCCGGCGACCAGATATTCCTCCGGGCCGATCTGGATGATCATGCCGCCGGCCTTGCCCGTGTCGGGCCCGGCCTTGGGGGCGATGATGTCGGCAAACGCGACGGTGAACCGGTAGCCCCCGATGGTGCGTACCTGGGGTTCATAGACCAGCGTTTCGTCATACAGCGCATGCGGCTTGAACCCGGCAATCCGCCCGGTGCCCTGTGCGTCGAGAATATAGGGGCTCAGCTGGCGCAGCACGCCATAAGCGGCGCCAAGCGGATGGTTCGCCTCCGCGTCGATCGACTCGATCGAGAACGGGCCGAAGCCGATCGCGTCCTTCTGGCCAAAGGCGTAGAAGGCGTTGGCCGGTACGTCGAAGCGGTCGGCGTTGTTCGCCTCGGGCACGAACAGCGGGTTGTCGGGCCGGGTATAAAGGTCGACGATGTGCGTGAAGTTCGGGAAATAGATGTCGGGCGCCAGCAGGTCGATCGACGGCGCGCCGGCCTTCCAGACATCGATCAGGTGCGGCAGCGGGCCACCGCTCGGATACTCGCCGGGTGCGCGGCCCGGGCGGTTTAGCGCCACGTTGACGTACATCGGCATCGCATACGCCGCCTTGCCCGCGCGCGTGAGCGCGTCGGCGAAGCGCGCATAATGCCACGCGGTGAACACTTCCTCGGCGGCGTCGCCGCGCCCGAACAGCTCGGTCCAGCTGCCGCTGGTGCGGGCGCCGTTATCCTCCCACAATTGCTTCATCTCGGGCACCAGCGACGCGCGATGCTCGGAAAGGTAGCGGGTAAGCGCGGCCGGCACCGGCTCGCGCCAAGCCGCCTGCGCCAGCGGGCCGTAATCGCGCGCGACCGGCAGCATGCCGATCTCGTTCTCGACCTGAGTCATCACCACGGTGTGCTGGCGTTCGTCGGTCGCGCGGATGTGCGCCATCAGCGCGGCGAAGGCGCGCGCGTCGGCGGCGATCATCTCGGGCGAATGCGCCGACAGGATCTCGACGCCCTGGCCGTTGGGCCGCTGCGCGCGGGGAAAGCGCGTCGCGTCGCGCTTCACCCATTCGGGCACATAGGTCGACATGCTGTTCTTGTAGGCGCCGAACCACAGCACCACGATCTTCAGGTCGTTGGCGCGTGCCGAGCGGATCAGCGTGTTGACGCTGCTCCAGTCGAACTGCCCCTCGCGCGGCTCGATCATGTCCCATTGGATCGGCGCGAGCACGGTGTTGAGGTTCAGCGCGCGCAGCCGCGGCCAGTGCGGCTCCATATAGACCGGGCTGGACGCGCTCGAATTGCCGAGTTCGCCCGCGATCAGCAGCATCGGCTTGCCCTGGACGTGCAGCTGGGTGGCGGTGCCGTGGCGCACCAGCACGGGCGGATCGGCTCGGGCGGCGCCGGCGGCAAGGGCGGCGGCCAGCGCCGCCCCGGCCATGATCGTGCGGGTCCGCACGGTCAGCGGACGAACGGGTCGATCATCTGGATCGTGCCGTCCGCGTTGAAGGTCAGCGGCGTAACCTTCACGTTGCGGAGGTAGTTCTTACCCGAGCGCTGGGTGTCGTGGTAGAACAGGTACCATTTGCCGCCGACCTGGGTGACCGAGTGATGCGTGGTCCAGCCCTGCACCGGCTTCAGGAAATGGCCGCGGAACTTGAACGGGCCATAGGGGGTGGTGCCGGTGGCGTAGGCCAGCATGTGCGTGTCGCCGGTCGAGTAGGTGAAGTAATAGGTGTTGCCGCGCTTGAAGGTCCAGCTGCCTTCGAAGAAGCGGCGCTGGTGATCGCCGCCCAGGATCGGCTTGCCGGCTTCGTCGAGGATCTGCACGTCGCGCGGCGCTTCGGCGAACTGCTTCATGGTGCCGTCCAGCCGCGCGATCTTGGCCGACAGCGCCGGCTTGTCGTCCTGCTTCAGGTCGGTATCGCCGCCATTCGGGTCATAGCTGCCGGTCGCCCAGCGCTGGAGCTGGCCGCCCCAGATGCCGCCGAAATACATGTAGCTCTGGCCGTCGCTGTCGGTGAACACCTGCGGGTCCATCGAGAAGCTGCCGCGGATCGCCTCGGGTTCGGCCTTGAACGGGCCCGTCGGCGACTTGGAGGTCGCGACGCCGATGCGGAACACGCCCTGCGGATCTCGGGCGGGGAAGTAGAGATAATAAGTGCCGTTCTTGTAGGCGGCGTCGGGCGCCCACATCTGCTTCGACGCCCAAGGCACGTCCTTCACGTCCAGCGCGACGGGGTGCACCGTCACCTTGCCGCCGATCCGGTCCATCGACAGCACCCGGTAGTCGCGCATCGCGTATTGGGTGCCCAGGTCATCGTCCGGCACGCCGGATTCGATGTCGTGGCTGGGATAGACATAGATGCGGCCGTTGAAGACATGCGCGGAGGGATCGGCGGTGAAGATCTCGCGCGTCAGCGGCTGCGACAGATAGCGCGCGTTCGGCGGCGGCGTGGCGTCGCCATCCTGGCGCGCGGTCTGGGCGTAAAGGGCAGTGCCGCCGGCAAGCGACAGCGTGATCGCGGCAAGGGCGCTAAGGCGAGACATGAGTGTACGTCCTTCTCCTGGTGCGCGGCCATCTTTGCGGCCTGCGCAAGTGTTCGGTAGCGCTACCATAACGCACAATTCGCCCCCGGCAAGCACTTGCCGAGCGTCGGCTCACCAGTCCCAGACGGTCCCGTCCTCGAGCCGGTTCACGGGTAGATAGGCGCGCTTGTACTCGTACCTGGCGGCAAGCGTCTCATCGATGTCGACGCCCAGCCCGGGGCCATCGCCCGGGTGCATCAGCCCGTCGGCGAAGCTGTAGCCATGGGGGAACACCGCGTCGGTCTCGGCGGTGTGCGGCATCAACTCCTGGATGCCGAAATTGGCCACCGACAGTCCGAAATGCAGCGCCGCCGCCATGCACACCGGCGACAGGTCGGTGGCGCCGTGGCAGCCGGTGCGGACATTGTGGATCGCCGCGAAGCTCGCCAGCCGCTTCAGGTGGGTGATGCCCCCGGCATGGACCACCGTAGCGCGGATATAGTCGATCAGCTGTTCCTCGATCAGCTGCTTGGCATCCCAGATCGAATTGAACACCTCACCGACTGCAAGCGGCGTGGTGGTGTGCTGACGGATCAGCCGGAAGTTGGCCTGGTTCTCGGCCGGAACCGCGTCCTCGATCCAGAACAGCCGATAGGGCTCCATGTCCTTGCCGAGCCGGGCCGCCTCGATCGGCGTCAGCCGATGATGGACGTCGTGGAGCAGGTGCACGTCCCAGCCAAGCGCCTCGCGGCCCGCCTCGAACAGGGCAGGGGCCGAACGCAGATACTTCGATGTCGACCACAGGCTTTCGGTCGGCAGGTCGCCATCAGCCGGCTCGTAGCGTTGGCCGTGCTTGGCGACGCCATAGGTCGCGGCGAGCCCCGGGACGCCAGACTGGAGCCGGACAGCCTTATAGCCTTGCTCGACATGCCGGCGAGCGTCGTCCAGCGTCTCCTCGACGTCGCGGCCATTGGCATGGCCGTAGACCATGCACCCTTCGCGGCTGGCGCCGCCGAGCAGCTGGTACACCGGCAGGTTCGCGATCTTGCCCTTGATGTCCCACAGCGCCGTGTCGACGGCAGCGATCGCCGCCATCGTCACCGGGCCGCGCCGCCAATAGGCGCCCTTGTAGAGATACTGCCAGACATCCTCGATCCGGTGCGCATCGCGCCCGATCAGGCACGGCGCGACATGGTCGGCAAGGTAGCTCGCGACTGCCAGCTCGCGCCCGTTCAGCGTCGCGTCGCCCAGCCCGTATACGCCTTCATCGGTCTCTATCTTCAGCGTGACGAAATTGCGTCCGGGGCACGTGACGATGACGCGCGCGGCGGTGATCCGGGGCATCAGGCGATCTCCAGCGCCGCCGACTTGAGATCGGCCGAGTTCGGCCCGGCCATGATTGTGAAGCGGCCGGGCTCGACCACTTCCTCGAGGCTGCGGTTCCACAGTGAGAAGGCGTTCCGGTCGAGCGTGATCCGCACCGCCCTGCTTTCGCCGGGAGCGAGCGTCACCCGCTGGAACCCGACCAGTTTCTTGACCGGCTGCGTGACGCTGGCGACTTCGTCGTGCAGGTATAGCTGCACCACTTCGTCGCCGGCGCGCTGGCCGGTATTGCGGACCGTCACCGTCACCTCGACCGATCCTTCGCGGCCGATGCGCGGCTGCGACAGGACAGGGGCGCTCATCTCGAAGCTGGTGTAGCTCAGGCCGTGGCCGAACGGGAATAACGGGCTGGCGGTGTCGAACAGATAGCCGCGCCCGACGCTGGGCTTCGCGTCGTAATAAAGCGGCAGCTGGCCGACATTGCGGGCGACCGTCACCGGCAGCTTGGCGCCGGGATTGACGTCTCCCCAAAGCGCGTCCGCCATCGCGGTGCCGCCTTCCTGGCCGGGATACCAGCAGCCGAGCACGGCATTGGCCTTCGCCACCACGTTGGGCCAGCTCGGCGGTCGGCCGTTGATCGCGCATACGACGATCGGCTTGCCGGCCGCGTGAAGCGCGTCAAACAATTCGTTCTGCTCGCCGACCAGGTCCAGGCTGGTGCGGTCGCCCAGATGGTTCTTGGCAAAGCCTTCGCGGCTGGTCTGTTCGGTGTCGCCGATCGCCAGGATGACGACATCGGCGCCGCGCGCGACCGCCACCGCCTCTGCTATCAGGCGGCGGTTCTCGGCGGGATCGGCCAGGTCCACGGCATCCGCAGACCGGTCCTCGGAACGCGTGATGAACACGCCCTGCGCATGAACGACTTCGGCCTTGCCGCGCAGCTTGGCGCGAATGCCCTCGAGCAGCGAAATCGCCACGCGCGGCTGACCCGAATAGCCACCCAGCCGCGCGACCGCCGCATTCGGGCCGATCACTGCGACCCGCTTATGCGCACCGGGAGCCAGGGGCAGAGTGCCGTCATTGGTGAGCAGGCACAGTGAACGGTGCGCGGCCTTCAGCGCCAGCGCACGGGCTTCGGCATTGCCGGTCAGGCGGTCGGCAGTGCGCGCATTGGCATAGGGGTTCTCGAATAGTCCGGCACGGAATTTGAGCGCCAGGATGCGTCCACAGGCCGCGTCCACCGCCGCCTGCGCCACGCGGCCGTCGCGAACCTGCGCCACCAGCGTGCGGAAGGCATTGCCGTCGGGCAGTTCGCTGTCGACGCCGGCTGCCAGCGCGGCGCGGGCGCTCTCCTCCTTGTCGGCCGTGACGTGGTGGATGGTCGCGAGTTCCTCGACGGCGCCGTAATCGCTGACGACCGCGCCCTGAAAGCCCCATTCGCCGCGGAGGACGTCGGTCAGCAGCCATTTGTTGCCATGGCTCGGCACGCCGTCCAGCTCGTTATAGGACGGCATCACCGCGGCGATGCCGGTGCGCTCCACCACCGCCCGGAACGGCGGGAAGAAATGCTCGCGCAACTCGCGCTCGGCGATCGGCGCGGGGCCGATATTGTTGCCCGCCTGAGGCTGGCCGTGCCCGGTCATGTGCTTGAGCGTCGCGAACACCTTGCCCGGCGCCAGCGTCGTGCCGTCGCCCTGCAGCCCGCGCACTGCCGCCACGCCCATCTCGGCGCAGACATAGGGATCCTCGCCGAACGTCTCCTCGATGCGTCCCCAGCGCGGATCGCGGGCGATGTCCACCACCGGCGACAGCGCCAGGTGGCTGCCATGCGCGCGCACTTCGCGGCCGATCACTGCCTGCACGTCGTGCATCAGTTCGCGGTCGAAGCTGCCGGCCATGCCGATCGCCTGCGGGAACATGGTCGCGTCGGGCGCCATGTATCCGTGCAGCGATTCCTCGTGGAAGATCACCGGGATGCCCAGCCGTGTCTTTTGCGTGGCCCAGCGCTGCACCGCGTTGACGAACGCGATGGTGGAAGCGCCGCCGCGCCAGCGCGCGCCGGTGTCCCCGGCCACCGCGGCGATCTGCGGTCCCCCGCGCCGGTCCGACGGACGCGTCACCTGGCCGAAGCCGTGGGGATAGTTGGCGCTCGCCTTGGCCGCGTCGAAGTCGAGCCCGCCTTCGGCCATGATCTGCGACTTGGTCCCCCATAGCGAGATGATCTGGCCGACCTTCTCCTCGAGCGTCATTTGCCCGAGCAGGTCGCGTACCCGCAGGTCCACCGGCGCGCGTGCGTCCTTGTAGACCGGGCCGGCGGCGGCGCGGGCGACGGCGGGATGCAGCGCGGCGACCGATGCCGAGCCGAGCCAGCCGAGCAGCGCGCGGCGGCTGGGGCGCAGCCCCGAAAATTCGCGGGTAGCCATCGATATCCTCTCCTTCGGCACTTCCGGCCGCACGGCGGCTCGGGCCGCCTTGTCATTGGTAACGCTACCATGATAGCCATGCCGAAATTGTCAAGGCTGCGCCACGAAGCGGCGGCCGCCAAAGGAGAGATGATGCGTCGACTGGTCGCACGATGTGCCGTGGTTCTCGCCTTGATGCTCGGCGCCGCGCCGGCCTCGGCCGAGGACGGCTACGACCTCTGGCTCCGCTATCGCCCGCTACCCGCCGCGCAGGCCGCCGCGCTGCCGGGCGCGGTCGCCGCGCAGGAGCAGGACCCCACCATCCGCGTCGCCGCCCAGGAGCTCGAGCGCGCGCTTGCCGGGCTCCGCGCCAATCCGCGGGAAGGCGGGCAGGGCGCGATCGTCATCGGCACCGCCCGCTCGCCCCAGGTGGCCGCGCTCGGCCTCCCGCTCGCCGGGCTCGGCGACGAAGGCTATCTCCTGCGCAGCGCCACGGTCGCCGGCCGGCCGGTCACAGTGATCGCCGCCAGCCGCCCCGCCGGCGTCCTCTACGGCGCCTTCGCGCTCATCCGCCGCCTGCAGCTTTGCCAGCCGCTCGACCGCCTGAATGTCACCGACCGCCCCAAGGTCAAGCTGCGCATCCTCAACCATTGGGACAATCTCGATCGCAGCGTCGAGCGCGGCTATGCCGGCCAGTCGATCTGGGACTGGTGGCGGCTGCCCGACGCGAAGGACCCACGCTACATCGACTATGCCCGCGCCAACGCCTCGCTGGGCATCAACGGCACCGTGCTCAACAACGTCAACGCCAAGGCCGAGAGCCTGACCGCGCCGTATATCGCCAAGGCCGCCGCGGTGGCCGACACCCTGCGCCCCTACGGCATCAAGGTCTATCTCTCCGCGCGCTTCTCCGCGCCCATCGAGCTGGGGGGCCTCAAGACCGCCGACCCGCTCGACCCGGCGGTGCGCGCCTGGTGGAAGGCCAAGGCCGACGAGATCTACCGCACCATTCCCGATTTCGGCGGCTTCCTGGTCAAGGCCAACAGCGAGGGCCAGCCGGGCCCGCGCGACTATCACCGCAGCCATGCCGACGGCGCCAACGCGCTCGCCGCCGCGGTCGCGCCGCATGGCGGCATCGTGATGTGGCGCGCCTTCGTCTATGCCGAGACCGACCCGGAGGATCGCGCCAAGCAGGCCTATAGCGAGTTCAAGCCGGTCGACGGCAAGTTCGCCGACAATGTCCTGGTGCAGGTCAAGAACGGCGCGATCGACTTCCAGCCGCGCGAGCCGTTCCACCCGCTGTTCGGCGCGATGCCCAAGACGCCGATGATGATCGAGTTCCAGATCACCAAGGAATATCTCGGCTTCTCCACGCACCTCGTCTATCTCGGCACGCTGTTCGCCGAGACGCTGGAGGCCGACACCTTCGCCAAGGGCCGCGGCTCGACCGTGGCCAGGGTCGTCGACGGATCGCTCGACGGGCACCGCCTGTCGGGCATCGCCGGGGTCGCCAATATCGGCCGCGACCGCGACTGGTCGGGCTCGACCTTCGACCAGGCCAATTGGTACGCGTTCGGCCGGCTCGCCTGGAACCCGACCGCGGACCCACGCGCCATCGCCACCGAATGGGCGGGGCTCACCTTCACGCCCGACCCCACCTTCGTCCGGCCGGCCGTCGAGATGATGATGGGCTCGCGCCAGGCAGCGGTGGACTACATGACGCCGCTCGGCCTCGCCCATCTGATGGCGACCGGCCATCATTATGGCCCGGGGCCGTGGGTGTCCGATCTGGCGCGCCCCGAGTGGAACCCGACCTATTACCACCGCGCCAACGCGAGCGGCATCGGCTTCGACCGCACCCGCACCGGCAGCAACGCAGTCGCGCAATATGCCCCGCCGGTCGCGCGCCGCTTCGCCGACCCCGGCAAGACCGGGGAGGACCTGCTGCTGTGGTTCCACCATGTCGCGTGGGACCGGCGCATGGCCGACGGGTCGACGCTGTGGGACACGCTGGTGCGCCGCTACGATCGCGGCGTGACCGCGGTGGGGACGATGCGCCGGCAATGGGACGCGCTGCGCCCCCATGTCGATGCCGAGCGCTGGGAGCAGACCGCCGCCTTCCTCAACGTCCAGGAGCGCGAGGCCCGGTGGTGGCGCGACGCCAGCATCGCCTATTTCCAGTCGATCAGCGGCCGTCCGCTGCCGGCCGGCACCGCCCAGCCCGAGCATCCGCTCGACTGGTACAAGGCGCAAAGCTTCCCGTTCGCACCCGGCCACTGAGCGCACCGGGCCAAGCCCCGCCCTTCTTCGTCATCCCGGCCTCGAGCCGGGATCCCGCTTCTTCTGCCAGTTCGAGGCAGAGGGATACGTAACCCTCACCCGCCACCCCAACCCTCAGCAACCCCGCGGCACCCCATTGACACCGGTGCGACACCCGGCTTACCAATAATGTGACCGCTACCATGATCGGCCCAAGCCGACGTGCACCAGCACATGGCGGTCTTGGGAGGATGTAATGACTGATCGCGCTACCATGCTCGCCGTGCGCCGTCCGCTGGCGCTCGCCACCACCTTGCTGCTGACCACCGCCGCTTGGCCGGCCTTCGCGCAGGCGCAGACGCAGAGCGCGCCCACTGCCTCGTCGAACAGCACCGCCGACACGCCGGCTTCGGCGGCGCAGGACGGGGCAGGGCAGACCGCCCCCACTCAGATCGACGATGCCGGCGCGCAGGCGCAGCCCGCCGACCCTTCGGCCACCGGCAACGAGGACATCGTGGTCACCGGCTACCGCGCATCGCTGCAGAGCCAGACCAACGCCAAGCGCAACTCGATCGGCTTCACCGACACGATCTTCGCCGAGGATATCGGCAAGTTCCCCGACACCAACATCGCGGAATCGGTCAACCGCATCCCCGGCGTGACGATCGGCCGCGAAGTGACCGGCGAGGGCACCAACGTCGCGATCCGCGGCCTGGGCACCAACTTCACGCGCGTGCTGCTCAACGGCGCGCCGGTGGCCATCGCCAGCGTCCGCTTCGACGCGCAGAGCACCAACCGCGAAGTCGATCTCGACATGCTCCCGACCGAGCTGTTTACCCAGCTCACCGTCAGCAAGTCGCCGGTCGCCAGCCAGGTCGAAGGCGGCGCCGCCGGCACCGTCAACCTGCGCTCGGCCCGTCCGTTCGACAATCCCAAGCCCTATGTCAGCTATGCGCTGCAGGGCACCAAGAACAGTGGCGCCGACAAATGGGGCTATCGCGGCCATGTGCTGGCCAGCGCCACCTTCGGCAATTTCGGCATTCTCGCCGGCGCCTCGCTGGCGCGTAACGAGTTCCGCGTCGACGGGTTCGAGACGATCGGCTGGACCAACCCCAACCTCACCACCCCGCCGGCGGGCGCCACCCCCGCACAGATCGCGGCGGCGCAGTGCCGCACCGCCTGCAACAGCACGGGCGGCGGCAATTTCACCATTCCCGGCACCGTGCCCGTCAATGCCGGCAACGGCCTGACGCCCGGCGCGGTTCTCAACCAGGAGGCGCTGCTCGCGCTCAATCCAGGCGCCAACATCACTCAGATCGACAATGGCCTGATCCCGCGCCTCGGCCGTCCGCGCACCGAGATCGGCTATCGCGACCGGCAGAGCTATCTGGCGTCGGCCGAATGGCGGCCCAGCGACGCGCTGCATTTCTATGTCGACGGCATGTACGGCAAGCGCACCAGCGAATTCACCCGCACCGCGATGAACTTCGTCGGGCGCAACGGCGCGTCGATCCCGATCAACACCACCTATGACCGCAGCGACTGCACCACCGGCTGCGTGGTGACCGGCGGGACCTTCGCCAACGCGCAGTTCTTCCTTGAATACCGCCCGTACCGCGACGTCCAGGATTATTGGGGCGTGAACCCCGGCCTCGACTTCGAAGTCAACGAGTGGATCAAGGGCGACCTGCAGGCGAACTACACCAAGAGCAATTTCCGCCGCGAAAGCCCGACGGTGCTGGTGATCACCCCGCCGAGCAGCGGGACGACCGCCACTTATGTCAACGACGGCACCATTCCGCAGATCACCGCCAACATCGATCTCAACGATCCGCGCAACTTCGGCTGGGCCGGCGGCGGCCGCGTCAATTTGAACGGCGAAGAGCGCCAGACCGAGACCAAGGGCGTGCGCGGCAGCCTGTTGTTCGGCGACGCGAGCCGCTTCAGCATTCGCGTCGGCGGCGCCTTTGACGACACGAAGCGCCGGATCACGCCGTTCGACAACACCAATCCCTGGCAGAACGCGATCTGCGGCAACGGCATCAACATCTCGCTGCTCGCGCCGAACACCGGCACCACGCCGTGCACCGGGCTCAACCAGCCGGGCACCGTCGCACCGACCGGTTTTCCGACCTTCCCGGGCTATGGCACCAACGCCACAGTCGGCGGGCCGCCGATCACTTATGCCGGCTCGCTGATCCCGACCGCGGCGGTGCCGAGTTACCTGCTGCCGGGTGAGAACGGCTTCATCACCGTCGACTGGAACAAGTTCCGTTCGGCCACCAACTACGACACGCTGCTGTCGCAGGCGACCGAGACCGGTGCGGGCAGCAGCGGCGCCAATGGCGGCCTGATCCGGGAAAAGGTGACGGGCACCTTTGCCGAGGCGAACGGCATCTTCGACATCGGCGACAACACGCTGCGGCTGAACGGCGGCATTCGCTATGTCCGCACCGAACAGATCGTCGGCGGCCGCGTCAGCGTTCCCGATCCGCGCAACACGCTGGCGGGCGGCGCGACGTTGCCGGACGGTGGCCGCTATCCCAACGTCAACACCTTCCCGAATACGCGCACGCTGTATTCGAACTTCCTGCCCTCGGCGAGCATCGCCTTCGACTTCGCGGGCAAGGCAGTGGTGCGCGGCTCGCTGTCGAAGACGCTGACTCGGCCCGATCCCAACGCGCTGCTGCCGGGCGCCAGCTTCGTCCAGCCTTCGGCGGACATCGGCACCGTCGGCAACAGCGCGCTCGATCCCTACATCTCGACCAACATCGATCTGGGCTTCGAATATTATACCGGCGGGGAAGGCGTCATCGCCTTTGCGGCGTTCCGCAAGTCGATCACCGGCTTCACCGTCAACGGGCTCAACACGGTGCCGTTCTCGTTCCTCGATCCCTACGGCATCACGATCGATTCTCTCACTCAGGCACAGCGTGACGCGCTGGCGGCGCGGGCTCAGCCCGGCCAATCGCTCAGCTCGGTGCCGATCGTCATCCAGCAGCAGGTCAACTCGGACGGCAAGCTCAAGGTGAACGGTCTGGAATTCCAGATCACGCAGCCGCTCGACTTCCTCACCCGCTACATCGGCGTCGAAGGCTTTGGCTTCCAGGGCAATCTGACGCTGATCGACCAGAAGGGGGAGGGTGCCGGCGCGCCGGCGGTGGCGATCGGCGTCGCCCCGACCACCTACACCGCGACCGGCTATTACGAAGGCAACGGCATCTCGGCGCGGCTGACCTACACCTTCAACGAAGGATCGCAGAGTTCGGGGCTCAACCAGAACGGGCTTCCCGCCGCGGCGATCTTCGGCCGCGATTACTCGCAGCTGGATTTCTCGGGCAATGTCGATCTCAGCAAGATCCTGGGTGCCAAGTATCTGCCGACCCTGGTGCTCAACGTGATCAACATCACCAAGGAAGCGCAGAGCAGCTACTTCCAGTTCGAGAACGCGACCTTCAACGAATATAATCCGGGCCGAACGGTCCTGGTCGGTATCCGCGGCCGGTTCTGATCGTCCGCTTTGAGCTCCCACTAGGCGGCGGACGACCCCTGTCCGCCGCCGCCTTTGTTTCCAGGCGGCCGGGCGCAGGCTTGACCTTTCTGGCCAACTGCGGAAGTCCCCATTCGTGTCCAGGACCCCTCGTCGGCAGAAGCAGCTTGCCACCATCAGCGATGTAGCGCGTCGAGCCGGTGTCTCGGCGATGACGGTCAGTCGTGTGATCAACCGCGAAGCCAATGTCCGCGACGCCACCCGCCAGGTGGTGGAACAGGCCATTGCGGCGCTGAACTACGCCCCTAACCTCGCCGCGCGCAGTCTGGCGGGGGTTCGGCAGTTGCGGATCGGCTTGCTCTACAGCAATCCCAGCGCCGGCTATCTCAGCGAATTCCTAGTCGGCAGCCTCGATCAGGCGAGCCGCAGTGCTGCCCAGCTGGTGGTTGAGAAGTGCGACATCGGCGATCATGAGATCGAAGTGGCGCGCCGGCTGGTCGATGCCGGGATCGACGGCATCATCCTGCCGCCGCCTTTGTGCGATTCAGAAGGAGTGTTGGCGGTGCTGGAAGAATCCGGCACGCCTGCGGTCGTAGTCGCCACCGGCCGTCCGCGCGCCGGCGTGCTGTCGGTCGCGATCGACGATTTCGCCGCCGCATTGGCGATGACCGACCACATCCTGTCGCTTGGGCACCGGCGCATCGGCTTCATCGCCGGCAATCCCAATCAGACCGCGAGCGCCCGGCGTCTGGAGGGGTATCGCGCGGCGCTCGACCGGGCGGGGATCGCCGGCGACCCCGAACTGATCGCACAGGGGCTGTTCACGTATCGCTCGGGTCTCGACGCCGCCGAGCTCCTGCTCGATGTCGGCGATCCGCCGACGGCGATCTTCGCGGCCAATGACGACATGGCCGCGGCCACCGTCGCGGTGGCGCATCGTCGGGGCATCGACGTGCCGGGCGACCTCACCGTGTGCGGCTTCGACGACACCACCCTCGCCACGGCGATCTGGCCCGAGCTGACCACGATCCACCAGCCGATCGCGGATATGTCGCGGATCGCGGTGGAGACCCTGGTCGCGGCGGTACGCGAGCAGCGCTCGCAGAGTGATCCGCTGGGCCAGGTGCTCGATTTCACGCTGATCCGCCGCCAGTCGGACGCCACGCCCCGCAAGCGTCCCCGCGCGGCGCTTATTTCCCCTTGAACAGCGTCAGCGGCACGGCCTCGCCCATTGCGCGGTAGCCCGCGATCGACGGGTGCAGGTGATCCCCGGAATCATACGCCGGGTTGAGCCTGTCGGGCTGCGCCGGATCGCGCATGATCCGGTCGAAGTCGATCACCGCGTCGAACAGCCCGCTGGTGCGGATGAAGCGATTTACTGCCTGGCGGTCGGCCTCCAGCTCGGGGCCGGGATGGTAATAGCCATTGCCGCCGAACGGCATGATCGTGCCGCCGATCACCTTGATGCCGTGCGCGTGGGCGCGTGCGACCAGCTGGCTATAGGCCTGGATCAGCTGGGTGACGATGTCGGCATGCGCCTGCGGGGTCGCAGGCGCGTCGCGGGTCAGCACGCCCAGGTCGTTGACGCCTTCCAGCACGATCGCCCAGCGCACGCCACTGCGCGCGATCACGTCCCGGTCGAAGCGTGCGAGCAAATTGGGGCCCGATCCGTCGCGCAGGATCCGGTTGCCGCCGATCCCGGCATTGACCACGCCGATGCCTTCGCCGCGAAGCCTCACCGCCAACATATCGGTCCAGCGCGCATTGGTATCGGGCAGAACCCCATAGCCGTCGGTGATGGAATCCCCGATCGCGACCACCGCCCCCGCGGCACTTTCGCCAACTTCCACCTCGACATCCGCCAACCCCCACCACCGCGTCGTCGGCGTGGCATCGACGGGTTCCCGCTCCGCCACCTGGTTGCCGGGAATCAGGAAACTCGTCGTCCGCGAACCCGGATGCCCGGTCTGCCCGACCGGCGCCTGCGGCAGATAAAGGCTCACCGCAACGTCCCCGCCCGACGGTACCGTCATGTCCACCGGATCGGAATATACCTCTGCTCCCGCTGCGATGATGATCCCGGGTTGGCCGCCAAAGCGCAGCTGCCGTCCGCCCTCCATCAGGCCCGGTGCGCCAAGCCTGACGGGACGGCCCAGATGCGCGGCTCCGATCGCCAGCGGCTGCGTGCCGAACGCATTGGAGAACCGCACCCTTATGCGTTTGCCCGCGGCAGAGAGCCGGACAAACTGCCGCAGCGTGACATTGGAAGCCTGCGCCTGGGGGAGCACGTTTTCATCGGTCGGCACCATCTGCGCCGATCCCCAGCTGGACACCCATCGCTCGCCGGCCGTTACCGGATCGGCGATGAGCATCGCCGCGATCAGCGCGATCGTTCTTCCCAAGCGCACCATCCTGCTTCCCATCACTATGTTATGAAGACGCTCGGCAATAACGCGCGAGCGTTTCGGCGTGTAGCGGCATGCCGCGTACCGCCTTGGAAATGCCCGCGCGCAACTCGCCCAGGACCCGGTCCAGTTCGCCCGCGGGCATCAATCGCGCAAGCTGGTGATGCCCGCGCGGCTTCACGCCCTGACCCAGCAACACCTGCACCCAACTGTCGACGCGAAACAGGTCGTCCGACGCTTGGTACGCCTGCGCTCCTTCTTGGAACAACGCGATGCGGGCAGCTAGGCTGTCGGGGATCGCCATTGTTCGACACCGTTCCCAGAACGGCTCGTCCCGGCTGTTCAGGTGATAGTGGAGGATGATGAAATCGCGGACGCCCTCCATCTCGTGACGCGCCTGCGCATTGAAACGTGCCACCTGCGCTTCGCCGATACCCGCGAAAGGGAAGGCCTGGATCAGCCGAGTGACCGCCGTCTTGATCAAGTGAATGCTGGTCGATTCCAGTGGCTCGATGAAGCCGCTCGCCAGTCCCAGCGCGAGGCAGTTCTTGTTCCAAGCCTTGCGCCGTTGGCCGGTCCGATACCGGATCAGCCGAGGCTCGATCAGCGGCTTTCCCTCGACCGCGTCGAGCAACTGCTGCCGCGCGGCATCGGGTGAGAGGAAGTCACTGCAGAACACCAGGCCATTTCCGACGCGGTGTTGGAGCGGGATCTTCCACCGCCATCCTGCCTGGTGAGCAATGGCGCGCGTATACGGCACCGGCGATGCGACAGCCTCTGTCTGCACGGCAAAGGCGCTGTCCGTGCTGATCCAACGGCCCCAATCCTCGAATCCGGTCTCAAGCGTCTGCTCGATCAGCAATGCGCGAAAGCCGGTGCAATCTAGGAAAAGGTCGCCCTCGACACGCTCGCCAGATTCGAGGATCAGCGCAGTCAGGAACCCAGTGTCGGCATTTTGCTCGACTTGGGAAATCTTACCCTCGACGCGGCGCACGCCCGCAGGCTCGCTCAGGTGCCTGAGGAAGCGAGCATAGAGCGTGGCATCGAGGTGATAGGCATATTGAACCGGAGCATCGGGACCCGCCACCACGCGTTCCGCCTCGGCTGCCTGTAATTCAAGGCTGTACTCGGCAAGCGAGCCGCCAAAACCCTGCTTCTGCGCCTCCAGCCAGAAGTGATGGAAATCCGCCATCCAGCTCGCTTGGCGACCGATTTGGCCGAACGAGTGAAAATAGCGATCGCCCTCGTGCGTCCAGTTCTCGAACGCGATGCCCAGTTTGAAGCTGGCCTGCGTCTCGCGCATGAAGGTCGGCTCGTCGATGCCGAGCAGTTGGTGAAAGCGGCGCGATGTCGGGATGGTGGACTCGCCGACTCCGACGGTGCCGATCTCATCGGATTCGACAAGAGTGATGTCGAGCAGTGGGCCTAGCTGCTTTACCAACGCGGCGGCCGCAATCCACCCGGCGGTTCCGCCGCCTGCGATCACAACCCGGCTGATGCGCTTTTCGGTCATCGGTTGAGCTTGCTCAACAGCTGCGCGCGCAGCCGGCGCGCGGTGAACTCATCCAACGGGCCGAGGGGGCCGCGGGCACGGTCGGGCAGATGCGCTCCGGCACGGTCGGCGGGTCCGAATATGTAATAGTCGAAGAGCGCCCTCCACGCGTTTTTTTCAGGCTGAGGCCGGTCGCGCAGGCTGAGCAGTGCGTGCAGCAACGTGTTCTGCGGGCTGTCCATGAACGCTGGCGAGGTATTCCACCAATAGTTCACCAGCACATTGAAGGGGTCGAGCGCCTCGACATGATGCCACCACAAGGCCGGGTAGAAGAGCACATCACCGGCCTCGAGTTCCGCGATCTCAGCGACGGCCACAGCCGCGCTAAAGCGAGGGTGCGCGGCGAAGTCGGGCCGGGCGAAATCGACCATGCTGACCACCTGGCCGCCAGGGGTGGGTTCCAGCGGCCCGGGGTACAAATTTTCAACCTGATTGGGGGGGAAAAGCGTGAATCGCCGACGTCCAACTAGGCAGCAGGCAAGATTGTGCGACATGTCGTAATGCGCCGCCGCCGTGGTTCGGTTGCCGATCCATATGCTCGCGATCGGTGCATTGTCGGCGAACATCGGGTGATCGAGTGTCAGGTCGTTCCCGGCTTCGCGAAAGCCCGGCAAGTAGATGCCGAGGTCCGTCGAGCCGACATAGAAGGACGGTGGCTCGGAGTCCGAGAGATGGGCCGCGATCTGATCGAGTATTGCCGCCAAGCCGATACGTGCGCCTTCGAAATTGAAGCCGGTTACGTCGTCGTTGTAGAAGAACCGTCCGGCTATGGCCGGGGCGCCCTTGAAGCCCACCACGGGTCGGCCAGCGTCGAAGCCCCGCAGATACGCGAGTGCGTTCTGCGCCGAACCCGATCCTTCGCGCACAAGGGGCCAATCGGATGCCACGCCCCTCAGGATGGTAGGCTGCTGCTCGTTCATCAGCCTGTCGAAGGGAATCGCATCGGGCGCGACTCCCTCCATCACGCGGGTACGCTGCGCGACAAGCCCGACATGGCTCATATGGCACCTCGGCGCGCGTTCTTGCGCCTGATCAACTCGCCGATATTACCGAGCGAAGTGGGGATGAGAAATGCCGGCGCGAGAAAGTCCGCCTTTTGCAATGTCTCCAACTGCGTGCCGGTAAGCGCGTTTAGCCGTTCCCGTGCCAGTACCTCGTAACCGGTAATCGCGTAGCGGGTGTCTTCATTCAGCATTACCTCCAGCGCAACTGGCTCGATCAGGCCGAGCGCGTCGAACGCCGCGTACATCGTCCTGGCACCTTCAACCCCTGCATGGATCAGCCGCAGCAGATGCGTGACATGGTTCAGATAAGGCCCGTTGCCGCCGTGCTGCAGGAAGATCGCCGCTCCGTCGGGGGCTCCGGTTCGGGGGTCGTCCAGATCGATGTGCAGCATCGGCGTTCCCCCCCCGGTCGCGTCCGTGCCGATGGAAAAGGGCCCACGCTGCTGAAGCAGGGGGATGTGCCTGCTGGTCCAGCGATCCCCGTTGAGGAACAGGTTCTCGTCGCGGTCCAATCCCAGCAGGGCTACTGCGTCCAGACCGGCAGGACCTCGCTGGAAAACGATCGGGAATTCGCGCTGCGCCGCCTCGAACTCGGCCGGAAAGACCTGCACCTGGTTAACCGCGTCGCCGAACTCCGCCCCGTAGCGGATCGCGACAGTCAGGTCGCGGTGATCGACGTTGTTGAGCACGACCCTGTTGGGCATCGGTGACTATATTCCAACCGTGACGAAGGCAGCATGACGCAAACCGCGTGGCGTCTCAACATGCGAAGGGGAGGGATGCCGTGTGCGTCCCCCTCCCTCCACAACCTGGATCTCCTCAGAAGCGGAAGCGCGCGCCGAGCAGGAATCGGCGGTCGAGTTCCTGTGCGAACCAGAGCTGCTGTTCGTCGCGGGCGTATGTGCGGACGCTTTCTTCGGTAAGGTTGATACCTTCCAGGGTGATCGCGACCTGAGGCGTGATCTCGTAGCTGATGGTGGCATCGAGCTGGCCAAAGGGCGCGGTGAACTCCGGATTGCGCGAGCCCTGGCGATTGATCCCGGACAGGAACCGATCGCGCCAGTTATAGGCTACCCGTGCCGACAGTCCGTTCTTCTCATAGATCAGCGTGCCGCTGATCGTATCGGAAAGTCCGAGCAGGGCAAACTGGTCCTCGCCCGGGCTAGCTCCGATGTTGAAGCCGACATCACCGCGGACCAGCGTATATTGCGCCGCTACACCAAAGCCTGAGTTACCCAGGAAATATTGGCCCGCAAGCTCGACACCGTAGATTTCGGCATCCTTGTTATTGATCGGGCGCGAGAGCTGGAACTGGTACAGCGGGTCGGCGGCGTTCCCCGACACATCCAGCGAGTTGTTGATCGACTGCACATAGGCATCGCTGAGCGATCCGCTGGCAGTATTGTAGTTCGCGCTGAACTCCGTCGTTGCCGCCGCGACCGAGCCGCGAGCCTGGATGAGTGCTGTCATCACGAACAGGTTGACGTCGCTCGTACCCGCGCCGAGCGATTGCAGTGCATTCCGGGCATCCGCCGAGCGACCCGAGACGCCCGAACTTGGATCACGCAGGCCGAACAGGCTCGTGTTGGTCTGACCATTGCCGATAAAGTTGTGAACCCGCTTGTCGAAGAATGCGACCGACACATAGCTGTCGGGTTTGAAGTACCATTCCAGCGAGGCGTCGAAATTGTCCGAAACAAGGGGAGACAGGCGCGCATTGCCGACGTTCGCACCTGCGATGCCGCCGTTATAGATCGGCCGCGGCGGGCCGCCGACCGTCGTGGCGGTATAGAGGTTGTTGTAGTTCGGACGCGCGATCGTCTTGCTGTAGGAGAGGCGGCCGATCAGGTTCCGCGCCACCTCGACCTGGAAGTCGATCGAAGGCAGGATCTGGTCATAGCTGTTGCCGTCCTCGACGCTCTGGGTCTGGTTCGAAATCACGACGGTGAAGTCATTGTCCGAAACCCAGTTGATCGCGCCTGGGATCGCCTCAAGCGAGGTGGTACGCGACTTGGTTCGCTCGTAGCGAAGCCCGGCGACCAGACGAGAATCGGCACCCGCCAGATCGCCCTTCCAGGTCAATTGCCCGTAAGCGGACCAGATTTCTTCCTTGACTCGATTGTCCTGGTTGCTGGTGACGCCAACGGCGTTGCCGCGGCCCGCATAATAAGGCGAAAGGATCGAATAGATGTCCGACGCCACGCCGCGGAAGGCGAGCTGTGACTCTGGATCGCCGCCGGGATTGAACTGGTCGAACTTGCACTCGAGGCAGAAACTCTGGAGCGCGCCGGGCGCCAGCCGCTCCACGTCCCCGGGGCTGGTGATGCCCCAGTCGCCGAGCGTCTGCTGAGTCGACACGAAGGTTTGGTGCATGTCGGTCTGGCGATAGTCGCCGCCGAAATCAAACCGGTTGCCATTGCCCAGGTCCCAACCGAAATCGGCGCGGAACTGCTTGACGGTTTGCTCCTGAGTTGAGCGATTGGTGCGCCCCACCTGCGAGCCGACATCGTTGACATCGAGAGGCCCGCCCGGGCCGAACGTGATGTCCTGCTGCGGGATCCCGCTGGTGTAATCCACCGAATGGGAAGCGACCACATTGGCGCCCATCCCGACCAGCGTCGACGTTACGCCGTTCGGATTATCGGGTCGGCTCGACGATTTCGAATAATGACCGTCCAGATTGAGCGAGAAGTTGCTTGCCAGTTCCCACTGGGCGTTCAGCCCGTAATCCTGCAGTTCGCCCTTCTGCGCGCGTGACTGTGCCTCGAAGCCCTCGTCCTTCTGGCCGTTGATCGTCTCGTGAACATATTGCGCGGTCGCGACCGTCGGATTGCTGTCGAATGTCACCACATCGAACGGTCGGCTGAACCAGTTCGACAGGTCCGAACGCGTCTCGCGCTGCTTGTTCTGCGCATAGAGCGCGTCGGCGGTCAGGGTTAGCGAGTCAGTAGGCTTGAACTGGATTACCGCCTGCCCGTTGATGCGCTCGCGCGTGCCCTCGGCATAGTGATAACGGCTGTCGTTCGGAATCGCCACCAACTGGTTGGGGTTGGAGGGCGCGTTGTTGACTACGGTACATCCGGCCGTCGGAGTAGCTCCGGCGCAGATTTGCGGGATCGGCGGATCACCCACTACTGTCGCGGGAGTGTTCCGTACGAAGCCGCCCGTCAGGAAGGTGCTGTACGGGACGATGTTCCAATCATTGGAAGTAGCCGCGATCGAAGTGTAATTGCGCTTCTGATAGCTACCGAACAGCGACACGCCGAAGCGTTGATCGGCATCGCTCCAGCTCAGCACGCCGGAGAATTCGGGCGTGACCTTCGAGCCGCAATCGATGCAATCGTCGACGCTGGTATCGTAAACAGCCTTTGCGCCGATGCTGCCGTTCAATCCGGAGTCGCGACTGTCGAGCGGGCGGCGGGTGACGACGTTGATCGTAGCGCCAATGCCTCCCGAGGGAACAGCAGCGCGCCCGGTCTTGTAGACCTCCAAGGTGCGGACGCCTTCGGTCGCGAGATTGGAGAAGTCGAAGGAGCGGCTGGTGCCTTGCGCACCATCGGCATTCTGGTCACCGCCGACTACGGAAACGTTCGACGTGGCAAGTTGCCTGCCGTTCAGCGTCACCATGTTATAGGTTGGGCCGAAACCGCGCACCGTGACCAGCGATCCTTCGCCGTTGGTGCGGTTGATCGATACTCCGGGGATCCGCTGCAGCGACTCGGCTAGGTTCGTATCTGGAAATTTGCCGATATCCTCGGCCGAAATCGCGTCTACGATGCCGGAGGCATCCCGCTTTATGGCGATCGAGCGCTCTAGCGATGCCCGGATGCCGGTAACCACCACCTCATCGCCCATCTCCTCTTCCTGGGAGATCGGACTCGCCGCTCCCGGAGTGGCGGTCGGGCTCGCATTCTGCGCAAGCGCCGCACCGGACATGAGGAAACCTGCAGTGATTGCAATAACGGAAGCCGAACGCGCGAACGTCGGAGCAAGCCTCGAGCTAGTCATATCCCCTCCTGATCCGCCAGCTGCAAGGCGCCGACGAGTTGATTTAGACGCGGATATTTCCTGTCGCCTCTGATAACGCTAACATTCCATTTGCATATGTCAACTACAGTATTGTCTGGATGCAAGCACTACCGCGTATAGCATTGTGCAATGCAACAAATCGCCGCGTTAGTTAAGTATGATAATAAGGATAGATGACGTTTATCGACAGCTTCACTGGCGACGCTCCGTCCTCAACGCCGTGCTCATGTGGAACCGTCAAGATGTGTGCTCTGCGATACTGACTGAAAGAGAGTCGCTCGAGCACCTGTTTTGTCGCGTTGCGCGTCGGCGCTGGATTTCAATGAGGACGTGGTAACCGTCGCTCGACCAAAACCACGCCGCATCCTGCCACGGCCAAGCACGTCGCGAGAAACACCATCGGCGCCAAGTCACTTTCGTACCGGTCGCGAACCGCAGGAACCACCGCTTGCGCTACGAAGCCGCCCAGATTGCCTACGGAGTTTACCGCGGCAAATCCCGCGGCGGCACGTGCTCCGGAAAGGAAGCGCGGGGGTAGTGTCCAGAACACCGGCTGCCCAGAAAATATGGCGGCCGCTGCGAGGCTGAGCAGCGCGAATTGAAGAACATGGCCGGAGACGAGGACGCTCGAGACGAGAAGGAGCGCGCCAGCGAGCGCCGGCCCGGCCGCATGCCAAATCTGGTTACGATAGCGCGCCGCGTGGCGCGGTACCGCCCACAGGGCCAGTGCGACCAGCGTCCAAGGAATGATGTTGAGAAATCCGTTCACGGTGTTCGATACGCCGAAGCCCCGTACTATGGTCGGCAGCCAATAGCTCAGTCCGTAGGCAGCCAGCGGGTATCCGACATATACGAGCGAGAGGAGCAGGACGCGGTAATCTGCGAGCGCGGTCCAGGCGGCGCGATGATCTTCCTCGTGCGCCTCGCTCGCCAATGCGCTGGCCAGCCACGCCTTTTGCTCAGGTGTTAGCCAAGATGCTTGTTCGGGGCCTCGCGGCAAAAGGAACAGGACGCCCGGGGCGAGAAGCACTGCGGGGAGGCCGGTGGCGAGGAACACCCACTGCCAGCCTGCCAGCCCCAGCACGCCGTCCTGATCCAGCAATAAGCCGCCAATAGCCGCGCCGACTGCGTTGGCGACGGCGCTTGCAAGCATGAAGAGTCCTACTGCTCGCGCACGATGGCTGGCGGGGAACCACAGCGTCAGCACGTACAGGACCCCCGGGAAAAATCCGGCTTCCGCCGCTCCCAGCAGGAACCGAAGTATGTAGAACGCAGTGGGATTGGGCGTGAATGCGAGCAATATCGTTATCAGGCCCCAAGTCGCCATGATCCGGGCGAACCATATTCGCGCTCCGACTTTGTGGAGGAAGATGTTGCTGGGAACTTCGAAGAAGAAGTAACCGATGAAGAATAGGGCGGCGCCGAGCCCGTAAGCGGCTTCGCTGAGCCCAAGCGCATCGACCATCTGTAGTTTGGCATAGGAGATATTCTGCCGGTCTATATAGGCGATCATGTACAGCAGGCCGAGCAACGGCATGAGCCGTGACATGACACGACGGACAGTCCTGCGTTCCAGGTCGTTCATCGGCTATCTCCCCATGTCGTTCGGCATCTGGCTTATGGTGCTCTGAGGGGAGACGCGTAACATTGTTCTAATGCCCGGTGGAAGCATCTCGGGGTCGGGGGTGTTGCTGGAGAACGTCGTCTTCGGCGTAGCTCGCTCGAAGTAAGGGACTGCTCAGTGGTCAGCGAGGCGGGGTTGGACTAGGGTGGTCAAATACGTGAACGAGACGTGGGGAGAAGGCATGGTGCGGGTGAGCTCAGGATTGATCGCCGTGATTATGTTGCCGCTCTCAGCATTGGCACAGACCTCGACCGAGCAGGCTCGAACGATCGGCGGAGAGCCTTCTCGGGCAGTCCAGCGTCTCGCGCTCGTCGATCTGCCTCGCCGGGCCGGACCCGTCAAAGAGTTGTTCGACGGCCATGACTTGGGCGAATGGGATGCCTGGCTCGGATACCCCGATCCCGTCGTCACGTATAAGAATGACCCCGTCAACAAGCCGATCGGTACGAGCCGCGCCACGAGCGGTGATTTTGCGGTACGGGAAGTCGATGGTGCTCCCGCGATCTGGATCAAAGGCGAGACCTGGGGCAGTCTTGTCCATCGCGCCGACCTACGCGACTATCATTTGCGGCTTCAGTTCAAATGGGGCGCCAAGACCTGGGCGCCGCGCGAGAGCCAGCCGCGTAACAACGGGCTGCTCTATCACACGCATGGCGCGCCGGGGGAAGTGTTCGGGACGTGGCGGCCGTCGATGGAATTCGAAATCATGAAAGGCTCGACCGGAATGGTCGTTACGGTCGGCCGGCAGGTACGTGCGCAGACAACCGCGGGGTTCGACCCAACCCTGATCGCACCGCACCTGCGATTCCGCCTGAACGGGCGACCTGTCGAGATGGTAAATGGAACCGCGACCTGGAATGTGGAGGCGGCGACCGACGCGGAGCGGCCAGTGGGTGAGTGGAACACGCTGGATCTGTACGTCCTCGGCGACCGCGCCGTCCATGTCGTGAACGGCATCCCGGTTGCACAGGTCTGGGGCCTGGCGACGATCGCATCCGACGGCAGCCGTCAGCCGCTGACTCACGGCCACATCCAGCTTCAGTCGGAAGGCGCGGAGACCTGGTTCCGGAACATCACCGTCGAACCGATCCGAAGTTTGCCGCGAGTGGTCTCCTCCAGGCGCTGACTACCGCCCGCTCGTGCCGGAAAGAAAGGGCGCAGTGCTACCGCGAACGATAAGTTCGTGGGGGAGCGTCAGCTGCCGGATCGGCTGCGGGGCGTCGCGCAAGATGCCGACGAGTAGCTCAACGGCGCGCCGCCCGATCAGGCCCTTGGGTTGCGCGATCGTGGTCAGGGCAGGCTGGAAAAATCGGGCGAGTGGAAGATCATCGAACCCGATGACCGATACATCTGCTGGGCAGGCAAGACCCGCCTGATGAATAGCGCTCATCGCGCCCATGGCCATCTCGTCATTGAAGCAGAAGATCGCCGTAACCTTCTGGGTGATCAGATCGCTCGCATGCTCGAATGCCGACTTGGCGGAATAATCGCCGACACGCAGCTGGAGGCGCTCGCCAAGCCCATGGCGCTCGGCCGCAGACGTCGCTCCTGCAAGTCGGTCGCGGCTGATCGGGCTGATCGACGGGCCGGTGATGATGCCGATGTCGCGATGGCCCAACGCGATCAGATGCTCCACCGCATCACCGCCGGCAGCGGCATTGTCGATATGGACGCTGGGCACTCCAATATCGGAGCTGTATTCACACCCGTTCACGATCGGCGCTGACTTCCCCTTGCGGGCCAGCAGCGGGGTCAGACTTGTCGGCAAACGATGGCCCAGGAAGATGAGGCCGTCGACTTCGCGGCGCGCCAGCATCTCCGCATATTGTTCTTCAACTTCCGGGTCGTGGCGCGTGTCGCCCACGATGATGGCATATCCTGCGTCGCGCGCCGCTTCTTCCGCCCCGCGGATCACGCTGGCGAAGAAGGGATTGGAGATATCGGGGACGGTGAGGAGAAGCTTTGCCGCCCTCAGCGTCCGCAGACTTCGGGCCGCGACGTTCGGCTGGTAACCCAGCGCTTCGACGACCTCGAGCACCCGTTCGCGCGTTGGCGCGGCAACGCGGTCCGGCTGGCTCAGCACCCGCGACACCGTCGCCGTGGAGACACCGGCCACGGCCGCGACTTGGATGATCGTCGTCATGACTGCTTCATGTGGCTTGCGATGAACCGTGTCGATAGCGTGCGATGTAATCCTTTACATCGACCATTCGCGTGCATAGGCTGACCAACGAAGCGCAGGGAAACTGCACTCGGGGAGGATAAGCGCATGGTCGCTGCTGAAGGAACGCTGACAGGTGTGGCGCGGCCAACGTCGGCAATGCTGACGGGGCGCCTGAGCGCACTGATGTTCATGCAGTTCTTCATATGGGGAGCATGGAACGTCACGCTCGGGCTGGTGATGCAGACCGTAGGCATCGGCAATCTGATCGCCAACGCGTTTTCGGTCGGGCCGATCGCTTCGATCGTCGGTTCCTTTCTGCTCGGCATGGCAGCGGTGCGTTACTTCAGTCCCAAGATGCTGATGGTGATCCTGCACCTGATCGGCGGTGCGATCCTGTTCGCGCTTCCTGAGATGGTGACGCCGGAGCATGGCAACACGTTCGTGTGGGTGCTCCTCGGCTACATGATCCTCTATATGCCGACAGTAGGCCTTGCCAACACGATCGCGCTTAAGAGCTTCGGCGAGCGCGTGGACCGCTTTCCCTTCGTGCGCGCTTTCGGGACGCTCGGTTGGATCGCCGCCGGCCTGATCATCGGCTGGTCGGGCCTCTCCGACAGTCCTGAGATCTTCCGGGTCGCGGCGATCGTGTCAGTGGTTCTGGGGCTGTACAGCTTCACCTTGCCCAACGTCGAACCCGATGCGCCGCGCGACGAAAGCGTGATCCGCCAAGTGCTGTGCGTCGAGGCGTTCGGGCTGATGCGCCAGCGCTCGTTCCTGATCTTCATCATCAGCGCGACGCTGATCTCTATCCCGCTGGCAATGTATTACGCCTATGCCTCGGCCTATCTCGGCACTGCCGGGATCGAGAATGTCGGCGGCACCATGTCGATCGGGCAGATGTCCGAGCTGGCGTTCATGTTCTCAATGCCGTGGCTGTATCGCCGCTTCGGCGTGAAGCCGCTGCTGCTGGTTGGCATGGCGGCCTGGGCGGCGCGTTATGCCCTCTTCGCGATCGGTGATGGCGGCGACTCGCTTTGGGCGATCTATCTGGGCGTGGCGCTGCATGGGGTATGCTACGACTTCTTCTTCGTCGCCGGCGCGATCTACACCGGCACCATTGCCTCGCCCAAGGGCGTGAACGCGCAAGCCCAAGGCATGTTGACCCTGTTCACCTATGGTGTCGGCATGCTGCTCGGCTCACAGATCGGCGGGTTCCTCTATGCTCAGTTGCCGGCCAATGCGACCATCGCCGACTGGCAGCATATGTGGTGGTATCCGGCGATTGCCGCTGCGGTGATCGCCATCCTGTTCCAGCTCAGCTTTCGAGACGACAGCCGCGAGGTGCGCGCATGACGGGCATGAAGGGACCTGGCATCTTCCTGGCGCAGTTCCTCGGCGACGCAGCCCCGTTCGACACGCTCGAGCACCTGGCGGAGTGGGCCGCCGGCCTGGGCTTCGTCGGAGTCCAAATTCCTTGCGACACCCGGCTGATCGACTTGTCCGCGGCCGCGGAAAGCAAAGGCTATTGCGACGATCTGCGGGGGCGGTTGGCCCGGTTCGGGATCGAGCCGACCGAGTTGTCGACTCACCTCCAGGGGCAATTGGTCGCGGTACATCCGGCCTATGACACACTGTTCGACGGGTTTGCTCCGGCGGCGCTGCACGGGAAGCCGGCTGAGCGCCAGGCCTGGGCCGTGGAGCAAGTGAAGCTCGCGGCGCGGGCGAGTGCCAATCTAGGCCTGTCGGCACACGCCACCTTCTCCGGCGCACTGGCTTGGCCCTATGTCTATCCTTGGCCGCAGCGCCCCGCGGGGCTGGTGGAAGAGGCCTTTGCCGAGCTTGCGAGGCGGTGGACGCCAATCCTCGACGTGTTCGAAGACGTCGGTGTCGACTGCGCGTTCGAGATACATGCCGGCGAAGACATCCATGATGGCGCGTCCTGGGAGCGGTTCCTTGACGTGGTGGATCATCATCCCCGCGCGCGCATCCTGTTCGACCCGTCGCATTACGTGCTGCAACAACTCGACTATCTAGACTTCATCGACCGCTATCACGACCGGATTTCCTGCTTCCACGTCAAGGACGCCGAGTTCAATCCGACCGGGCGCTCGGGAGTGTATGGCGGGTATGAAAGCTGGGTAAACCGCGCCGGCAGGTTCCGCTCCACCGGCGATGGCCAGGTGGATTTCGGAGGGGTTTTCAGCAAGCTGGCGCAATATGGTTATGACGGTTGGGCCGTGCTCGAATGGGAGTGCGCCTTGAAGCGCGCGGAGGACGGTGCCCGTGAGGGCGCACCCTTCATCCAGCACCACATCATCCGCGTGACCGAACGTGCCTTCGACGATTTTGCTGCCAGCGGCGTCGATCGGGGGGCGATCCGCAAGTTGCTTGGGCTCTCGGCAGAGCCCTCCCTGACATGACACGGCAATCGCTTCGGCTGGGCATGGTTGGCGGAGGGGAGGGCGCCTTTATCGGCGCAGTGCACCGCATGGCCGCAGCGCTGGACGGCGAATGGCGGGTGACCGCGGGAGCGTTCAGCACCGATAGCGGGCGCAACGCACGCACTGGCGCACAGCTAGGGCTCGATCCCCAACGTACCTACGACACCTTTGATGCGATGCTTGCAGGCGAGGCGTCACTTCCGGCCGACGATCGGATTGATGCAATCGCGGTGGTGACGCCGAACCACCTGCACGCGCCCATGGCAATCGCTGCGCTTCAGGCAGGCTTTCACGTGTTCTGCGAAAAGCCGATCGCGATGAGCGACGCTGAGGCTCAGGCCATCGCCGAAACGGTGCAGGCGACTGGACGTCGTTTCGCGCTGGCCTTCACCTATAGCGGCTATCCGCTGATCGAAGAGGCGCGCACCCGGATCGCGCAGGGCGATCTCGGCGCAATCCGTCTGGTTCAAGTCGAATATCTCCAGGGTTGGCTCAGCCAACCAATCGACATTCAGGGGAACAAGCAGGCTGAATGGCGCACCGATCCGGCACGCGCGGGGCTAGGCGGCTGCCTGGGCGACATCGGGACACATGCCTTTCAATTGGCCGAGCATGTCTCCGGCCTTCTCGTGCAGGCTGTCTCCGCCGACCTCACCATCCATGTGCCCGGCCGCCGGCTGGATGACGACGTCAGCGCACTGCTTCGCTTTGAGGGCGGGGCGCGCGGCACGTTGAAGGCCAGCCAAGTCGCGGCAGGCGAGGAAAATGGGCTCAAGCTGCGCATCCACGGTGAACGCGGTGGGCTGGAGTGGGCACAGATGGAGCCCAACACATTGACGCTGCGCTGGCTCGATCGTCCGTCGGAGATCGTGCGCGCCGGCGGACCAGGTCTGCAGGATAGCGCCATGCGGCTGCTCCGGACGCCTGCTGGACATCCGGAGGGATATATCGAGGCATTCGCCAATCTCTATCGCAGCTTCGCGGCTGCGATCCGGGGCGAAGAGTCGACTTGGGTTCCCGGCGTACCCGATGGCCTGCGCACCATGAAGTTTGTCGAAGCCGTCATCGCCAACGCGGCTTCCGGCCGAAAGTGGACGAGCATCGATCCAGGAGAGAGTGAATGAAGCTTATCGTGTGCCTGGGAGTGGGAACGGTTGCAGCACTGACGCTCGCCGTAACCTCCGTTCCCACCGTGGCCCAGACCGCTGCGCCACCTGCCTTTGCCGCATGCAAGGCGTGCCACACCGTTCAGAAGGGCGGGAAGAACGGCGTCGGTCCCAACCTGTACGGGGTGGTCGGTCGACCGGCGGCATCGGCGTCGGGCTTCAACTATTCGGCCGCGCTCAAGGGATCGAAGCTGCGCTGGGACGATGCCACCCTCAACCAGTTCCTGGCAGCGCCGAGCAAGAAGGTGCCAGGCACACGCATGCCGATCGGCATGGCCGACGCGGCCAAGCGCGCGGCGATCATCGCCTATCTCAAGGCGGAAAGCGCGAAATGAAGATGGTGCGGGCATGACGCTGACGCGCCGCAGGCTGCTCGCCGCAGGTGCGGCCGCGCCGCTGGCCGCAGGAGTGGCGCGCGCGCAGACCGGCGCATCGAATGCGGCGCGCTTCTCGCTCGCCTATGCGCCGCATGAGGGCAGCTTCGCCAGCCGCGGTGGGCTGATCGAACAGATCGCTTTCGCTGCCGATCAGGGGTTCACCGCGTGGGAAGACAATGAGGCCCGCAACCGCCCGGTCGCGGAACAGGTTCGAATGGCCAAGGCATTGGCGGCGCGCGGCATGATCATGGGCGTGTTCGTTGCGAGCATGCCTAAATGGGCACAGTCCCGTCCACTGCTGGGTACTGCCGACGATGCCGAGCGCGAGGCGTTCCTCGGCGACATTCGTTCTTCGATCGAAGTAGCCAAGCGATTGAACGCCACCCGGATGACGGTGGTAACCGGGTTCCTGGACCCGAAAGTGCCGATCGATATTCAAACGGCCCGGGTAATCGACGTGATGCGTCGCGCCGGCGACATTGTCGCCCCACACGGGATCGCGATGGTCATGGAACCGCTCAATACCCGCACCAATCACCCCGGCGTATACATGCAGAGCATTGCCCAGGGCTTTGCGGTGGCGCGCGGCGCGAACAGCCCGGCGGTGAAGATCCTGGCGGATCTCTACCACGAGCAGATCCAGTCGGGGAACCTGATCCCGACGCTGGAGACCTGCTGGAGCGAGATCGGCTATCTTCAGTTCGGTGACAATCCGGGCCGCAACGAGCCGGGTACGGGCGAGATTAACTATGCCCCGATCGTTCGATGGCTGCGGGCCCGTCGTTATTCCGGCGTGATCGGCATGGAACATGGCAATTCGATCAAGGGTCGCGCGGGTGAGGAGCGTTTGATCGCCGCCTATCGCACGATCGACAAGGTCTGAGGGGAGAAGAATGAAGGCCGCTCGTACAAGCGCTGCGCTGATCGCCGGCATCGCCGGGATCCTTGCAATGCCTGCCGCCGCGCAGGAGAAACCCGGCTTCAAGGACACGCCGGTGCTGCCGGGCGGCAACTGGCACGTCCATGACTCCGATCGTCCAGCACCGGCCTCTGTTGCGCCTGGTGCCCGGCCGGGAGGCGCGCCCGCCGACGCGGTGGTCCTGTTCGACGGCCGCTCGCTCGACGCATGGCGCGGCGAGCGGGGGCTTTGGCCGATCGAGAACGGCGCATTCACGGTGCCGTCGCGTGCTCGAAGCGGTGGCGAGAACAACCTGATTACCAAGCAGAGCTTCGGGGACGCGCAGCTTCACCTGGAATTCCGCTCACCCAACCCGCCGACCAAAACGTCGCAGGATCGCGGCAACAGTGGTATCTGGTTCATGCAGCGCTACGAGTTGCAGATCCTGGATGGATACCAGAACCCAACGTACGCCGACGGTACGGTCGGGGCGGTTTATGGCTGGAAGCCGCCGCTGGTGAACGCCGCGCGGCGACCCGGCGAGTGGCAGAGCTATGACGTTGTGTTTGAGCGACCACGCTTTGCTGCGGACGGCAAGCTGCTCCGGCCCGCCTATGTGACCGCTTTCTTGAACGGTGTGCTTGTGCAGAATCATCAGGCGATGCTGGGCACCACCGCTTGGCGCCAGGTCGCGCAGTACAAGGAACATCCTGACGCGGCGCCGATCCAGTTGCAGGATCACGATTCGCCGGTGTCGTTCCGAAACATCTGGGTTCGGCCGCTGACCGAGGCGGCGATCGCGCAGGATATCGGGGGGAACACCAAGTGATCGATCGTAGAACCGCGCTCGCCGGCGTGGTCGGTATGTTCGGCGCCGGGCTGTTCGCGCCGATCGCCCGCGCTGCCGGCGCCGCACAAGCTTCCCGCATTCCCATCATCAGCGAAGGGCCGCCTAGTATCGCCGTGTTCACGCTGCCGCAGCGTGCGTTGGTGAGTGCCCTTAGCGAGCGGATCATTCCCACCACCGACACCCCCGGCGCGATTGCCGCAGGCGTCCCGGCGTACATTGAAAAGCTGCTCGCTGATTGGTCCACGCCCGAAGATCGCAAGCCGATCATGGCAGGACTGACGACGATCGATACGCGTAGCGTGCAGGATTATAAGCTGCCCGCCGCGCAAGCTACGCCGGAGCAGCAGGATGCGCTTCTGACGCTCGCAATGAATGATCAACTGCCGGCAGGTGCCACTTTCTTCGAGGCGTTTCGCCAGCTCGTGGTCACCGGCTACTACACGTCAGAGGTCGGTATCACTCAGGAGCGTGAGTATCTGCCGGTTCCGGGCGAATATAATGGCGCCTTTCTCTATTCTCAGGTCAACAAGGTGTACAGCGCATGATCAGCCGTAGAACCCTTCTTGGCGGCGCTGGGGGTGCCGCGGCCTTTGCGCTTGCCGGACGTGCAGTACCGCCGGCCTTTGCTGCACAGATCAAGGCGATCGGGCTTCAGCTCTATACCGTGCGCGAGATCTTCCAGAAGGATCCGGTGGGTACGCTCGAGCGAGTAGCGCGGATCGGCTACCGCGAGGTGGAGTTCGGCGGTGGCGGCTATGACGCCATGGATCCCGCGCTGCTGCGGCGAACGATGAACCGTCTCGGCCTGCGCTCGCCATCGGTGCATATCGGCTATGATGCACTGCTGGGGCAGTTCGACAAATCGGTGGCGATGGCGAAAACGCTGGGTGCCGACACGGTGGTGCTCCCGTACATGTCCGACGAGCACCGCAACGAGCAAGCTTGGCAAGTGGCGCTCCCGAACTTCAACCGTTTCGCGGCGGACCTGAAAAAGGCGGGTTTGGGCTTCGCCTATCACAACCACGATTTCGAATTCACGGTGAAGCCGGGCGGCGTCAGCCTTTACGAGCGCTTCCTGAAAGAAACCGATCCTGCCCTCGTGAAGATCGAACTCGATCTCTATTGGGCCGCGCACGCCGGTGAGAACGCAGCAGCACTGATCGACCGGCTGAGCGGACGGATCTACGCCTATCATGTCAAGGACATGCGGTCCGACCGCAGCATGGCCGCGGTTGGCGAAGGCACCACCGACTTCGCGGCATTGTTCAAGCGCAAGGGCAGCGCCGGCGTGCGTCACTTCTATGTCGAGAACGATCAAGCGCCCGCGCCCTATCTTCCCGACATCACCACTAGCTTCAAGACGCTGCGCGCGCTGCGCTTCTGACACAAATACCGGGAGGGAAGATCATGGCCTCGACCAACAGGTTCGACGCAATCGTCATTGGTTCGGGCGTGAGCGGCGGCTTTGCAGCCAAGGAGCTTACCGAAAAAGGCATGCGCGTGCTGATGCTGGACCGCGGGGTCATGGTCGAGCATGGGGAGGGCTATCCGTACGACGGCAAGCCTGCGTTCGAAGTGCCGGCGCGGAATGTCATGCCCAAGGCGATCGTCGACAGCGACTATTTCATCGCCAAGCACGGCTATGTCCAGCCCAGCAATCAGCGCTTTTACAATGACGATCGGTTGAACCCTTACGCCTTTGACGAAGGCAGCAAGTTCTACTGGATCCGGCCCGGCGCTGTGGGGGGCAAGTCGCTGATCTGGGGCCGCTGGAGCTTCCGCTGGGCGCCTGAGGATTTCGAGGCGAACAAGCGGGACGGGATCGATGGTGCCTGGCCGATCGGCTATGACGACCTCGCGCCCTGGTATAGCTATGTCGAAAAATACATCGGCGTGTCGGGATCCCGCGAGAACCTGCCGTATTTGCCGGACAGCGAGTTCCAGCCACCGGTGCCCATGAACGTCGCGGAGAAGTGGCTGAAGGAGCGGCTGGAGACCAAGTTCCCCGGGCGCAAACTGATCAACACCCGCTTGTCCAACATCACCGAGGACAAGCCCGAGCAGGGCCGCACCAAGTGTCAGTTCCGCAACCAATGCGGTAATGGCTGCTCGTTCGGTGCCTATTTCTCCACGCAGGCGGTGACCTTGCCGGCGGCACGCGCGACGGGTCGGCTGACGCTCCAGTCAGACGCGGTGGTTACCAACCTTGAATATGATGCGGGCAAGAAGCGGGTGACCGGCGTGCGCTATGTCGACGCGAAGACAGGCCAGGCGCAGGTCGTCAATGCCGATCTCGTCTTCCTGTGCGCGTCCGCGATGGCATCGACCCAGATCCTGATGAACTCGCGTGCGTCAGGCAGCGAACGCAGCCATTTTGACAGCAGCGGTACGCTCGGCCGCTACGTCATGGATCATATCTTCCGCGTCGGGGTCGAGGGGGACATCCCCGGCATGAACGAATATATCGAATATGGCCGTCGTCCCGGCGGAGTCTACGTTCCGCGCTTTCGCAACATCGGCGGCGACGAAGGCGTCGGCTTCAAGCGCGGCTATGGCTATCAGGGCAATGCTCGGCGCGACCCCTCGGCGCCGGTGGGCTTCGGCGCATCGATGAAGCAGGGGATGCGTGGCTACGCGCCCTGGAAGTTCAGCATGGGCGCATTCGGCGAATGCCTGCCGTACAAGGACAATCGCGTTTCGCTCCACGCCGACAAGGTTGACCGCTTCGGTGTGCCGTTGATGCGCTTCGACGTGCGATTCCACGACAACGAACTCAAGATGATGGCCGATGCGAAAGCGCAGGGCGAGGTCATGCTCAAGGGCGCCGGGCTCACCAACGTCCGAAGTTGGGAAGACGAGCACGTTCCTGGCGACGCGATCCATGAAATGGGCGGCGCACGCATGGGCGCTGATCCACGCGCCTCTGTTCTGAACGGCTGGAGCCAGGCGCACGATGCCGCGAACCTCTACGTTACCGATGGTGCGCAAATGGCCTCGGCGTCCTGCGTGAACCCCTCGTTGACCTTCATGGCGCTCACCGCGCGTGCGGCCGATCATGCGGTACGGCAAAGCCGGGCCGGTTGAGCCTTGCGGCCTATTTGACGAGGTAGGGCAAAGTGATGCTGAACGAGGACCCCGCGGCGAACTTTCCGCGTGGTTTCAGCCGGATCTTGGTGACCATAGCCTGTGAGGGGAGATCCCCGGGCGTGGGCACATAGGCCCAGCCGATACCGGCGCTGTAGAAGTCCACATCGTCCCCCATGTCACCCGCGCCAACATAGCTGAACGCCAGGGTCGATGCGGGTGAACCTTCGGCAAACTTGATCGCGCTTCCACCGGTCGCCCCGTCGCCGTCCAGCGCGACCGCAGTTCCCGTCTGCACGGGAATGTCTATCTTGACTGTGTTCAGGTCGGCGGCGACGATGTCGGGGTTGGTGACGACGATCGTCATGCGCTGCTTCGCGCCTATGATCGCCTTTGGGTTGAGCGTCTGCGTGACTGGATCCCAAGTGGTCACCGAATTGATCGCCACGGTTATCGGCTTGGCGGCCACAGTGACGGTGAAGCCGATATTTGCGCTCTGCGTCCCTTCGGTGCGCGTGCCGAGCGTGCAGCTCGTGCCGACCCATATGCCCGAGCAGAATTTCCAGGCCCAGGTGACCTTGAACGCGCCCTGATAGACGCCAGGCAGGAGCAGGTCGGCGCTGCCGGGTTTGATGTAGAGGGGAATGCTGCTCGGACTGTTGCCCAGTAGACCGAGAAGGTCAATGATCTGCGGGTTGAGGAAGCTTATCGCCACCCCGTCGGCGAATGCCGCCTGACTGGTGGGGCTGGGAAATACCTGAAAGCTGCCATCGGGCTTGCCCGCCGACGTCATTTTGAACTGTTGGCGTTGCTGATGGTCGCTGTAAGGACGTTGCCGCCAAGGATCGATATCGCAGTACCGGCGCAATTGATGCCGCCCGATTTACCGACTGGAGGCACTGCCGAGCCCTTGAGGGCGCCAGGTGAGTAGCTGCCAAGGTCGTAGCTGCTGGGAGACGCCACCGTGCACGCCGCAGACGGGCCCGCCCAACAGGCGAACAGAAGTGCCAAGGCCCCCAAACGCAAGAGTAAAGCGGTCACAGGCAGAGCTCCGGGCACGGCACCCCGCCACCGCGCGCACAGTTTACTGGGCGGTGGGCTGGCGCAACTGGTTGAAGTACGCGTTCATCGTCTCGGCGCCGGCCGGCGTGAGCGAAACGAAGATGCGGCGCTGATCGCGCTCGCAGCGGCGACGCTGGATCCACTGGCGCGCGAACAGCACGTCCAGCCAACGGTTTGTCGTGGCAGGCGTGGTTCGTGCAAAGCTGCCAAGGTCGCCCACCGTGTGCTCGACGCCATCGAGATGCGCTTCGTACAGGTGCAGCAAAATGTCCCAGGCCGGATCGGAGAACCAGTTTTCCGGGATAAACTTCGCGCGCAGCTGGCGCCCACGGATGATCGTCGACACGCTGGCGCGATGCCCCAACGACGTTTCGGCAACCATCATCTGCTCCAGGCCACCCTGAGACAGCGCGCGAACCGCCTCGTCGCAGGTCTGCTGCGTTTCGAGTATGCGCGATGTCAATTCGGGGAGCATGGCGTGCAATTGCAGGAGCCGTTGCGCCAGGGCAGCCGAGCTCACGCCCGTATCGATCTGTTCCATCTAACCTCGTGGTCATGGCTATGCTGCTTCCGTGCACCCCTGCGTGGAAGCGACGCCACCGATGAAGATAAGTTAGGATGAATCCGGCATAGGTCACAATCCTGTAGAATCCCGGATTACTGTTCAACTCTGAAGTTGAAGCGGTGCCAAGCGAGACGATCACTTGCGAACTTCCGCAACTGTTTCCTTGATATTGCGAAGAATGGAACGGTCGAACTTCGCACGTATCGTCAGATAGGCGCCGTGGCGGGTGTAGCGATCGTCCTCGAAATCGTGATCGCGATAGCCCGAAACATTGTAGCCGACGCTGACCCACAGATCCTTGCCCGGCGAAACGCCCATACTAGGTCCGAACGAGAAAGCGGCGGTGCCCTCGCTCCAGCTATGCTGGACGCTACCCTGAACGCCGATGTCCAGGTTGTGGCGGATGTCCTTGCGGATCTCCAGCCCGATTACGTCGATGAAGCCGTGGAGCGTTTCATCGGCATAGCGGCCGCGGACGTATTTGGCGCCATAATAGAGGCTTGCTTCGAAGCCATGCGCGGCGCCTTCGTCCCCGGCCCGGTAACCGAGCGCAAAGCTGTTGATCGCGCGGAAGGTCGAGAGTTCGCCCTGGACGAATGTCGGCACGTTAAGCACGTTGTTGCCCGTGACACCCTGATCGGCGCCTTCGCTGCGTAACGTAAAGCGTTCCATCAGCGACCAGCGGCTGTCGATCGGGCGCAGCGCAACTGCGAGGTCGCCAGTGACCGCGGAAATAGCGCGGCCGCGCTCATCGGTGGTGCGGTAGGCGCGCAGCGATGAGGCCAGCGTTTTGCCCATTCCCAGCGGGCGCAGAAGGTTGCTGGTCAGCCCGATACGCTGCGACACGTCAGAGTGGCGGTATTCTGCACGCCCGTTCCACGACCAGGTTTCGCTGCGGTAATTGGCACCGGCGGTCAGGGCGATGAAGTCGCCTTCGCGCACTTCCTGTCCTAAAATCGAGCTGCCGATCATCGGGCGCGAGAGCGTCGTGTCCGGAACCTTGCCCGACACGGTGCGCGCGCCGTCAAGCGTGGCGTCAACCGTCCAGTGCTTGCCGAGCTTCAGTGACTGGGCGAGACCGTATTGCGCATATGCGCGGGTGCCGTTCTCGCCGCCACCGGTTTCGGTTGCCTGGCTATTGATCGTCGAGAGCAGGCGGGCACCAGTCCATGGCGCGACTTCCAAGCCGATC
This sequence comes from Sphingomonas sp. S2-65, assembly GCF_021513175.1. NCBI lineage: Bacteria > Pseudomonadati > Pseudomonadota > Alphaproteobacteria > Sphingomonadales > Sphingomonadaceae > Sphingomonas > Sphingomonas sp. S2-65. The sequence goes on along the minus strand of NZ_CP090953.1, from coordinate 786,797 downwards.
CGTGCGTTGTGCGCCACATAATCCTGGCCCTGGGCGATCTCATAGCCCCCGATAAGGCGGACGCCTTGGCGCAGGCGCCAGCCCGCGGTGAGCTGCTGGCGAGCCGGGAAGTCGGCGCTGTCGTTCTTACCGCCGAGCGCGAGTTGCGTCTGGCCAGTGATCTCCAGCTTGTTATCGGCCAGTGACTGGGTGCCGCCTAGCGTCAGCAGCATGGACTTGCGGTCTGCGCCGTCGGCAGTGCGGTCGCCGGCATATTGCGCGCCGGCGAACAGCAGACTGGCGTCGCTGCGATATTCAAGACGTGCTTCCCCGGCGATGCGGCTGGCGTCGGTGAGGAGGTCGTCCTGATGCCAGGCGGACGCAGTGGCCGAGAAGCCGTGGCCGATCTGAACGCGCGCGTCACCGCCGATCTTCTGGGTGCCGGCCTCGCCGCCATTCTGCTGGCCGACGCCGAAGCCGGTATCCTGGCGGCGGAGATAGGCGAGCGTATCGACGCCGCCGCCATGGTGCTCGACTTCTGCAAGCACGGCTTGGGCCGAGCGGATACCGTCGCGCCCGCCCGTGGAGATCTCCGCGCGGATCTCGATATTGTCGGTCGGCTTGGCATGCAGGTCGATGCCGGCGACGGTGGCGTTCGACTGTGCCTCGTCATGGAGCATGCTTGCACCCAGTTCGACCTTGCCGCCAGCAAGCTTCACGGCGCCGCGGCCGCCGGCGGCGAGCTTCTTGCCACGGCCCAGCGTTTCGTAATCGACGACGATGTAGACCGGGTTCAGGTCCGCGTCTCGGCTGAGGATCGGCTCGCGAAAGGTCAGCGTTCCGGCGAGCGCATCAATGTCATAGTCGATGTGGCGAGTGAGCGACTTGCTCTCGATGATCCGGTCCGAGCGCAGGCGGTCGCGGGTTTCGATCAGCACCTTGTCGCTGTTGGGCACGATGTCGCGCGCGGTAAGGCGATACGGGCCGGACAGGCCGTTGCCGCGGATCTCGTCGCGGCCGTAGCGGTCCTCGTCGTGCGCGGCGAAGGCGCTGAACAGCAGGGTATCGCCGGCGGCTTCGGCCTTCACGCCGTTCAGCGTGCGGCTGTAGCGGGTCAGGCGGGTGTCGACGAGGCCGGTCTCAAAGTCGCCAAACAGCGCATAGAAGGCCTTGCGCTCGAGGCGCAGGTAAAGCTTGCCACTGGTCGGCGCATCATAGGCCTGGGCGCTGCCGTCCCCATAGACCGTGTAGTAGCGGTTGGGATCGATCGTCCCGAGCAGGCCCCGGTCGGGATCGTAGGCGCGGTCGCTGTCATAGGCCATGGTCAGCAACCAGGATCCCTTGATCCGGCCTTTCGCATAAAGTGCGATCTGGCCATCGGTCGTGAGCTGGTTGCGGTCGCCGCGTGCCAGGCCGCGGCTCTTGGAGCGCAGCATGTCGAAGCCGGCGGTGCCACGGGCGAAGCCGACTACCATCCACTCGCGCGCCGGGGCGGCGAGAAAGGCGCGGATCTCGTTAACCTTGGTCAGGCCTTCGTCCGCAGCCACAACGCCGTCGCGGGCGCTACGAAGCAGGCCGCAATCGGCTGCAGCGCAACCAAGGCGAACAGGATGCCGAACGCGATCATCAGCTTCGATCGGATCGGCGCATCGGCCACGAACCAGGACATGCAGTCTCCGCAAACAAACCGAAGTGTCACCCGATCGGATGAACTTCATTGTGGTTTGTAGATTGGCGAGGACGTCCGCATCGGCGTTATTGCACCCGGATTAGCCGCAATCTTGTTTCGAAAAGAAGCGATCGTACAAATACGTATAGGGATTGCGCAACATTCGGACCTGTTAGACGCCGCGCTTTCGTTGCCAAAGAAAAGGGCTGGCAACGCCAAGTTGCCAGCCCTTTTGCAGGACCAAAATAGCGGAACCCTCAATCGAGCCGGCGCGCCAGTTCCTTGTTCAAGCCCAGTGCGATGAGCGTCGCGACGGCGCCCGACAGCAGATAGGCGCCCGCCGCGATCAACCCGAAATGCTCGGCCAGGAGCAGCGCTGCAAGCGGAGCGAACCCCGCGCCGAACAGCCAGGCAAGATCCGACGTCAACGCCGCGCCGGTGTAGCGGGCACCTTTGGGGAAGTTGTTGGTCACCGCACCCGACGACTGCCCGAAGGACAGACCCAGCAGAATGAAGCCACCGACCATGAACAGCGTCTCGCCCACATGGCCGCCGTTCAGCAGCTGCGGCGCGAAGCCGGAGAACACGGCGATCGCCGCGGCGGTGTAGCCGAGCAGCGAGCGGCGGCCTATGCGATCGGCCAGCAGGCCCGATGCGATGATCGCGAGCACGCCGACAACGGCTCCGACCATCTCGATCATCAGGAAGCGCGTAACGCTCTCACCGGTGAACACCGCAACCCAGGAGAGCGGGAAAACGGTGATCATGTGGAACAGCGCGAAGCTGGCCAGCGGTGCGAAGGCCCCGATGACGATGTTGCGCCACTGCGCCTTGAGCGTCGCCCCGACGGGCGAGGGAGTCAGCTCGCGCGTCTTGAACAGCTCGGTATATTCCGGCGTCACGACGATGCGCAGCCGGGCGAACAGCGCCACGACGTTCACCGCGAAAGCAACGAAGAAGGGATAGCGCCAGCCCCAGGACAGGAAGTCCTCGGGCGAGAGCGTGCCGAGGAAGAAAGCGAACAGGCCCGCGGCGAGCAGCAGGCCGAGCGGGGCGCCCAGCTGCGGGACCATCGCCCACCAGCCACGACGCTTGGGCGGCGCATTGAGCGCGAGAAGCGACGCGAGTCCGTCCCAGGCTCCGCCCCAGGCAAGACCCTGGCCGATCCGCCCGATCGCGAGCAGAACCGCCGAGGCAGTGCCGACCTGGCCGTAAGAAGGCAGAAACGCGATCGCCACCGTCGAGGTGCCGAGCAGGAACAGCGCCAGGGTCAGCTTCGTACCGCGGCCATGCCGCCGGTCCACGCCCATGAAGATCTGCGAGCCGATCGGCCTGGCGATGAACGCCAGCGGAAACAGCGCGAACGACATGATCGTCCCGCCCAGCGGATCCAGATAGGGGAACACCAGCGCCGGGAAGACGATCACCGATGCAAGCGCATATACAAAGAAGTCGAAGAACTCCGATGTCCGCCCGATGATCACGCCGATGGCGATCTGGCCGGGATGCACGTCGTCGTGCCCGCGCGTGTTCACGTTGCGGGCATCGCGTTCTAATGACGCAGAATGGGCTACGGCCTCGGCCATGATTCAGGTTTCCAACATGTCGAACGTTTGGGAAGGGCTGTAGAGCCAGGGCCGCGGGGATGGGATAGGACAAATTGTCCTATTTCGCATCTGCACAATCCGGCCTAGCTCGCGCCCGTGATGTCCCGTCCTTTCCGATCGACGCCGCTCCTGGCGCTTCCGCTCCTGCTCCTCGGCGGCTGCGATACCGTAGTCATGAATCCGGCAGGCGATGTCGCACGCCAGCAGGCGGACCTTATCCTATGGTCCACCGGCCTGATGCTGTTGATCATCATTCCGGTGATGATCCTGACCGTGCTGTTCGCGTGGCGCTACCGCGCGTCCAACAAGGATGCCGAATATCTGCCCGACTGGGACCATTCCACGGGCCTGGAGCTCATCATCTGGTCCGCCCCGCTGCTGATCATCATCGCGCTGGGGGCGCTGACCTGGGTGGCGACTCACACGCTGGATCCTTATCGTCCGATCGGCCGCATCGCGCCGGGCAAGCCCGTGCCTGCCGATCAGCGCCCGCTGGAGGTGCAGGTCGTCTCGCTCGACTGGAAGTGGCTGTTCATCTACCCCGAGCAGGGGATCGCGACTGTCAACGAGCTGGTCGTCCCGGCCAACCGCCAGGTCCGCTTCCGCCTGACTTCGTCGTCGGTGATGAACACCTTCTACGTGCCGGCGATGGCGGGCATGATCTACACGATGGCAGGCATGGAGACGAAGCTCCACGCCGTGCTGAACCGCACCGGCACCTTCGAGGGCAAGAGCGCCAATTATTCGGGCGCGGGCTTCTCGTACATGAACTTCCCGACACACTCGGTCGACGAGGCTGGGTTCGCCCGCTGGGTCGACGGAGTGCGCGGCAGTGGACTGCAGCTGCGGCGCGACGAGTATCTGAAGCTCGAAAAGCCGAGCGAGAAGGTCCCCGTAATGCGGTTCTCAGCGGTCGAGGCCGGCCTGTTCGACCGCGTCGTGCAGCTGTGCGTCCACCCCGGCGAGACCTGCATGGGCGCGACCATGTCGCACGATGCCCAGCATCCCGGCAGCCATCCGCCCGTCAACGACCGTGCGCCGCGTGCGGGCGAGCCGGAAGGCGCGCTGCTGAAGGATCCCAACGAAAAGGGTACGAGCCCGCACACCACGGCACCGCATGGCCAGCCGCACGGTAACACCGAACCCGGCAATGACAGCAACCGCAACATGACCCGCCTGGAGCTGCCGGCACTGCCCGGCACCGCGCGAGCCGCCCAAGGCTGAGACCCAGACAATGTCCGACACCCTTATCAAGACCATCTTCGGGCGGCTCACGCTCGAGAGCTTCCCCATCCACGAACCGATCGTGCTCGCCACCTTCGTCGTGGTCGCGCTCGGCGGGGCCGCGCTGCTGGCGGCGTTGACCTATTTCAAGCTCTGGGGCTACCTCTGGAAGGAATGGTTCACCAGCGTGGACCACAAGAAGATCGGCATCATGTACATGGTGCTCGGCCTGGTCATGCTGCTGCGCGGTTTTGCCGACGCAATCATGATGCGGCTTCAGCAGGCGATGGCGTTCGGTGCCAACGAAGGCTATCTGAACGCGCACCATTTCGATCAGATCTTCACCGCGCACGGCGTGATCATGATCTTCTTCGTGGCAATGCCGTTCGTCACGGGGCTGATGAACTATGTCGTGCCGCTGCAGATCGGCGCACGCGACGTCAGCTTCCCGTTCCTCAACAATTTCAGCTTCTGGATGACTGCTGCCGGCGCGGCGGTGGTCATGGCCAGCCTGTTCGTGGGTGAGTTCGCCCGCACCGGCTGGCTGGCGATGGCACCCTTGTCGGGGCTCGATTACTCGCCCGATGTCGGTGTCGACTATTACATCTGGGCATTGCAGGTCGCCGGCGTCGGTACCCTGCTGTCGGGCGTCAACCTGCTCGCGACCATCGTCAAGATGCGCGCGCCGGGCATGACCATGATGAAGATGCCGGTGTTCACCTGGTCGGCGCTCGTCACCAACGTGCTGATCGTCGCCGCTTTCCCGGTGCTCACCGCCGTGCTCGCGATGCTCAGCCTCGATCGCTATGTCGGCACCAACTTCTTCACGAACACCGGTGGCGGAAACCCCATGATGTACGTGAACATGATCTGGATCTGGGGTCACCCGGAGGTCTACATCCTGATCCTGCCGGCCTTCGGCATCTTCTCGGAAGTCGTCTCGACCTTCTCGGGCAAGCGCCTGTTCGGCTACACCTCGATGATCTACGCGCTGATCGTGATCTGCATCCTAGCCTATCTGGTCTGGCTGCACCACTTCTTCACGATGGGCTCGGGCGCCAGCGTCAACAGCTTCTTCGGCATCACCACGATGATCATCTCGATCCCGACGGGTGCGAAGATCTTCAACTGGCTGTTCACCATGTATAAGGGGCGGATCCGCTTCGAACTGCCGATGCTGTGGTCGATCGCGTTCATGCTCACCTTCGTCATCGGAGGCATGACGGGCGTGCTGCTTGCAGTGCCGCCGGCCGATTTCGTGCTCCACAACTCGCTGTTCCTGATCGCCCACTTCCACAATGTGATCATCGGCGGCGTGCTGTTCGGCATGTTCGCGGGCATCAATTACTGGTGGCCCAAGGCGTTCGGCTTCAAGCTGGACAAGAAATGGGGGCTGGTCAGCTTCTGGTGCTGGGTCGTGGGCTTCTGGGTGGCGTTTGCGCCGCTCTATGTGCTGGGCCTGATGGGCGTCACGCGCCGCCTGCGCCACTTCGACGATCCGTCCTACCAGATCTGGTTCATCATCGCCGGCATCGGCGCGGCGATCATCGCGGTCGGCATCGCCGCCTTCCTGATCCAGATCTTCGTCAGCATCCGCAACCGCGAGCAGCTGCGCGACTTCACCGGCGATCCGTGGGACGGCCGCAGCCTGGAATGGGCGACGTCGTCTCCGCCGCCGGAGTATAACTTCGCCTTCACACCGGTGATCCACGACCTCGATGCCTGGTACGACATGAAGAACCGCAACGCGTCGCGCCCCACCGAAGGGTTCCGTGACATCCACATGCCCAAGGGCACCGGCGCCGGCGTGATCCTGGCCGGGCTGTCCGCGGTGATCGCACTGGCGATGATCTGGTACATCTGGTGGCTGGCGGTACTCGCTTTCGTCGGACTGCTGGTGGTCGCGATCGGCCACACCTTCAACTATGACCGGGACTTCCACATCCCGGCCGAGGAAGTCACCCGCGTCGAGAGCCTGCGCACGCAAGCGCTGGCGAGGGGCTGAACCATGGCGACGACGATGACCGCAACCACCCCGCCGGGAACCGAAGCGCCTGCGTTCTGGGACCTCGATCCGCACGAGCATCCGCCGGGCTCCAGCACCATGCTGGGCTTCTGGCTCTACCTGATGAGCGACTGCCTCATCTTCGCGATGCTGTTCGCATCCTGGGGCGTCTATGGCTCGGCTTATGCCGGCGGCCCGACGCCCAAGGACCTGTTCGACCTCAAGCTGGTGGCGGTGAACACAGCCATGCTGCTGCTGTCGTCGATCACCTATGGCTTCGCGATGATCTCCAGCGACGAGAAGCGGAAGACCGCCGTTCTCGGCTGGCTGGCGGCGACCGGCCTGTTCGGTGCCGCGTTCCTGGCGATCGAACTCTACGAGTTCTCGCACCTGCTGCACGAAGGGGCGGGGCCGCAGCGCTCGGCGTTCCTGTCGGCGTTCTTCACGCTGGTTGGCACCCACGGATTGCACGTCACCTTCGGCCTGATCTGGCTGGTGACGCTGATGGTCCAGGTCGCGCGCCGCGGGCTGGAGCCGGCGAACCTGCGCCGTTTGCAGTGCCTGTCGCTGTTCTGGCACTTCCTGGACGTGATCTGGATCGGCGTCTTCACCTTTGTCTATCTTCTTGGAGTGCTGCGATGAGCGCGCCTTCCCACGACGCCACCAGCCATGGCGCCGCTGCCCATGGACACGACGATCATGGCGGCGCGCCGCACGGGACGCGCCGCAGCTATCTGACCGGCTTCGCTCTTTCGGTGGTGCTCACCGCGATCCCGTTCGCGCTCGTCATGGGCGGCTGGATCGCGAACGTTCAGGTAGTGATCGGCATCTGCATGGCGCTCGCGCTCGTCCAGATCGTCGTCCACATGATCTACTTCCTGCACATGAACTCGAAGTCGGAGAGCGGCTGGACGCTGATGGCGTTGATCTTCACGGTGATCATCCTGGTGATCGCCTTGGCCGGAACGCTGTGGGTCATGTACCATATGAACCAGAACATGATGCCGGACATGGGAATGTCCGGCGGCATGTAAGGTGCGCGCCCGCCGCCTCGTCGGCGGGACGCTGGCGCTCGTCGCGGTCCTCGTGCTTGCCGGCCTGGGCGTATGGCAGATGGAGCGCCGCGCTTGGAAGCTGGCGCTGATTGCCCAGGTCGAACAGCGACTTGCCGCCGTGCCGGTCGCGGCGCCCGGACCAGCCGCCTGGCCCGCTGTCGGCGCCGACGCGGCTTATACCCGCGTTCAGATACGTGGGCGCTTCGTGGGTGACCGGGACAGCTATGTCCAGGCGGTGACCGACCTTGGCGGCGGTTATTGGCTCATGACCCCGCTGCGTGCCGATGCGGGCTGGACGGTGCTGGTCAACCGCGGCTTCGTTCCCGCCGATCTTCGCGGCAAGATCGCGCCGCCGGCTGATGTACCAGTTACCGTCACCGGGCTGTTGCGGACCAGCGAACCGGGCGGCGGCTTCCTGCGCCGCAACGATCCCGGGCAGAACCGCTGGTATTCGCGCGACGTCCAGGCGATCGCCGCGCGGCAGGGCATCGATGCCGCCGCGCCTTACTTCATCGATTCTGACCGAACCGGGAACGGGTGGCCGCGGGGCGGCATGACGGTGGTGCGCTTCACCAACAACCATCTCGTCTATGCGCTCACTTGGTTCGGGCTTGCCGCGTTGATCGTCATACTCTCGGTGCTCGCGCGCCGCAGGACGGCATGACGCCGCTTTTCGCAGGCGACGAAGCCGCGCGCCGCAACCTGCTGCTGCTCAGTTACCTGCGGTGGCTGGCGGTGGGCGGGCAGCTCGCCACGATCCTGGCGGTGCACATGCTGCTCAGCGTGCGGCTGCCGATGATGCCGATGCTGCTGACTCTGTTCGTCCTGGTGATGGTCAACCTGCTGGCACTCACGGCCTATCTGCGCGGGCCGGTGAACAACACGATCCTGCTGGCGACGCTGGTGATGGACGTGACGTGCCTGTCGGTGCAGCTTTATCTGAGCGGCGGCGCGACCAATCCGTTCCTCGCATTGTACCTGCTTCAGGTGGTGCTCGGTGCGGTGCTTCTGGAGGCGTGGTCAAGCTGGTTGCTGGTGGCGCTGACCAGCGGCGCGCTGGGGCTGCTCGCCTTGTACGCGCCGCCGCTGGACCTGCCGCCCGCGCTGCGCATCGCTCTGCCGCGCGCATACATCCTGGCGCTTTGGTTCAACTACACGCTTGCCGCTGTGCTGCTGGAGCTGTTCGTCACCCGGGTGACGCGCAACCTGCGTCACCGCGACGCTTATCTCGCCACGCTGCGCCAGCGGGCCGCGGAAGAGGAGCATGTCGTTCGCATCGGCCTGCTCGCCAGCGGCGCCGCGCATGAACTGGGGACACCGCTCGCCTCGCTGTCGGTGGCGTTGGGCGACTGGCGCGCCGAAGCGGCGGTCAGCGCCGATCCGCGGCTGGCCGAAGAAGTGGCCGAGATGCAGGCCGAGGTGGCACGCTGCAAGGAGATCGTCGCCGGCATCCTGTTCGCGGCGGGCGAAGTGACCGGGCACGCGCCCGAGCGCACCACGCTGCGCCGTTTCCTGAGCGGCATCGTCGCCAATGCGGCGGCGCGGGACTGGATCCGCATCGAGGATCTGCTGGGACGCGACATCGCCATCGTTTCCGACAAGGCTTTGGGCCAGGCTCTGCTCAACTTGCTCGATAACGCCGCCGAGGCCGACGCATCGAACATCCTCCTTTCCGCTGCGTTGGACCAGGATATGCTGATCCTCACAGTCCAAGACGATGGCCGCGGTTTCCCCGCGCACATCCTGTCGGCGATCGGGCAGCCGTATCAAAGCACCAAGTCGCGGCGCGGCGCCGGGCTGGGGCTGTTCCTCACCAACAACGTCCTGCGTACGCTGGGGGGCATGCTGGAGGCGCGCAACCGGCCCGGGCGCGGGGCGCAGGTGTCGCTACGGCTGCCGCTCGCCGCGCTGGCGATCCAGGCATGAGCGACCGCCGCCTGTTGATCGTCGAAGACGACGCAGTGCTCGCCCGCACGCTGGCACGCTCGTTCGAGCGGCGCGGCTACCGTGTCGAGATGCTGGACGGTCCTAGCGGGCTGGCGGATCTTGCCGAACGCCTGCGCCCCACGCATGCGATCATCGACCTGCGACTGGGCGGCGCGTCCGGCCTGGGATGCATCAAGACGCTGCACGAGCTGGACGAAGAAACCCGCATCGTCGTCCTGACCGGCTTCGCCAGCATTGCCACCGCGGTCGAGGCGATCAAGCTGGGCGCGACGAACTACCTTACCAAGCCGGCCAACACCGACGACATCGAAGCTGCGTTCGACAAGGTGAAGGGCGATGAGGAAGCGAACATCACCACGCGGCCGACCTCGATCAAGACGCTGGAGTGGGAGCATATCCATCAGGTCCTCGTCGAAACCGACTTCAACATCTCCGAGGCCGCGCGTCGCCTGGGCCTCCACCGCCGCACGCTGGTCCGCAAGCTCGAGAAGCGCCACATCTGATTGCCGCTGCAGGCGCCCCAAGGATGCAAGCGTCCGGTGAACCCTGTGGAAACTAATATCCAGCGCGGGCATGCTGCCTGCAACAAAATTGCCGGAGAGACGCGATGAAGCCGCGCAGCGACGACGAACACAATGCCAAGATGAAGAAGGTGCAGGCCGCGCACGAGAAGAAGCTCGCGACCAAGACTGTCGAGAAGGGGCTGGTGATCGTCCACACCGGCGCCGGCAAGGGCAAGACCTCCGCCGCGCTCGGCATGGTCGTTCGCGCGCTCGGCCATGGCATGAAGATCGGCGTCGTCCAGTTCGTCAAGGGCGCGATGGCCACCGGCGAAAAGGCGGTGTTCGACCGTTTCCCCGATCAGATCGAGTTCAAGCCGATGGGGGAGGGCTTCACTTGGGACACGCAGGACCGCGCCCGCGACGTCGCGGTGGCGCGCCAGGGCTGGGAAGAAGTGAAGCGGATGATCGCCGATCCGTCCTATGACATGGTCGTCGCCGACGAGCTCAACATCATCCTGCGCTACGACTATCTGCCGGTCGCCGAAGTGCTGGAGGCGCTCGCCGCCAAGCCCGAGAGGACGCACGTCATCGTCACCGGCCGCAACGCGCCGCAAGCGTTGATCGACGCCGCCGATCTCGTCACCGAAATGACGCTCGTCAAGCACCCGTTCCGCGAGCAGAACGTCAAGGCGCAGCGCGGCATCGAATTCTAGCGTCGGCGGCGCTTACGAGGCCAGCCACTCCCGCACCAGCCGCTCAGCCTCCTCCGCGCTCCGCCCGCCCGAAAGCGCGACCGCGAACAGCAGCCGCAGCTTGCGGGCGCTCAGGTCCTCCGCGCCCACCGCACCCAGCGCCGCCAGCCGCGCGCCCGATCGATAGGCCGGCGCAGTGCCGCCCTCCACGCAATGCGTCGCGATCCCCACCAGCACTCCGGCGGCCTTGGCGCGCTCGATCGCGGGCACGATCTGCGACGGCACGTTGCCGCGGCCGAACCCCTCGATCACCAATCCCCGCACGCCATCGCCGACCAGCGCATCGACCAAAGCCGCGCTGCTCCCGAGGCCCAGCGCGGCGATCTCCACCCGCGGCTCGGGATCGGCGAGGGCGAAGGTCGGCGCGCGCCGCGGCATGGCCGTCAGCCGAACGCCATGATCGTCGACTCGCCCGATCGCGGCGCCGTGCGGGCCAAAGGCTTCGGGGCCGCTGCTGTCCAGCTTGCGGGCGCTGCGGGCCGGCAGGATGCGCCCGCCAAAGACGATCGCGGTGCCGATCCCGCGCGCGGACGGATCGCGCGCCACCAGCACGGCGTCGTGCAGATTGGCGGGCCCGTCGCAGCCCGGCAGCGATGCGGGCCGCTGCGCGCCGGTGAACAGGATCGGCGCCGCGCCGCCGTGGAACAGCTCGGTCAGGAACGCCACGTCTTCCATCGTGTCGGTGCCGTGCGTGACCACCACGCCCGCGGCTCCCTCGCTCGCGGCGGCATCCATCATCCGCGCGACTTGCATCGCATCGGCGAATCCCATGTCCTCGCTCAGCCCGGCATAGGCCTGCCGTTCCTCCACGCCGTCGCGCAGCGGCGCTGCCAGCACGTCGCGCAGCCGCGCCGCGCCGCTGCCGCCGATCAGGACGCCCGAATCGTCGGGAACCGAGGCGATCGTTCCCCCCGCGTCGATCAGGACCAGTTCGGGCATCGGCGTTCCTTGCAGCAAAGGGCGGGATCCACGGCGGCCCGATCAGCCGAGCAGGATGACGTGGAGGAAGCGCGGGCCATGCGCGCCGCGCACATATTGTCCCTCGATGTCGGTCGTCCCGGAAACGCCGGTCACCCAATAGCGCGCGCGCGGCCAGTGCGCGGGGGCGGGCACATCCTCCAGATGCGCGACCAGCGTCTCGGCGCGGACCACCACCAGATGATGCAGCGCCAGGAAATTGGGCAGCATCGGCGCGGCCGGCGCGGTATCGAGCACCAGCGATCCGGTCTCGGCCACTGCGGCGGTCGCCAGCGCCAGCGCCGCCCCGCCATCGATTGCGCACACCGGATCGAGGGCAACGCCTGTCCAGTCCAACGCCAGCAGCCACGGCTCGGGCGGCACATAAAGCGGCGGGGGGCCGGGGATCGCAGCGAAATAGCGCCGCACTGCCGCCGGCAGCTCCTGGGGCGAGGCAGCCCGGTCCAGGCTCGCCGCGACGCTGGGCGCCGCCAGTTGCTCGGCAAAGGTCTCGATCAGCCGCGCCGCGTCCACTGCCGGGCGCTCGGGCCGGTCCAGCAGCGCGCGCGCTTCGGCGGCGCTATCGCCATCGGCCGGTCCCAGCCGGGCCAGAATCGCTTCGCGCGCGCTCACCGCTGCCGCTCTCGCATCTGTTCCATGAAGGTCTTGCCCTGCGGCGCGGGCAGGTCCCGGTGCTGCGTCCAGCCGCCGGCCAGCGGCAGTGCCGCGATCCAGCTGCCGCCGAACAGCCGCATCCCGCGCACCGCCACGCGCGCACTCAGTCGGTACAGCCAGGGCCGCCGCGCCACCCAGGCCCATAGCCGCACGGCGCTTCGGGTCGAGGCCGGCTCGAGCCCCTCGCGCCAGCTCTTCTCGCGCCAGCCGCGCAGCAGCGTGGGGAGGGGGATGTTGACCGGGCACACCTCCTGGCATTTGCCGTTCATCGTGCAGGCCTGGGGCAAGTCGCGCGACGCGGCGATTCCGTCCAGCGCCGGAGTGAGCACCGCGCCGATCGGCCCGGGATAGGTGCCGCCATAGGCATGGCCGCCAATCTGCCGGAACACCACGCAATGGTTCATGCAGGCGCCGCAGCGGATGCAGCGGAGCATCTCGGCCAGCCCTTCGGCGCGCATCTTGGTGCGGCCGTTGTCGACCAGCACGATGTGCATCTCCTCGGGCCCGTCCAGATCCTCGGCGCGCTTCGGCCCGGTGTAGAAGGTCGTATATTGCGTCAGCGCCGCGCCCGTCGCGGATCGCGCCAGCAGGCGCAGCAGGTGCACCGCATGATCCATCGACGGCACCAGCTTCTCGATCCCCGCCGTGACGATGTGCACGCGCGGCGGCACGATCGAAAGCTCCGCATTGCCTTCATTGGTGACGGTGCAGACGCTGCCGCTATCGGCCAGCAGGAAGTTCGCCCCGGAAATACCCACGTCCGCAGCCAGCATCCCGGCGCGCAGATGCCGCCGCGCGCTCTCCGCCATCGCCGCGATCGTCTCCTCGGCATGTGGTTCGGCATGGCGTTCGCGGAACAGCGCCGAAACCTGCTCGCGCGTCTTGTGCATCGCCGGCCACACGATGTGCGAGGGGCGCTCGCCGGCCAATTGGATGATGTGCTCGGCCAGGTCGGTCTCGATCCGCTCGATCCCCGCCTCGGCCAGCGCGTGGGGCAGGCCGATCTCCTCGCCCAGCATCGATTTGGATCGCGCCACCGATTTCGCGCCTGCCTTGCGGCAGATGTCGATGACGATTCGGCACGCCTCGTCTGCGGTCTCCGCCCAATGCACCTGCGCGCCGGCGGCGATGGCATTGGTCTCGAACTGCTCGAGATAGTGGCCAAGGTGCGCGATCACATGATCCTTGATCGCCGCCGCGCGGGTCCGCGCCGCCCCGAACGCGTCGAACGCCGCCACCGAAGCCGCGCGCTTCGCCTCGGCGGTGCCCGCGGTGCGCTCGACGGCGATCTTGAGCAGCGGATCGACCAGTGCCTCGGCGGCGCGCGCCTTGAAGCCGGCGCTCATGCCTCTTCGCCGATCGCCGGCCCGTCGCCCATGCCGGCTAGCACTTCGACGGTGTGCATCGCCCGCACCGCCGATCCGCGCCGGTGGAGCTTGCCCGCCATGTTCATCAGGCAGCCCAGGTCGCCCGCCAGCAGCAATTCGGCGCCGCTCGCCTCGATCGCGGCGGCCTTCTCGTCCGTGATCGCGTTGGAGATTGCGGGGTATTTCACGCAGAAGGTGCCGCCGAACCCGCAACAGGTTTCCTCGCCCCCCAGCGGCGTCAGCCGCAGTCCCTCGATTGCGCCGAGCAGCCGGCGCGGTTGCGCCTTGATCCCCAATTCGCGCAGCCCCGCGCAGCTGTCGTGATAGGTCGCGCTGACTGGCAGGGTCACACCCTCGGGCCGCCATCCGCAGACCTGGTCCAGGAATGCCAGGATCTCCCAGGTCCGCGCCGCCAGCGCTGCCGCGCGCGGGCTCCAGATCGGATCGTGCGCAAGGATTTCGGGATAATGCACGCGGATCGTCCCGGCGCAGGAGCCGCTGGGGACGACGACGAAGGGATAGCCCTCCAGCGCCTCGATCGTCGCGCGGGCCAGTGCTTCGGCATCCCGCCGGTCGCCCGAATTGAGCGCGGGCTGCCCGCAACAGGTCTGCGCCCGCGGCACCGCCACGTCGCACCCCGCCGCCTCCAGCGCATCGATCGCGGCAAAGCCCACCCGCGGGCGCATCGTGTCGACCAGGCACGTGACGAACAGCGCGACCTGGCGGCGCTCGCTCATCGGGCCGGACTGTCGCAGGGGCAGGAGACCATCGCGTCCACCTCGTCAAAAGCGTGCCGCGCCCTTTCGGCGCGGCTGCGCTCTTGGCATCGCGCGGGGCGCGCGGCAAGCGCGTGGCGTTGCACGCTTTGTCCGTCTACAAGCCCGTCCGGCGTCGAACCCGATCGCGGCATGCGATCCAACCGTACAGAGAGAACCCGCACGTATGAAACTCTGCCGCTACGGCCCCCGCGGCCAGGAAAAGCCCGGCCTGGTCCACACCGATGGAAGCATCCGCGACGTGTCGGCGCATGTCCAGGACATCACCGTCGATGCGATCGCCGGCCTCGCCGCAGTCGATCCGTCGAGCCTGCCGGTGGTCGATGCCGGCACTCGCCTCGGCGTGCCCGTGCGCGGCATCGGCAAGATCGTCGCGATCGGCCTCAATTATGAGGATCATGCGATCGAATCCAACCTGCCGATCCCGACCGAGCCAGTCATGTTCATGAAGGCGCTGTCCAGCCTCACCGGCCCGAACGACGAAGTGATGATCCCGCGCGATTCCACCCACAGCGATTGGGAAGTCGAGCTCGGCGTGATCATCGGCAAGACCGCGCGCTATGTCGAGGAAGCCGATGCGCTCGATCACGTCGCCGGCTTCACCATCGCCAACGACGTCTCGGAGCGCTTCAACCAGAAGCAGCGCGGCAGCCAATGGTCGAAGGGCAAGGGCCACGACACCTTCTGCCCGGTCGGCCCGTGGCTGGTCACTCGCGACGAGATCGCCGATTGCCAGGATCTCGCCATGTTCCTCGACGTCAATGGCGAGCGGATGCAGACCGGCAACACCCGCACGATGATCTTCAACGTGCGTCAGATCATCGCCTATGTCAGCCAGTATATGACGCTCTATCCGGGCGATCTGCTCATCACCGGCACGCCTCCCGGCGTGGGCGAGGGCAAGAAGCCGGCGTCGATCTTCCTCAAGCCGGGTGACACGATGCGCCTCGGCATCGCCGGTCTGGGCGAGCAGCAGCAGCAGGTCGTGGCCTGGCGCCATCTCGGCGACGAAGTCCTCTGCTGAGCGGTCGGAGCGCGCCGCCGGTGGTGGCGCGCTCCCCTTATTTCAGGACCAGCGGCAGCCCCGCGGCGAGGAAGTGGACGCGGTCCGCCGCCGCGGCGACGCGCTGGTTGACGATCCCCGCCATGTCGCGAAACCGCCGCGCCAGGGCATTGTCGGGCACGATTCCCAGCCCGACTTCATTGGCCACCAGCACCAGCGGCGCGCGCCGCGCCGCGATGGCGCGCGCCAGCCCGGCAAGCGCCGCTTCCCAATCGGCCTCCGCCAGCAGCAGGTTCGACGTCCACAGCGTCAGGCAGTCGACCAGCACCACGGCGTCTCCGGATGCCTCGATCGCCTCGGCCAGCGCGATCGGCGCCTCGATCGTCCGCCACCGTCCGTCGCGGTCGGCCTGGTGCCGGGCGATCCGCTCGCGCATCTCGTCGTCGAACGCCTGCGCCGTCGCGACGAACACCAGCTCGCCGCCAGATCCTTCGGCGATCGCCTGGGCATGCCGGCTCTTGCCCGATCGCGCGCCCCCCAGCACCAGCAGGCTCCGCTCGCCCGCTTCCAGCCTTGCCGTCATCCGCTTTGCCCTTGCCTGTCGCGTCATGAATGCCGATGGACGGCGCGAACCTTCAAGTCGAGGCCTCGCGGTGCACGCTCTGACATTCCATGGCGGCCGCCTCGACGAAGCCGCGCGCCGCTATCCGCACGCGCCCTTGCCCTGGATCGACTTGTCGACCGGGATCAATCCGCTCCCCTGGCACGGCCAGGCGCCCCCCGTCGATCTCCACGCGCTCCCGTCGCCCGCCGCGCTCGACGCGCTCGCTCGGGCCGCGGCAGGGGCCTTTGGCGCTCCGGAAATCGCGCTGACTGCCTTGCCTGGCAGCGAAATCGGGCTGCGCCTGCTCGCCTGTCTCGATCTGCCACGCCCGTTCCATCTGGTCGCGCCCGGCTATCGCAGCCACCAGTCCGCATTGCCCGGCGCAACCGTTGTGCGCATCGACACGATCGCCGATCTCGCCCGCCACGGCGGCACCCTCCTCCTCGCCAACCCCAACAATCCCGACGGGCGCCTCCTCGCTCCCGAGCATCTGCGCTCCCTCGCCCGCACCCTCGCGGCGCAGGGCGGCCTGCTCATCGTCGACGAAGCCTTTGCCGACGCGGTCGACGGCGCCAGCATCCTCCCGCTTCTGACTCCGCAGGATCGCGTGCTGGTGCTGCGCTCGTTCGGCAAATTCTACGGTCTCGCCGGCGTCCGCCTGGGCTTCGCCTGCGGCGCGGCGGACCTTGTCGCGCGCATCGCCGAGCTGCTCGGCAGCTGGCCGGTCTCCGCCACTGCGCTCGCGCTCGGCACGGCGGCCTATCGCGACGGGGCGTGGCAGGCCCGGACCCGCGCGACGCTGATCGCCACCGCCGCCAGGCTCGACCGGCTTCTCGCCGCCCACGGCCTCGCCCCGCACGGCGATTGCCCGCTCTTTCGCCTGATCGAGAGCGAAGGCGCGGCCTCGCGCTTCGAGCGCCTTGCGCATGCCGGCATCCTCACTCGCCCGTTCGATTATGCCCCCGATTGGCTCCGCATCGGCCTGCCTGCCGACGATGCCGCCTTCGCCCGGCTCGACGCAGCGCTCGGCCATGGCTGAGCCGGTTGCGCTCGCCGCGCTCGCGCTCGACGCCGCCTTTGGCTGGCCCGCCGCGCTCTATGCGCGCATCGGCCATCCGGTCGGCGGCTTTGCCCGGCTGATCGACGCGTGCGAGGTGGGGTGGAACCGCCCCGAGCGTGCCGAGCGCTCGCGCAGGCTCGCCGGCTTCGCAACGATCGCCCTCGTTATCGCGGCCGGCGCCGGGATTGCCGGGCTCGCGCACTTCGCCTCGCGCACGCTGCTCGGATCAAACGCCTGGCCGCTCCTCGCGCTCTTGGCCTGGCCGGGGCTCGCTCAGCGCAGCCTCGACGACCATGTCCGCCCCGTCGCCGCCGCGCTCGAATGCGGCGATGTGCCCGCCGCGCGCCAGGCGCTGGCGAGGATCGTCGGCCGCGACACCGCCGCGCTCGACGAAGCCGGCATCGCCCGCGCCGCGATCGAGAGCCTGGCCGAGAGCTTCTGCGACGGCATCGCCGCGCCGCTCTTCTGGCTGCTCCTGCTCGGCCTGCCGGGGCTCTGGGCGTATAAGGGCGTCAACACCGCCGACAGCCTGATCGGCCACCGCGAGCCGCGCTGGCGTGCCTTTGGCTGGGCCTCGGCACGGCTCGACGATCTCGCCAATTGGATCCCCGCGCGGCTGGGCGGCATGCTGCTCTGCCTCGCCGGGGCGGGCGGCTGGCGGACGATGATGCGCGATGCCCGCCGTCACGCCTCGCCCAATGCCGGCTGGACCGAGGCGGCGATGGCCGGCGCGCTCGGCCTCCGCCTCGCCGGCCCGCTCGCGTATGACGGCATCGTCACTGCAAAGCCCTGGATCGGCGACGGCCGCAGCGACGCGAACGCCGCCGACATCCGCCGCGCCCTGGGGCTTTACCGCCGCGCCTGCCTGCTCCTCTGGCTGATCGCGGGAGGCGTGGCATGGGCGCTGTGATGCTCCAGGGCACGGGGTCGGACGTCGGCAAGTCGGTGCTGGTCGCCGGCCTCTGCCGCGCGCTCGCCAATCGCGGGCTCCGGGTCGCGCCGTTCAAGCCGCAGAACATGTCGACCAACGCCGCGGTCACCCCCGAAGGCGGCGAGATCGGCCGTGCCCAGGCGACCCAGGCGCTCGCCGCGCGCCTGGCCCCGCATACCGACATGAACCCGGTGCTGCTCAAGCCCCAGGGCGACCGCAGCTCGCAGCTGGTCGTCCATGGCCAGGTCCGCGGCATCCTCCGCGCCGCGCAGTGGCGCGAGGGGCGCGAAGGGCTGCTCGACGACGTCCTCGCCAGCTATCGCCGCCTCTCCGCCGCCGCCGATATCGTCGTGATCGAAGGCGCCGGCTCCCCCGCCGAGATCAACCTGCGCGCCGGCGATATTGCGAACATGGGCTTTGCACGCGCCGCGGGCGTGCCGGTGATCCTGGTCGGCGACATCGATCGCGGCGGCGTGATCGCGTCGCTGGTCGGCACCCGCGCCGTGATCGGGCCCGAGGATGCCGCGATGATCCACGGCTTCCTGGTCAACAAGTTCCGCGGCGATCCCGCGCTGTTCGAGGATGGCTATCGCGCGATCGAACGGCGCACCGGCTGGTGCGGCTTCGGCGTGGTGCCCTGGCTCGCCGATGCCGCCCGCCTGCCGAGCGAGGACGGCGTGGTCCTCCAGCGCCCCGGCGGCGCCCGCGCAGGCCGCAAGGTCGTCGCCTGCCCGATCACCGCGCACATCGCCAATTTCGACGATCTCGATCCGCTCCGCCTGGAGCCCGGGATCGACTTGGTCCTGGTCCCGCCGGGCCAGCCGATCCCCGAGGCGGACCTCATCATCCTCGCCGGCTCCAAGGCCACCGTCGCCGACATGGCCTTCGTCCGCGCGCAGGGCTGGGACATCGACATCCGCGCGCATGTCCGCCGGGGCCGCCCGGTGCTCGGCCTGTGCGGCGGCTATCAGATGCTCGGCCGCAGCATCGCCGATCCCCAGGGCCTCGAAGGGCCCGCCGGCACAGTCGAAGGGCTCGGCCTGCTCGCAGTCGATACCGTCCTCGGCGGCGACAAGGCGCTGGTCCAGGTGACCGGCACTGCATTGGGCCAGCGCCTGGAGGGCTTCGAGATGCATCTCGGCCGCACCGCCGGCGCGGACACTGCGCGTCCCGTCGCCCGGTTCGACGACGGCCGGGCCGACGGCGCCACTAGCCGAGACGGGCTGGTCAGCGGCAGCTATGTCCATGGCCTGCTCGGGCTCGCGGCGCAGCGGCGCGCCTGGCTCGCGCGGATCGGCGTGGAGGGGCAGGGGCCGGACCATCGCGCCTCGGTCGATGCCGCGCTCGACGCCATCGCCGCCCAGCTCGAACGCCACGTCGATATCGATGCGCTGGTCGCTTTATCCCAGACGGCTGGCGACGAGGGCGGCGGCAAGTAAGACCGTCTCGACCCATTCGATCCCGGCGCCATGCCCGTCGCCACTGATCCCGCCCACTCTGGCCTTCAGCCACCAGCCCCAGCCGATCAGCACCAGCGGCGCCGCGAGCAGGGCAGGGCAGAGCACGCACGCACCGGCCAGCACTGCACCCCAGCCGATCAGGTCGCGCATCCGCACTGACGGCGCGACGCTGGCGCCCAGGCCCGGTTTCAACGGCGGCAGCCACCAGGCCCAGAGCAGCGGCCCGATGCGCGCGGCGAACGGCGCCAGCACCAGCGCGATCCAGCCGGTGCTTCCGTGGAGCAGCACCAGCTTGGCCAGCAGCTGCACGCCGATCGCGACCACGCCGAAGCTGCCGACATGCGGGTCGGCCATCACGGCGATCAGCCGCGCCCGGTCGCCATGCGCCGCGCCCAGTCCGTCGGCCAGATCGCCCAGCCCATCCAGATGCAAGGCTCCGGTCACGGCCACCCAGGCGATCAGCCCGGCCAGCGCCCCGGTCCAGGGATCGATCCACGATCCCGCCCACACCGCCGCCGCGACTATTGCGCCCACGATCAGCCCCACCGCCGGATACCAGCGGATCGCCGCGGCGAAGTCGCCCGCATCGGCAGTCACGCGCGGCACCGGCAGCCGCGTCAGGAAGCTCAGGGCGACGATCAGCCCGCGCATCGCAATCCCGTGATCTGCACGGTCGGCGGCGCGCCGGGCCAGCGCCGCAGCGAGAGCAGCGCGGCATAAGGCAAGTCGAACGCCCAGCTTCCCCGCAGCCCGATTCCGCAGCTATCGGCCAGCACCGCGCGCATCGGGCCGCCATGCGTCAGCACGAGCGTCGGAGTTCTGACTGCGTCCAGCGCCGCCTTCGTTCGCGCCACCAATGCCGACCAACGCTCTCCGCCCGGCGGCGCATGTGCCTCGGGATCGTCATAGAAGCGGGCGAGCGCACCGGGCTCGATCCGCTCCGCGCTCAGCCCGTCCCAATCGCCGAAATCCAGTTCGCGCCACCGCGCATCCACGCGCACCGGCAATCCGTGCGCCCGGCCGATCGCCTGCGCGCACGCCACCGATCGCCTGAGGTCCGATGCGACGATCGCTGCTACCGCCAGCCCCTCCGCCGCGGCGACGCAGGCCGCGATGCCATCCTCGGTAGCCGCGCAGTCCGTCCGCCCGAGCAAGCGGCCCGCAAGCTCGGGCGCCCCGTGCCGCATCAGATGGACGGCAATCGCGCTCACCCGTCGGATACCCCCGCCTCGGCAAAGGTCGCCATGCCGTCATGCGCTGCCAGTGCCGCGCGCACCACGCCGGCCGCGACTGCCGCGCCGCTGCCTTCGCCCAGCCGCATCTCCAGGCTGAGCAAAGGCTCCAGCCCGAGCCGGTCGAGCAGCCGCCGATGCCCCGGTTCGGCCGAGCAATGCCCCGCCAGGCAATGCGCCACCACGTCCGGGACCGCCGCTGCCAGCGGCGCCACCGCCGCGCAGCCGATGAAACCGTCGAGCAGCACGGGCACGCGCGCGCTCCGCGCCGCCACCAGCGCCCCCGCCATCGCGGCGATCTCGCGTCCGCCCAACCGCCGCAGCCGCTCGAACGGCGTCGCGGCGCCATGATGCAGCGCGAGTCCTGCATCCACCACCGCGACCTTCGCGGCCAGTTGCGCGCCATGCACCCCCGTCCCGGGGCCGACCCAGTCCGCACCGGATCCGCCGAAGCTTGCCGCGCACAGCGCCGCCGCGCTGGTCGAATTGCCGATTCCCATCTCGCCCAGCACCAGCAGGTCGAGCCCGGCCTCGACCACCGCCGCACCGGCGTTCAATGCCTCCAGGCATTCGGCCTGCGTCATCGCAGGCTCGACGGTGAAGTCCGCGGTGGGCCGATCGAGCGAGAGCGGCACCACGACCAGCTCGAGCCCGGCGGCGGCGGCCAGGGCGTTGATCGCCGCGCCGCCGGCCTGGAAGCTCCGAACCATCTCGACGGTCACGGCGGGCGGGAAGGCGCTCACGCCTTTTGCCGCAACGCCGTGATTGCCCGCGAAGATCGCCACGCGCCCGCGATCGATCCGCGGCCGCTCGCGCCCTTGCCAGCCCGCCAGGAAGATCGCGATCTCCTCCAGCCGCCCCAGCGATCCCGCGGGCTTGGTCAGCACCGCCTGCCGCGCCGCCGCCGCCGATCGCGCGGCCTCGTCGGGGCCGGGCAGCGCCGATAGCGCCGCCTCGAATGCCGCTGCGGAAACGAACCCGCTCATGCCACCACGAATCCGGCCGGGGGTGTCCGCACGATGAAATGTCCCTTCACGCCTTGCGGCCAGTCGCGATACGGCACCTGGCCGGCCTCGCTCGCCGCATAGTGCACGGCATAATCCAGGATCGCGCCCGCCGCATCCGTGTCCGGCACGAAGCGCCCCAGCACATATCCCACCTTGCCGCCGTCGCGCAGATGCACCGCGCAGAAGTCGGTGCACGCGAACAGGCACGGCATCTCCTCCACGGCGATTCCGGCATATGCCGGGTCGCTCGCCTGCACCGTGCGCAATGCCTCGATCAGCAGCGCGCCGCCGCGCTGCCCCTGCGCATCGTCGCGCTCCGCCGCGCTGAAGCGGCAGCTGTTGCAAGCGACGACCGCCGGGCCGTCGCTTGCCCGAACCAGCTTCACGCGGTCGCCGGCCGCGTCCGTGCCGCCGGCACGCCGATCGCGATCAGCCCGCGATACAGCGCCAGCAGCCCGATCAGGATCGCGGCATTGCGCACCAATTGGCGCCCGAGCACTTCGGCGGTGAACGCCGTGCACGGATCGCCCTTGGCCAGCGTGACTGCCAGGATCACCAGCTTGAACGCCGCGAACGCCGCCAGATAGGCGATCGCCAGCCGCGCCACGAACGGGCCCGGCACGCGGGCGGCGGCTTCATGCGCGGCCAGTGCGCCGACGATGGCGCCTACGCCGATCGCCGCGCCCCACAGCATCGTGCTCGCCGTGTGCGGATAGCCCAGCACGCCGAACCCCACGGCCTGGCTCACCACCCACGCCGCCGCCGCCAGCGCGACGCCGTCGACGCGGCGCATATGCACCGCCGTCAACGCCGCCAAAGCGGGGAAGGGCGTGGCGCAGGCGAAGACCAGCGTCGTCACGGTGCTCGCCACGGTCAGCAACATGATCCACAGCGTCGATGCGCGCTGCGATGCAGTCAGCTCGGTCATGCTCGTCTCCCTTTTCATGGTTCAGAAACGTCCGCGGAAACCGGCATAGACGCTGCGTCCCAGCGTGCCGTAGCGGTAGGTGGTCTGATATTCCTCGTCGAACAGGTTCTCGACGCGGGCGAACAGCTTGACCTGCTCGGTCACCGGCAGCTCGGCGCGCAGGTCGACCAGCGTGTAGCCGTCCAGCTCGGTCGTGTTGGCGGCATTGTCGAAGCTCCGGCCCGACCAGCGCGCCGCCACGCCCAGCGCATAGCCCTGCGCCGGCGTGTAGGTTGCCGAGGCGTTGGCGGCGTGGCGCGGCCGGCGCGGCAGCCACAATCCGTCGGTCGCGCCGGGCGAGCGGTCTTCGGATTCGACCCAGCTGTAATTGCCGTCCAGCGCCAGCCGGGTGCCGATCTGCGCCCGCGCCACGGCTTCCACGCCGCGGGCAAAGGCACGCGCGACATTCTGGTAATAGCCCGATCGCCGCGTCGTCGATCCCGGCTGGAAGCACAAGGGCAGGGTCGATGTCGCGGTGCAGCTGTTGAAGATGATCTGGTTGGTCGTCCGCCGCTCGAAATACGTCGCGCCGAATGCCAGCGCGCCCCCCAGCACCCGTTGCTCGGCACCGGCTTCCCAGCCCTTCGCTTCCTCGGGGTTCAGCGCCTGGTTCCCATATTCGGAAAAGAGCTGGTACAGCGTCGGCGCCTTGAAGCCCTCGGCATAATTGGCGCGCAGGATCGTGCCGGTCGGCAGCGCCCAGACGGCGCCGCCGGCGAACAGCGTCTGGCTGCCGAAGCGGCTATGGTCGTCGTTGCGCACCCCGCCGGTCAGCGTCAGCCCGTCGAACGGCGTCGCGTTCAGCTGCGCATAGACGCCGGTGATCTCGGCCCGGCCGCGCGCCGGATCGGGCACCCGTGCCGCCAGCGAGGCGGGCGGCGAGACCGACCGGAAGCGCGAGCGTTCGTTCTCCACGCCGAAAGTCCCGTTCCAGCCCTTCGTGATCGCGACGCTGCCTTGATATTCCAGCCGCTCGTTGCGCCCGGCGGAGTCGAAGTTCTGCGCCCGCGCCCGCGCGGGGTTGTAATTGTCGCGGTCGGTGTCGGTATAGCCATAAGCGAAGCGGTTGCGCAGCCGCGCGTCGAACAGGTCGACGTTGAGCCCGGCATAGCCGACGAATTCGCGGTTCAGCGAATAATCGCGCGTGTCGGCGCTCGTCGAATCCAGCTCGGTCCGGCCATGCGAATAATAGCCGCGCACGTCGGCGCTCACGCCGCCGGCGATGTCGAGCACCGCGCGTCCCTGCACGCTCTGGTTCGAATAGCCGTCCAGGTCGCGCCCGCCAAAGGCCGGGGCCAGCGCCGAGATGCCCTGTGTGCTGAACGTCTGCGCGCCCACCCGCCAGGCCAGCGGTCCGGTGCGCCCGCCCAGCGCCGCGCGGCCGCTCACCGTCTCGCGCGATCCGGCCTCGACGTCGAAGCTGCCTTCCAGCTCGCGCGTCGCCAGCGGCGTGACGATGTTGACCACCCCGCCGATCGCCTGGCTGCCCCACAGGATCGATTGCGGCCCGCGAAGCACTTCGATCCGCGCCGCGTCGCCGACCAGCAGATTGGCGAAATTATAGCCGCCGCCCGCCGAGGACGGGTCGTTGAGCTTGACGCCGTCGATCACCACCACGGTCTGGTCGGATTCGGCGCCGCGGATGCGCAGGCTGGTATTGGTGCCATAGCCGCCATTGCGCGACAGCGTGACGCCCGGCGTGCGCAGCAGCAGCTCGGCCACGCCCAAATCCTGGTTACGGTCGACCGCCGCCTTGTCGAGCACGGTGACCGACGCCGGAACCCGGTCGATCGGAGTCTCGCTGCGGGTGGCCGTGACGATGACGGTGTCGCCCTCGGGCGCAGCCGCGGCGGCATCGGGGCGCGGCGCTTCCTGCGCCAGCGCGGTGGTGGAAAGCAACAGGACGAAAAGCGGCGTAAACTTGATCAACGGAACAACCCCTCATGACGTTCGAAGGCCCGCTTGCGACACGAAGGGGAGGGCACGCGCCTCCGCCCCCGCGCACACGCAGGTCGGCGATATCGTCACGCTGGGCTGGGCCGCTCCGCACGCTGGCGGATCGAACCGTTCCCGTCCGCTCGGCGCACCCTGGCCGGACGAAGGACGACTGCGTCAGGCAGGTCTCCTGGCTCACGGGTCAATGCCGGTCCGCGCCGCCTTCTCAGGTCTCGCGACCCAATGGCATGTGGCGCGGCGGCTCGCCGCTTACAGTTGCAGGGGCAGCCGGGGTTTTCCCGTTCCCTTTTCATCCCCTCTCGGGGAACCTGTCGCGATCGCGCCTCTAGGCGCGTCGCCACGCTCGGTCAACGGGATCCCTGAACAGGAGCAGCCGCCGCGGTTTGATCACCGATACCCCGGCCCATTTCGGGGCGAACTGACCTCGCAATGGGCCGTTCAAGCCTCCGCTTTTGCTCCGAAAGCCAGCGCTTCTGCCGACCCGAGTTCCTGCTCGCCGGCGAATAGTCGATCCAGGCGAGCCTTGATGTCGCGCCGATAGTCCATGCAGGAAATCGCACGCGGCGCTGCGACTGACACTTCATCGGCGATCGCTGTCTTGATGCGGTCGAGCGCCGGTTCGTCCAGCACCTTGGCACGCTGCAGCTCGATGCACAGCTGCACCAGTCCGACGGCGGTTGCGTGCGCGCGCAGCCCGACGTTAGTCACTTCGAAATGCAGCTTTTTCTGCTTCTCGTAGCTGGTGTTCATGTTCCTCTCCTTTATCTTGGGCGAACCGCCAAGTCCGCACTTTGACATACGGTCAGGGGAGAGGAAATATCCGAGGTTTGAGGGGAGCGACCGGTTAATCAGCCCGCCGTTGCAGCATAGTACACGTTGTATCCCACGAAGATTGCCAGGATGATCGCCAGGACGAGCGCGGCAATCCAGCCCATGCCCCTGCGCGCCCGCGGATCGTTAGGTCCCATATTCCCATCCATCGTCGTCGATCCCTCAACTCACTGTCTCGCTGTCGAAGACGCTCGGCGCTCTGGATCGTTGCGCACGACGGATGCCCGTCAGCCGATGACGTGGAAGAAGGTGCCGGTAACGAAACCTCGCCTGTGGCCGGCCGGCGGCAGGACATTTGCCTCGCCGTCGGTCATCGCCGCCAAGCTGCCAGGTTCGCCGCCGCAGATCGTCGCGTGGTGATATTCATGGCCCCAGCAGCGCGCGCCTGCATCGGCAAAGGGCATCGTGTCGGTCCATGTCGCTCGCCGATAGCCGAGATGCAGCTTGCGCGCCGCGAAGCTCGTCTCGACCGGCAGGAGGCCGGCCATCGCGTGCACCGTGCCCGCAGCGTCGGTCAGCGCTCGACCCAGCACCATATAGCCGCCGCACTCTCCATGCACCGGCCGCGTCTCGGCAAAGTGGCGAAGTCCCTTCAGGAAGCGGACGTTGCTTGCCAGTTTGCCGGCGTTCAGTTCGGGATAGCCGCCGGGCAGCCAACACGCGTCGCAATCCTCCCGTGGCGCTTCATCGGCCAGGGGGGAGAAGGGGAGTATCTCTGCGCCTTCCCGGTGCCATGCGTCCAGCAGGTGCGGGTACATGAAGGCGAAGGCCGCATCCTGCGCCAAGGCGATACGCTGTCCGGGCGGGCGGATCGTCGTGGGCTGGAGCGGCGCGTCCGCAGTCGTTGCGGCGGCCGCGCGGATCGCGTGAAGGTCGCAATGCGCCTCGACCACGTCGGCGAAGCCGTCCAGCCGCGCCGCCAGTTCAGCTGTCTCGCTTGCCTGTACCAGCCCCAGGTGTCGGGAGGGTAGCGCAAGGCGGGGATCGGTGGGAATCATGCCGAGCACCGGGATTCCCGTCGCCGCGAAACCCGCTTCCACCATGCGGCGATGCCGGTCGCTTGCCACGCGATTGGCGATCGCCCCGGCGATACGGGGGGCATCCGGCATTCTGGCCAGCCCCAGCGCTACCGCCGCCACGCTCTGCGCCGCGCCGCTCGCGTCTAGGACAAGCAGCACCGGCCAGCCCAGCGCGCGGGCGACGCTGGCGCTGCTGCCCGAGCGCGTGGGGGTGGCAAGCCCGTCATAGAGCCCCATCGCCCCTTCGCCGATTATCAGCGAAGCACGCCGCGCCGCTTCGGCGGCCAGCCCCGCGAGAACCGGCGGCGCGAGTGCGAAGCCGTCGAGGTTTACCGATGCGCGTCCGGTGGCGGCGGCGTGGAAGGCGGGATCGATATAGTCCGGGCCGCACTTCACTCCGGCGACCGCCACGCCCGCCCGGGCGAAGGCGCGCTGCAGGCCGGCGGTCACCACCGTCTTGCCGGCGCCGGACCGCGCCGCAGACACGATCAGCCCGGGGGCGAGTACTTCCATTTGGGTTTTCATGACGCTCTTGTTGACGGTGAGGAGGTTGTTTCGGCGCTTCGCATGGTTCGGGCACTTGATCCATCGGGGGGATCAAGCATTAGGGGAGGCATGACCCTGGCAACCATCCTGCCGCGCCTGTTGCGGAGCGGCGCGGGCTTGGCGCTGAGCCTCGCACCGATTGTGAGCTATCCCGCCCAAGCCGCTGATCCTGCACCTTTCGACCTGCCCGGGCCAGGCCTGCGCATGACCGTCACCCGCGCCGGCGTGACGTTGCCGATCGCACAAGTGCCCGACCTGGCGGCCGGCGACCGGATCGCCGTCCAGGCCGAATTGCCCGACGATCAGCGCGCGCGCTTCCTGCTGGTATCCGCGTTTTTGAGCGGCGCGACCAATCCGCCGCCCAAAAAATGGATCAATTCCGCCGAAACCTGGAAGAAAAAGGACAAGGATCGCGCGCTTTCGCTCACCGTCCCGGCGGGCGCGAAGCAACTGATCCTGTTCCTGATCCCCGAAACCGGCGGCGCGTCCGGCACGATCGAGGACGCGGTGCGCGGCAAGCCCGGCGAGTTCGTCCGGGCGACGCAGTCGATCAACCAGGCGTCGCTCGACCGGTCGCGGCTCAATGCCTTCATCGCTGCGATCCGCGCACAGGAAAACAGCCACCCGGAGTTCCTCAAGACCCTGGCGCCGACGCTGGCGCGCAGCCTGGCGATCAAGCTCAACGCAGACTGTCTCGCCAAGGTCGTCGAGTTCCAGGCGGCGTGCCTGCTCGAAGATCGTGAATCGCTGGTCCTGGCCGACGTGCACAGCAGTTCGGTAGCCGAGACGTTGGCCGGCGCGCCGACCGACCTGGCGCTGCAGCTCAGCTACACCCGCGAAGGTGGCCTGGGCTATTACAGCCCCTATATCGCCGTGGTCCGCGACATTGCGCGCGTGTTCGGGGCGTTCAGCAACCCGCAGTTCAATTATCTGCCAGCGCTCAGCCTGCGCGACGGCGAGCGGGTGTCGCTGGTGCTGAACAGCGCCCCCTCATTCGCGAAACCCAAGTCGGTGCTGGTGGCATCGATGCCGGCGATCGGCAGCGACAGTCCGCCGCGGCTGCGCGCCACCAGCGACGCCCCGATCTGCGGCGCCAACCCGAACCTGGTGCTGGCCGTCGAGGGCGCGCCGCTGATCTATTCGACCGAATATGCCCGCAACATGGTGCTGCGCGTGAACGGTGCCGAAGTGCCGGTCGAAGCGCGTGCAGAGCGCGGCGGCTTCATCCTCAAGAGCGCCTTGAGCGGGCTGACCGGAAGTGTCGAGGGGCGCTTGCAGGGCCTATGGGGCTATCAGACGTTTTCCGGTCCCGTCTTCAAGCTTCAGTTTCCAACCGGCGAAGCCTGGAAACCGCGGGAGGAAGCAACCAGCCTGGTTGTCGGCCGCGAGAATGCGTTGGCCCTGATGGGCTCGGCCCCGGCCTGTGTGTCGAGCGTCACCATGCGGATCGGCGACGCCGCCGCACAGCCGGTGCCATTCGTTGCCGATGGCGACAAGGGCCTGGCGCTCACCCTGCCGCTCAAGGATGCGCGCGCCGGCGACGTGACGCTGGAGATCCGGCAGATCGGCCAGACGGCGCCCGCCACGCTGACGCTGCGCGCCTATCGCCAGGCGAGCAAGGTCTCCGAACTGACGCTGCATGCCGGCGACCGCTGGGCGACGCTGAGCGGCCAGCGGCTGGATCTGGTCGCGGGCATCCAGATTGGCGGGCTTGCGCTCAAGCCCGATGGACTGACCCGCGAAGGCGATGCCGACCGGCTGCGGCTGGCGGGCGAGGGGGATGCGCCGGCGCCCGGCGAGGCAAATGCCCGCGTCACGCTGAGCGACGGGCGGTCGCTCACCCTGCCGGTGACGGTCCGTGCTCCGCGGGTCCGGGTCGCGCTGATCGGCAAGAGCGTGGTTGCCAAGGATGCGGCCGCAGCCCGCCGCATCGCCGCGCCCGAGGAGATGCTTCCGGACACCTCGCGGATGGTGTTTTCGCTTCGCGCGACCGGCGGCAGCCTGTCAGCGAACGACGCGGTGGAGATTGCCGGGGCAGGAGGGCAGCCGGTTCGCCTGACCGCCGGAGCCGGCCTTCAATTGCAGGGGACGGACGTGCTGGTCGCCACGTTCGATCCGTCCACGCTAGGGCCTTCGGCGTTCGGGCCGCTGCGGTTCCGGCTGGTCCGCGAGAACGAGGCGAGCGACTGGCAGCCGCTGACGGTGCTCGCCCGCCTGCCGAAGGTGGACGGCGTCGCGTGCAAGCAGGAGGTGTGCACGCTGTCCGGGCAGTCGCTGTTCCTGATCGACAGCGTTTCGGCAACGCCCGGTTTCGAGAAGCCGGTCGAGGTGCCGCAGGGGTTTACGGCGGGCACGCTGAAGGTGCCTGCGCCGCAGGGGGGCAAGCTGTACCTGAAGCTGCATGATGCGCCCGGGCAGGTGGTGATGCTGAGCGCCAGTTGATCCGGCGCGCTCGCCTCTCTTCTTGGAGGAGGGGTTGAGTGTGGTGCGCGCGTGTGCCCGCGAGACCTCATGGACCGTCGCTCGTGGAGAATACCCCTCCGTCACGCTGCGCGTGCCACCTCCCCCTCCGGGGGAGGATTGTGGTTGGCCCTCCCGCCGCGAAGATGACGCGCAGTCGTAGTCCGCCAAAATAATCCTCCCCTGCAAGGGGAGGGGGACCGCGCCCGCAGGGCGTGGTGGAGGGGTATCCCGCTCTCGATGGCGTGATACCCCTCCGTCAGCGCTTTGCGCTGCCACCTCCCCTTGCAGGGGAGGATTGTGGTTAGCGTCGTGCCAGGATGATCAAGGATTGGTCGGCAACTAATCCTCCCCCGGAGGGGGAGGGGGACCGCGCGATGATAGTCGCGTGGTGGAGGGGTATTCACCTCATGGGCCGTCGCTCGTGGAGAATACCCCTCCGTCGCGCTGCGCGCGCCACCTCCCCCTCCGGGGGAGGATTGTGGTGGTCGCCTAGCCGCGAAGATGATGCGCAAGCGCAGCCGCCAAAATAATCCTCCCCTGCAAGGGGAGGGGGACCGCGCCCGCAGGGAGGGTGGAGGGATACGTCCTCCGGCGGCGTCAGCCGCCCTTCAATTGGCGAGCAGCGTGGCAAGCGGTGCAGATCGAGGGCCGCTCGCGCGGCGAGCATCACTCTCTGCGCCTCTGCGCCTCTGCGCGAACCTCTTCTTCTTCTAGCCTGGCTCCGCGCCTTTGCTTGAAATCCTCTGGCGGCGCGTGCGTGGCCCCTTGTGTCAAGAAGAAGAAGCGGGATCCCGGCTCAAGGCCGGGATGACGGGGGGGGCAGGATGACGGGGGTCGGGATGACGGGGGGGCGGGGGTGCAGCACTTCTCCGGATGCGGGTGAGGCGCTGCGACCGGTGTGGGCTTCAAGCCACCGCCGGCAACCGCGCCAGATGCTTGTCCAGCGTGATCGGATAGTCCCGAACCCGAACCCCCGTCGCATTGTAGATCGCGTTCGCCACGGCCGCGCCCACGCCGCACAGCCCGAGCTCGCCGACGCCCTTGGCCTTCATCGGCGACGACATCGGATCCACTTCGTCGAGGAAGATCACCTCCTGGTGCGGGATGTCGGCATGGACCGGCACTTCATAGCCGGCCAGATCGTGGTTCACGAAGAAGCCGAAGCGCTTGTCGACCGCCAGCTCCTCCATGATCGCCGCGCCGACGCCCATCGTCATCGCGCCGATCACCTGGCTGCGCGCCGATTTGGGGTTCAGGATCCGCCCCGCCGCGCACACCGCCAGCATCCGCCGCACGCGGATCTCGCCGGTGAAGCTGTCGACCGCGGCCTCGACGAAATGCCCGGCAAAGGTCGATTGCTGATATTTCTTGCCCAGATCGCCATATTCGATCGAATCCTCGGCCACCAGTTCGCCGCCCTGCGCGGCATCGCCCAGCCTGGCGCTGCGATTGCCCGCGCGGACCTGGCCATCGGCGAACACCGCATCGGCCGAATTGAAGCCCAGCTTCGCCGCCACGCTCTCGCGCAGCTTGATGCAGGCGGCATAGACGCCGGCGGTCGAATTGTTCGCGCCCCATTGGCCGCCCGAGCCTGCCGAGGCCGGCATGTCCGAATCGCCGAGCCGCACCACGACATGGTCGAGCGGCACGCCCATCATCTCCGCCGCGGTCTGCGCCAGGATGGTGTAGCTGCCGGTGCCGATGTCGGTCATGTCGGTCTCGACCGTCACGACGCCGCGCCCGTCGAGCCGCACCCGCGCCGCCGACTTCATCAGCAGATTGTTGCGGAAGCCCGCGGCCACGCCCATGCCGACCAGCCAGCGCCCGTCGCGCACCTGTCCGGGCTTGGGATTGCGCCTGCTCCAGCCGAAGCGCTCGGCCCCCAGCTTCAAACATTCGTTGAGCTGGCGCTGCGAATAGCGGCGCTCGGGCTTTTCGGGATCGACCTGGGTATCGTTGACGATGCGGAACGCCACCGGGTCCATCTCCAGCTTCTCGGCCATCTCGTCCATCGCCACTTCGAGCGCCATCATTCCCGGCGCTTCGCCCGGCGCGCGCATCGCATTGCCTTCGGGCAAGTCGAGCACCGCCAGCCGCATCGCGGTCATCCGGTTCTCGCCGGCATAGAGCAGCCGGGTCTGCGACACTGCCGTCTCCGGCCCGCCGCCGGGCAAGTCGCCCGAAGTGCTTTCATGCGCGATCGCAGTGATCCGGCCATCGGGCGTGGCGCCCAGGCGGATGCGCTGGATCGTCGCGGGACGATGCGTGGTGTTGTTGGCGATCAGCGGGCGCTGCAATGCCAGCTTGACCGGGCGGCCCGCCGCCTTGGCGCCCAGCGCGGCCATCACCGCGTCGGCGCGGACGAACAGCTTGCCGCCGAAGCCGCCGCCCACATAGGGCGAATCCAGCCGGACGTTGGCCGCCGGGATGCCCAGCGTCTTGGCGACGTCGCCCTTGCTCCAGGCGATCATCTGGTTCGAGGTCCACAGCGTCAATTTGTCGCCATTCCACGCGGCGATCGTCGCATGCGGCTCCATCATCGCATGGCTGTGATCCGGGGTGGTGTAAGTCGCGTCGAGCGTCACCGGCGCCGAGGCGAAGGCGCCGTCGAAATTGCCGATGCGCGCGATCGGCGGGGCCGCGCTGCCCTCGCCGCTATTCTCGCCGTCCAGCGGCGCCCTTTTGGCTTCCTCGGCCAGGTCGAAGCGGCCCGCGGCACGGGCATAGTCGACCCGCACCAGCTGCGCGGCGGCGCGCGCCTGTTCGAAGGTCTCGGCCACCACCACGGCGACGGCCTGGTGATAATGCTCGATCTCGGGGCCGCCGAGCAGCTTGGCGGTGTTGTTCTTGCCCTTGCCCAGCTTGCCGGCATTCTCCGCCGTCACGATGGCGAGCACGCCCGGCGCGGCCTTGGCCTCGCGCAGGTCCATCGATTTGATCCGGCCCTTGGCGATCGCCGATCCGACGATATAGCCATAGGCCTGATTGGCGACGACATCGTGCCGCTCATAGGCATAAGGCGCGCGGCCGGTGGTCTTGAGCGGCCCGTCGATCCGGTCGACGGGCTTGCCCACCACCTTGAGCTGGTCGATCGGATTGGGGCCTGCGGGTGTATCGAACTTCATCGGATCAGCCCTTCGCTTCGTGCATCACCGCGGCGAGCGTGCGCTCGACCAGCGGGACCTTGAACGCATTGTCGTGCGTCGGACGCGCGCCGGCCATCAGCCCGGCGGCGACGGCCCTGGAGCCCTGGCGCATGCTCGCCTCGGCCGCTTCGACGCGCCACGGCTTGTGCGCCACCCCGCCCACCGCGACGCGGCCGCTGCCGTCCTTCTGGATCACTGCGGCGACCGAGACGACGGCAAAGGCGTAGGACGCGCGATCGCGCACCTTGTGATAGAAATGCTGCCCGCCGATCGGCTTGGGCAGGGTGACGCCGGTGATCAGCTCGCCCGGCGCCAGCACCGTATCGAGATGCGGCGCATCGCCCGGCAGGCGGTGGAACTCGGCGATCGGGATCGCGCGGGCGGCGCCGGTGGCGTTCACCGTCTCCACCGTGGCGTCGAGCACGCGCATCGCGACGGCCATGTCGCTGGGGTTGGTGGCGATGCACGCGTCGCTCACGCCGATCACCGCCAGCGGACGGCTATAGCCGCCGATCGCCGCGCAGCCCGAGCCGGGGCGGCGCTTGTTGCACGGCTGGTTGGTGTCGTAGAAATAGGGGCAGCGGGTGCGCTGGAGCAGATTGCCCGCAGTCGTCGCCTTGTTGCGCAGCTGGCCCGATGCGCCGGCCAGCAAGGCGCGCGAGAGCACGGCATAGTCCTTGCGCACGCGCTTGTCGGCGGCAAGATCGGTGTTGCGCACCAGCGCGCCGATGCGCAGCCTGCCCTCGGCAGTCTTCTCGATCGTGTCCAGGCCCAGCCCGTTGACGTCGATCAGATGGCGCGGCGCTTCGATCTGGAGCTTCATCAGGTCGAGCAGGTTGGTCCCGCCGGCGATGAACTTGGCGTCGGGCGTCCGCGCTGCCGCGGCTGCGGCCGCGGTGGGGGAGGCGGCGCGCTCATAGGTAAAGGGCTTCATGCCTTCTTCCTTCCTGCCGCGACTTCGCTGATCGCCTCGGCGATGTTCGAATAGGCGCCGCAGCGGCAGATATTGCCGCTCATCCGCTCGCGGATTTCCAAATTGGTCGCCGTCTGGCGGCCCTCCAGATCCTGGCTGACATGGCTGGGGATGCCGGCCTTGATCTCGTCGAGCACTGCCACCGCCGAGCAGATCTGCCCGGGCGTGCAATAGCCGCATTGATAGCCGTCATGCTTGACGAAGGCGGCCTGCATCGGGTGCAGCTTGTCCGGCGTGCCCAGGCCCTCGATCGTGGTGATCTTGTCGCCCTGGTGCATCACCGCCAGGCTCAGGCAGCTGTTGATCCGCCGCCCGTCGACGATCACCGTGCACGCGCCGCACTGGCCGTGGTCGCAGCCCTTCTTCGATCCGGTCAGGTGCAGATGCTCGCGCAGTGCGTCGAGCAAGGTGGTGCGGGTGTCGACCTCCAGCTCGCGGGGCTTGCCGTTCACGTCGAAGGCGACGCGCATCAGGCTCGGCTGGTCCTGCGGGGGGAGCGACATCGTCTGGGCCTCTGCTGTGGGGATGGCAGTCGCCGCCGCTGACGCCGCGCCGGTGATCAGCAGGCCGCGACGACTCATTTCAAGCTCGCCGGCTTCGGGCATGCTGAGTCCTTCCATATTGATTTGGGTTCGTCATACCGCCTTGCGCGCGCAGCGAACAGTCTGGTTCAGCTTGCCAATTCGGCCAGCAACGCTTCGACACGCTGCAATCGTGCCGCGGGTTCCTCGATCGCCTCGGCGAGCAGCAGCCGGCCGTTCTTCTCGGCCAGGCCATGCGCCTGCGGGTCGCCTTCGAAGCTGCCATCGGGGGTGAAGGCCAGCGCCGCCGGCCCCGCGTCGACGCGGCGGATCCCGGCCGATCGCGCCAGCAGCCGCGTCCGCGCGAGCGTGACCAGCGTCTGGGCTTCCTCGGGAAGCTCGCCGAAGCGGTCTTCCAGCTCGGCCTCGAAGCTGTCCATCCCGGCGATCGTGTCGATCCGGGCGAGGCGGGCATACAGCGTGACGCGCAGTTCCTCCTCGGGCACCCAATCATCGGGCAGCCGGCCGTGAAGGCCCAGATTGAGCTGCGCGGTCCAGCGCTCGACATCCTCGCCGCGGGTGCGGCGCACGGCGATCTCCAGCAGATGCTGGTACAGGTCGATGCCGATCAGCTTCATGTGCCCGGCCTGCGCCTCGCCCAGCAAGTCGCCGGCGCCGCGCATGTCGAGATCGCGCGCGCTGATCGCGAAGCCCGCGCCCAGCCGGTCGAACGCCTGGAGGGTGCGCAGCCGCGTGAGCGTGCGCGGCGCGATCTCGGTGTCGGGATCGGTCACCAGCAGCACCTGTCCCCGCCGGCTCCCGCGCCCGACCCGCCCGCGCAGCTGGTGGAGCTGCGACAGCCCGAAGCGGTCGGCGCGCCACACCACCATCGTGTTCGCGCGCGGCACGTCGAGTCCGGCCTCGATGATGTTGGTCGCCAGCAGCACGTCGCCTTCGCCATTGGCGAAGCCGACCATCACGCCGTCCAGATCCTGCGCCGCCAACTTGCCGTGCGCGTCGAGCACCTTGAGCTCGGGCACCAGCTTGGCCAGCCGCTCGGCGAGCGGCGCCATGTCCTCGATCCGCGGCACCACCACGAAGCTCTGCCCGCCGCGGCTCTTCTCGCGCAGCAGCGCGGTGCGCAGCACCTGCGGGTCGAAGCCCATCACCGAGGTGCGGATCGGCTGGCGGCGGGCAGGGGGCGTCGCGATCACCGAAAGCTGCTGGAGTCCGACCAGCGCGCTCTGCAGCGTCCGCGGGATCGGCGTCGCGCTCAGCGTCAGCACGTGGCCGCCGCCCATCTCGCGCAGCCGGTTCTTGTCCGCCGCGCCGAAGCGCTGCTCCTCGTCGATCACGACGAGCGCCAGGTCCTTATACTCGACGCCCTTGCCCGCCACTGCGCCGGTGCCGATCACCACGCCCACCGATCCGTCGGCGAGCCCGGCCTTCACCGCCTTCTTCTCCGCCGGGCTCGACAGCCGCGACAACCCGGCCACGGCGATCCCGGTCCCCTCGAAGCGCCGCGTGAAGCTCTCCAGATGCTGCCGCGCCAGCACCGTGGTCGGCGCCGCCACTGCCACCTGCCTGCCCGCCAGCGCCGCCAGCGCCGCCGCGCGCAGCGCCACTTCGGTCTTGCCATAGCCGACGTCGCCGATCACCAGCCGGTCCATCGGCCTGCCCGAGGCGAGATCGTCGCGCACTGCCTGGATCGCCCGCGCCTGGTCCGGCGTCTCGATGAACGGAAACCCGCTGGCGAAGCGCTCGTATAGCGCCGGATCGGGATCGAGCGCCGGCGCGGTCCGCTGCGCGCGCTCCTCGGTCAGGGCCAGCAGCGCCCGCGCGCTTTCCTCCACGGCCTCGTTGATCGCCCCGCGCCTTTTCTGCCAGCTCGATCCGTCGAGCCGGTCCAGCGTCACTGCGTCCTCGTCCGCGCCATAGCGCCAGATCCGGTCGGCCTCGGTCACCGGCACCAGCCGCCGCCCGTCCTCGGCATAGCGCAGCTGGATCGCGTCGCCCGCGGGCTCGCCCTCGGCAACCGGGAGCGGCGCCAGCCCCTCGACCACGCCGATGCCGTGATCCTCATGCACCACCACGTCGCCGACGCGGATGTCGCCCAGGTCGAACAGCTCGGCGCCCGACGCCGCCGAATGGCCGTCGTCCAGCTTGGCGCGGCTGCCCAGCAGATCCCCCGCCGCGATGGCCGTCACGCCCTCCACGCGGAAGCCGCGCTCGACCGGCATCGTCAAGGTGACCAGGCTGCCCTCGGCGGCTTGCGCAACGTCGGCCCAGCGCGTCGCCTCGATCGCCTCGCCGCCCAGCACCTTGAGCACTCGCCGCTTGAGGAAGCGCAGATCGCGCGTGCTGCCCAGCAGCGCCACGCGGTCGCCTTCCGCCATCGCCGCCCGCGCCACCTTGGCGAAGGCGCGCATCGGCGTGCGGCTCTCGACGAACCGCGCCGGCGGCTCGCCACCCTCGGCCAGCGCCAGCATCGCGCGTTCTGCCAGCGCTTCGGTCCAGCGGGCTTCGTCGCACACGCGCCGCGCCGAGCCCGGCCGCTGCCGCTCGGCATCCGCCGCCAGCGCCAGGAAGCGCCTGCGCCGCTTGTCGGCCTCGGGCTCCATCGCCACGGCGGCGCCCGGAACGTGATCGAGCAGCGACACCGGATCCTCCAGCTCGGGCTCGTTCACGCGGCCCAGCTCCAGCCGCTCGGCCTCGCCGGTGGTGAGCTGAGTCGCGGCGTCATAGGGCCGCACCCAGGCGACGTGCCCGTCCTGCGCCTCGATGCGATAGGGTAGCCCGGCATCGGCGGGGAACACGTCGATCACTTGCCCGCGCAGCGCGACTTCGCCGGGTTCGTCGACGCGTTCGTCATGGATATAGCCGATCTCGACCAGCGTCTCGGCAAAGGCGGCCAGGTCGATCGCCTGGCCGGTCTCGACCAGCGGCGGCGCAGTGTCGAAGGCGAGCGGCGCGGGATAGAGCCGCCCGGCCGCTTCGCCGGTGCTGATCAGCGCCACGCGCTGCTGCGCCGCCAGCGCGACCCGCAGCCGCCGCAGCGCCGCGACGCGCTGGCCGACATTGGCGGGGGAGGCCGGCGCGCTGTCGCCCGGAAGCGCATCGCTGCCGGGGCAGAAGATCACCGCCGCCTCGGGCATGGCGGCGCTCAACGCCCGCTCGACGGCCCCGGCACGCGCCTCGTCTGGGGCCAGGAACACAACATCGCCGTCCCGCATCGCCTCGGCCAGCCGCACGGCGATCTCGCCGATACCCAATTCACCGCTCACGTCACTCAGCCCCCGCGCTAGCTCAAGCCCAGCCGAACGAGCACCATCGCCGGACGTTCCGGCACGGCGACCGTGCGGGGCTCGCAACAATCCTCCCCCGGAGGGGGAGGGGGACCAGCGAAGCTGGTGGAGGGGTATTGTCCGCGAGCGATGATCCATGAGGAGACTACCCCTCCGTCACTCTGCGCGTGCCACCTCCCCCTCCGGGGGAGGATTGCAAGCGGCGCTCCCCAGCTAAACCCCGAAGGCCCGCAAGAACACTTCCACCGCGCGCTGGGCTTCGGTTTCGATTCGCTCGGGTGTCGCCGCATCCTGTCCCCAGAGCATCCGCTGGTGCAGACCGCCCGTGCACAATGCGGTCATTACCCGTGCCGCGTCGGCAGGATCCTCGTCGCGCAACTGGCCGGCGGCCATCGCCGCCGCGATGAACTCCGTCAGCAACTGCCGGGTACGCTGCGGCGCGCGCCGGTAGAAGATGTCGCCGACTTCCGGCGCTCTTCCGACTTCGGACGCGACCAGCCGATGGAGGCGCAGCGCGTCGGGAGAGGTGATCTTGGTCAGGAACCCGCGTGCGAATTCCACCAGCGTTGCCCGCACGTCGTCGGACGGTTTCAGCAAATCGGTCAGCTGCTGGCGATAGGCGCGGGTCGCTTCATCCAGCACGGCGGAAAACAGGTCTTCCTTGCTGGGAAAATAGCCCCACAACGTCGCCTTCGAGCCACCAAGCTCGGCGGCGATCGCCGACATCGACGTTCCCGAATAGCCATTCTCAAGGAAGGTCCGCTTGGCGACGCAGAGGATCGCAAGCCGGCGATCCTGCTTGCGTGCCTCACGCTTGGATGGGCTGGGCGGAACATTGTCGGACATAGCTGTACTATAGGGTACAGTTTCTTATTGACAAGCTGCGGTGCCGTCTCCATTTGCCTTTCCGTACCAATCAGTACGGCTATTTTCGCATGCATATGTCTCGTCTCCTTTCCGCTGCTGCGGGCGCCGCGTTGCTCTCGGGCTGCGCGACCGTGCCCGATCTCGGGCCGCGTCCCGAAACCCGCGCGGCGTCCAGCTTCGCCGCGACGCAATCGCTTGCCTCCGACAGCGCGGCCGCCTGGCCGGGCGACCGCTGGTGGGCCGATTACGGCGATGCCCAGCTTGCCGGTTTGATCGAGGAGGGCCTGCGCGGCGCTCCCGATCTTGCCGCCGCCGACGCGCGGCTTCGCTCGGCCAGGGCCTATGCCGAACAGGCCGGCGCCGCGCGCCTGCCGTCGGTTGGCGTCGAGGCGAGCGCGCTCGAAACCAAGCAGAGCTACAATAACGGTATCCCCGCCGATTTCGTGCCCAAGGGCTGGAACGATACGGGCCATGTCGCCGCGACGCTCAACTTCGATCTCGACCTTTGGGGCCGCAATCGTGCGTCACTGCGTGCCGCCACGTCGGATGCCGAGGCTGCCCGCATCGAGCTGGAGCAGGCGCGGCTGGTGCTTTCGACCAACATCGCAAGCGCCTATGCCGATCTCGCGCGCTACGCCCGTGAACGCGCAGTGCAGGCCGAGGCGCTGGATATCCGCACCCGGACCCAGCGGCTGGTCACCGACCGTGTCACCAGCGGGCTCGACACCCAGGCCGAGCAGAAGCAGGCCGAGGCGGGCGTGCCGTCCGCGCGCGCCGATCTCGCCGCCACCGACGAGGCGATCGGCCTGACCCGCAACCGCATCGCCGCGTTGCTGGGGCAGGGGCCCGATCGCGGCTTGTCGATCGCGCTGCCGACGGCGCCGGTGATCGCGCGCGGCCTGCCCGCGGGCGTGACCACCGACCTGATCGGCCGCCGTCCCGACATCGCCGCATCCCGGGCGCGAGTCGAAGCGGCTGCCGCCCGCATCAAGGTCGCGCGCGCCGACTTCTACCCGGCGGTCAACCTCAGCGCGCTGATCGGCTTCCAGGCGCTCGGCCTGAACAAGCTGTTCGATGGCGGCTCGACCTATGGCCAGGTCGGCCCGGCGGTAAGCCTGCCGATCTTCCGGGGCGGCCAGCTCACCGGCCAGTATCGCGGGGCGCGTGCCGCCTTCGACGAGGCCGTCGCCAATTACGACGGCACCGTCGCCACTGCCTATCGCGAGGTTGCCGATGCGGTGACCAGCCAGCGGGCGCTTGCCACGCGGCTGGCCGAAACGCGTCAGGCGCTCGCCTCGTCCGAACAGGCCTATAACGTCGCCCGTCTCCGCTACGAGGGCGGGCTGTCGACCTTCCTCGACGTGCTGACCGCCGAGGAGCGCGTGCTCCAGGTGCGTCAGGCCGCCGCGGAACTGGAGGCCCGCGCCTTCACGCTCGATGTCCAACTCGTCCGCGCCCTTGGCGGCGGCTTCTCCACCACTTCAGCGGCGGCTGCCGCAACCAAGGACCAGACTCATGGCTGATGCCGATCCGCAGATCCGTAACCAGGCAGCACCGGCTCCGGAAGCCGCGCCCGCCGCTCCGCCCGCAGCCGCCATCGCGCCCAAGCGCGGCGGCATGCGCAAGAAGCTGCTCGGCGGCATCGCCGCGGTCGTGCTGCTCGCCGGCATCGCCTATGGCACATGGTACTTCCTGGTCGGCAGCCACTTCATCGGCACCGACAACGCCTATGTCGGCGCGGACACCGCGTCGATCACGCCGATGATCGCCGCACAGGTCGCCGAAGTTCGCGTGAGCGACACCCAGGCCGTGAAGAAGGGCGACGTCCTCGTCCGCCTGGACGATAGCGATGCGCGCATCGCCGTGGCTCAGGCCGAAGCCGATCTCGCGCAGGCGCAGCGCCAGTTCGGTCAGACCGCCGCCACCAGCACCGCGCTTGCCGCGCAGGTGCAGGCGCGCGAGGCCGACATCACCCGTGCCCGCGCTCAGCTGACCGCCGCGCAGGGCGACTTCCAGCGCGCCCGCATCGACCTCGAACGCCGTCGCCGTCTGGCGCCGGCCGGCGCGGTGTCGGGCGAGGAGCTGAGCTCCGCCACCAACGCCTATGCGACCGCGCAGGCGAACCTCCAGCTCGCCCGTGCCGCAATCGCCCAGGCAAGCTCGACCCGCAGTGCGGCGTCGGGTGAACTGGCGGCGAACAACGCGCTGATCCGCGGCAGCACCAACGCCAATGCCCCTGAAGTGCTCGCCGCGCAGGCCAAGCTGGCCCAGGCCCGGCTCGAGCTTCAGCGCACCACCATTCGCGCGCCGATGGACGGCGTGGTTACCCGCCGCAACGTGGCGGTGGGTCAGCGCGTCGCCCAGGGCGCGCAGCTGATGATGATCGTGCCGGTGGGCCAGCTCTATGTCGACGCCAACTTCAAGGAAGGCCAGCTGACGCAGGTCAAGGTCGGCCAGCCGGTCACGCTCACTTCCGATCTGTACGGCGGCGATGTCGAATATCACGGCAGGGTCGTCGGCCTATCGGGCGGCACCGGTTCGTCCTTCGCGCTGATCCCGGCGCAGAACGCCACCGGCAACTGGATCAAGGTCGTGCAGCGCCTGCCGGTCCGCGTCGCGCTCGATCCCAAGGAGCTTCAGGCGCACCCGCTGCGCGTTGGTCTCTCGATGGATGCCGAGATCGATATCACCGCCAAGAATTGAGGACTCTGCCATGACCGGCAAGGCCGAGGATGTTGCGCCCCTGAGCGGGTTCAAGCTGATCCTTGCGGGTGCGGTGCTCGCGCTCACGAACTTCATGGTGGTGCTCGACACCACCATCGCCAACGTCTCGGTGCCGCATATCGGCGGCAGCCTGGGTATCTCGGTGAGCCAGGGGACCTGGATCATCACCTCCTATGCCGTGGCCGAGGCGGTGTGCGTGCCGCTGACCGGCTGGCTCGCCGGCCGGTTCGGGACGGTGCGCACCTTCATGTGGGGCGTGATCGGCTTCGGCATCTTCTCGGTGCTGTGCGGCATGTCGAGCACGCTCGGCATGCTCGTCGCCTGCCGGATCGGCCAGGGGCTGTGCGGCGGTCCGCTGATGCCGCTCAGCCAGACACTGTTGATGCGCATCTTCCCGCCCAACCAACGCGCCCAGGCGATGGGTATCTGGGCGATGACCACGGTCGTCGCGCCGATCCTGGGACCGATCCTGGGCGGCACGATCTCCGACAGCTGGTCGTGGCATTGGATTTTCTTCATCAACATCCCGGTCGCCGCGCTCTGCGTGTTCGGCACCGTCAAATTGGTTTCCCGCGCGGAAACGCCGACGTCGATGCTGCGCGTCGACAAGGTCGGGCTGATGCTGATGCTGTTGTGGATCGCCGCGCTGCAGATCATGCTCGATCTCGGCCGCGAACATGACTGGTTCAACGACGGCACGATCATCTGGCTGGCGGTGATCGCGGTGGTGGGGCTGCTCGTCTTCCTCGCCTGGGAGCTGACCGAGGATCAGCCGATCGTCGATCTGCGGGTGTTCCGCCATCGCGGCTTCACCGTCGCGGTGATCTCGCTGTCCTTTGCGTTCGCGACCTTCTTCTCCTCGGCGGTGATCATCCCGCAATGGCTCCAGACCAGCATGGGCTACACCGCGACCTATGCCGGTTACGCCACGGCGTTCACCGGGGTGGCGGCGGTGATCATGTCGCCGATCGTCGCCAAGCTGTCGACCAAGGTCGATCCGCGCGCACTGGTGTGCTTCGGCATCCTGTGGCTGGGCTTTGCCTCGCTGCTGCGGGTCGGGTGGAACAGCCAGGCCGATTTCTGGTCGCTGGCGTTTCCGCAGATGCTCCAGGGCTTCGGCATGCCGTTCTTCTTCATTCCGCTGACCACGATCGCGCTCGGCGCAGTGGAGCCGCACGAGACCGCGTCGGCGGCGGGGTTGATGAGCTTCCTGCGCACCATGGCCGGCGCGATCGGCACGTCGATCTCGACGACGATGTGGGACAACAGCTCGCGGGTCGCGCGCGCGGAGATGGCCGGGCGGCTGAACGAGCAGGGAGCGACCCAGGCGCTCACCGCGCAGGGCTTCTCGATCGACCAGATCCGCGGGGTGATCGTGAACCTGGTCGACAAGGAAGCGTTCGCGGTGGCGACCACGCACATCTTCATGCTGTCGGCGGTGATCTTCGGCTTCTCGGCGATGATCATCTGGTTGACGCCCAGGCCGCGCCGCGCGGTGGGGCCGGGGGCCGCGCACTGAGGGCGGGCGAGGGTGGTCGCGCCACCCTCGCCGCGGCTTATCGGATCAGCGCATAGGGTTTGTCGGCAAGCAGATCGGCGACGCGTCGTCCTTCGACCTCGGTTTCGCCCCACCACGCGGGATTGATCGTCAGGTGTTCGGTGACCGCCTCCGCACAGCGGATCGGCACCACCACCAGCAGCGGTCCGCGCCGGAATGCGAACACCTTGTTCGCGCGGGGGCCGCTCGCCGCCACGATCTCGAAGCCGGCGTCT
The DNA here is from genome assembly GCF_021513175.1 of Sphingomonas sp. S2-65. NCBI lineage: Bacteria > Pseudomonadati > Pseudomonadota > Alphaproteobacteria > Sphingomonadales > Sphingomonadaceae > Sphingomonas > Sphingomonas sp. S2-65. The sequence goes on along the minus strand of NZ_CP090953.1, from coordinate 743,893 downwards.
GCGGGCGTCGCGTGGAGGGACGCGGCGATGGCTGCCTGCTTGACCTTGCCGTCGCGCCAGTCGCTGCTGGCTTCGGCTTGCCGGGCGGCATAGTCGACTGGCCGGCGGTTGTCGGGATCGACCAGGCTCAGGTCCCACAGCTCGGCACCCTGGTAGCAATCGGGCACGCCGGGCAGCGTCGAGCGCAGCACTGCCTGGACGATGCCGTTGACTGCGCCCGCCGGGCCGATCCGCGCGACGAAGTCGGTGAGCTCGCGCCGCAGCTCGGCGCCGCTCAGGAACGCGCGGATGAAGCCGGCGACCCGTTCTTCATACGCCGCGTCGGGCAGCGTCCAGGACGAGCGCAGCTTGGCTTCGCGTAGCGCCTTTTGCGACCATTGCACGACGCGCTCGGCGAAGCCTTCGGGATCGTCGAGCACGAACGGGCAGGCGCCTACCAGCGTCTGCAGCACCTGGTAGCAGTCGCCGGCATCGATGCCTTCGGCGATCGACAGTTCGCCCCAGCGGGTCGCGGTCTCGATCCACAGATCGGGCATTTCGCTGAGCACCGCCAGGCGAGCGCGGACATCCTCGCCGCGTTTGTGGTCGTGGGTGGCGGTGGCCAGCATCGCGTGCGGATAGGCTGCCGCCCGCGCCGCGACTTCGGCGGCGAACTCGGCCGGTGATAGCGCGAAGCGATCGGCGTCGAAGCCGACGTCGGTGCGCGAGAGCAGCCGACCATAGCGGTAGAACGCGGTGTCCTCGACCGACTTGGCGGCCAGCGGCGCGCTCAACTGCTCGAACCGGCGCGTGGCATCCTCGGCGCCTGGCGTCTGCATCCAGGCGACCAGCTGGTCGATCACTGCCGTTTCGGAGGGCGGCACTGCCGCCTTCGCCGCCGCCGCGGCGCGGCCCAGCCGGTCGTCGGCGCTGGTCCCTCCATAGGTGCGATAGGCCGAGAATTGCACCAGGATCGCCGCCAACCCGCGTCGGATCATCCCTTCGGTGACGTCACGGCTCGCCAAGTCGCGCTGCGCAACTTGGTGGAAGGCTGCCGCCACTGCGTTCAGCTGCCCGGGGAAGGTACGATCCAGGATCTCGATGCGGGCGGCATGTTCTTCCTCGGCGAAGTCCGTTGGGCGCCCGCTCAGCTCGTGCCAGTAGCGGGTAAGCGGCGCCTCGCCTGCGGGATCGTGGAGCAGCCCTGCGACATGGTTCATGAAGTCGTAGCCGCTGGTGCCGTCGGTCTGCCAGTCGGTCGGCAGCGGCTCGCCCGCGGCCAGGATCTTCTCGACCACCAGATAGCCTGGCCCTTCGCGCTGTTCGTCCAGCGCCGCGCGCAGCCGCCGGCAGTAAGCGGGCGGATCGGCCAGTCCGTCGACATGGTCCACGCGCACGCCGTCGATCAGTCCCTCGCGGTAGAGCCGCAGGGGCAGGGCGTGCACCGCTTCGAACACCGCCTCGTCCTCGACCCGCAGCCCGGCAAGCTCGGTGATATCGAAGAAGCGCCGCCAGTTGATCTCGTCCGCCGCGGTGCGCCACCAGGCGAGGCGGTAATGCTGCCGCTCGAGCAGCGCGTGCAGCCGCTCGGCGCCTTCGGGGGTGCGGCCGTCATAGCGTGACGGCAGATCGGTCTCTTGGCTGAGCGCTGCCCGATCCTCCGCCCGGATCGGAAAGCGGTGGGTGCCATGCGCCATCACTGCCGAGCCATCGGCCTCCAGCACGATCGCTCCGTCACGCAGCGCCTCGCCATAGGGTGCGCCCAGGAATGGTGCGAGCAGCTTGCCGCGGTCCCAGTCGATGTCGAAGAAGCGGGCATAGTCGCTCTCGGGCCCGTGCTCGAGCACGTCCATCCACCAGACATTGTCCGCGCCGCCCACCGCCATGTGGTTGGGCACGATGTCGAGGATGATGCCCAGCCCTTCGGCCTTCAACGCCGCCGCCAGCGCGCGGAAGCCCTCTTCACCGCCGAGCTCGGGATTGATCCGGGTAGGATCGACGACGTCATAGCCGTGCGTCGACCCCGACCGCGCCGTGCCGATCGGCGAGGCATAGAGATGGCTGATCCCGAGCGACTTCAGATAGCCGGCGAGCGGGATCGCGGCGTCGAACGGGAAGTCGCGATGGAACTGGATGCGGTAGGTGGCGCGCGGGATCATGATTTCCTGGCTTCGCGGATGAGGGAAAGGCGGCGCGACACGTCGTCGCGCACAAACAGCGCGTCGGCTCGGTCGGGCAGGCGCCGCCGCCAATTGGGATGTTCGTCGACCGTACCGGGAAGATTCGGCGCTTCGTCGAGGCCGAACAGGTCCTCGGCGGGGACGATCAGCAGTGCGCTGGGCGCCTGCGCGGCGAAGGCTATGGCGGCGTCGAGCGCCGCCTCGGGCTGATCGGGCGCGGGTTCCGGACCCTCGGCGACGCCGGCATCTTCGCAGGCTTGCCACAGCCGCGACCGGTCGGCCACGCGCTCGGCCCGCTCGGCTTCACGGTCGCCCGCGGCACCCAGCTGCTCGCGCCAGTCGATGTCGCGGCCCTGCCACCAGCCGGCGATCGGAGTGAGGTCGTGCGTGCTGGTCAGCGCGGCAGCCTGTTCGTCCCAGCCCGCCGAGGGCGTGAAGTCGCCTGCCTGATCGCGTTCGAAAGGCAGCACGCGCATTCCCATCAGGCCCCGCTCCGAAATCGCATCGCGGAAGCCAGGCGGCACCACGCCCAGATCCTCGCCGATCACCAGCGCGCGCGCACGATGCGACTCCAGCGCGATCAGCCGCAGGATGTCCTGTTCGGGAAAGCGCAGATAGGCGCCCTCGAGCGGGGACGCGCCGGTCGGCACCACCCACAGGCGGCGCAGGCCGAGCGCATGGTCGATGCGGATGCCGCCAGCGTGCCGCATCGCGCTGCGCATCAGATCGATGAACGGGCGGTAGTCCATCCGCTGCAAGGCGAAGGGCGAGAAGCTGGTGATGCCCCAATTCTGTCCGGCCGCCTGGAAGGCGTCGGGAGGCGCACCAATGCCGATTCCCAGCATCAATTCCTCGCCGCGGCTCCAGGCATGGCTGCCGCCTGCGTCGAGCCCGACTGCCAGGTCGGTTACCAGCCCGACCGCCATGCCCTTTGCCGCCTCGCCGGCGCGGGCGAGCGACCGGTCGGTCCACCATTGCAGGAACAGGTGGAACTCGACCTCGTCGGCGTGCTCGCGTGCGAACTGCGCCACCGCCAGCGAGCCGGGCCGGCGATAGCGCTCCGGCCAATCCTGCCAGCCGCGCGCGCCCGACGCCGCGAAGAAGTGCGCGTGCAGTGCCTCGAAGCGGGCATGGTCGATCAGAGAAATGTCGGCCGCGGCGATGAAGCTGCGGAATGCCGGATCGTCGCGCTTGCCGGCGTACAGGGCGCGAAGCGCCGCCAGCTTGGCCGGCACCGCCGCCTGCCAGTCGATCAGCGCAGCGGCATCCCCCTCGAACCAGTCCCGCCCGGCATCGGCGAACCAGGGATTGAGGAAGTGCCGGCTGGAGGGCGAGTACGGGCTGTAGCGGCCGGGATCGGTGGTGAAGAGCGCGTGCACCGGGCTCATCATCACCGCGTCGCTGCCGACTTTCTGCGCCTGCGTAACAAAGTCGGCAAGGCTGCCGAAGTCGCCGAACGGGTTCTCGTCGCGCAGGCCATAGATCTGCGCGGCCGTACCCCAGGGACGCGTTCCCGGGGCCACTTCGATGCAGCGCGGCGGCGCGACGATGAGCGACAGCGTGCCGCCCGACCATTCCAGCCGATGATAGCCGATGTCGCCGACCCGCGGCTCGGACGAAAGGTCCAGGTCGCGCCGGCTGCCATCCTCCAGAACCAACTGGCCCGTACCCGAGAGCCCGGTGATCGCCTCGCCCGCGAGCAGCACCCGGCACGAGGGCTGCGCCGTCTGAGCCAGAGCGGCGGCGCTGTCGCGGCACTGCGCCTCGCTGCCGCAGGCAAAGCCCAGCCCCGAAAGCACCAGCCTCAGGCTCTCCGGTGATACCCGCCGGGCGACGCCGCCGGCGTCCTCCCAGTCGATCGAAATGCCCGCAGCTTCCGCCAGCCGCTCGACCGCCTGGTCGGTCATTGCTGCCACCATGCGCAGAAGCTTGCCGGCATCAGCCCCGCGTCGGTGTGCCCGATGCCGATCGTCGTCAGCACCTCGCCCTCGACCGGGTCCATCGCAACCGGAGCATCGCCCAGGTTCAGCGCGAGCGTCAGCACGGCCTCGCCAAGTTGCCAGCGCGCGATCACTGCCTTGTCGCCGATCACCTCGGCGCCGAGCGGCTTGCTCTTGGCGAGATCGGGAACGATCCGCGCGTGTCGGAGCGCGAGCAGATCCTTGTACAGCGCGCGCCAAGACTGCGCTTCGGGTCCGGGAACTGGGCGCGATGCCTCGAACGTGCTTACAGCGTTGGGATCGGGGATTTTCTCGCGCAAAGCCGGATCGGAGAAGCCGGGAAAGTGGGCGAACTCGCCGCGCCTGCCTTCGCGCACCGCGTCGGCCAGCTCGTCGTGGAAATCGGTGAAAAACAGGAACGGCGTCTGCGATCCGATGTCATCGCCCATGAATGCCAGCGGCACCTGCGGGCACAGCAGCAACAGCCCGTTCGCGGCGCGCAGCCGATCGGCGCCGGCGAGCACCGTCAGCCGCTCGCCCAGCGCCCGGTTGCCGATCTGGTCGTGGTTCTGGAGGAACGACACGAACCGGAACGGCGGCAGGTGCCCGCTCGGGGTACCGCGCGGCTTCCCCTTCTGGTTGGGCGAGCCCTGGCCCTGATAGATGAAGCCCTCGCCCAGGCAGCGGGCGAGCTTTTCCGCCGGCTGTTGGGCAAAATCGGCATAATAGCCGTGCGCTTCGTCGGTGAGCAGGACGTGCAGCACATTGTGGAAATCGTCGTTCCACTGCGCGTCGTAATCGCCCTCCAGCCGCGCGGCGTCGTTGTGCTCGTTCTCCAGCACCAGATGGATGTGGCGGTCGGGGAGGGCGGCGCGGATTTCGGCGGCCATGCGGTCCAGGAACGCATCGTCGGCAATCGCGTGCACCGCGTCGAAGCGCAGGCCATCGAAGCGGAACTCACGCAGCCAGTAAATCGCATTGTCGATGAAGAACCGCGCCACCGGCTCCCTCGAGAAGTCGATCGCCCCGCCCCAAGGGGTATCGGCATCGGCCTTGAAGAAGTCCGGCGCATAGGCCGACAAATAGTTCCCGTCGGGCCCGAAGTGGTTGTAGACCACGTCGAGGAACATCATCGTGCCCTGACCATGCGCTCGGTCGACCAGCGCCTTCAGCGCGTCGGGGTCGCCATAGGCGGAGGCGGGGGCATAGGGCAGCACCCCGTCATAGCCCCAGTTGCGCGTGCCGCCGAACGCCGCGACCGGCATCAGCTCGATCGCAGTGAAGCCGGTCTCCGCCGCCTGCGGCAGCATCGCGGCCACGCCGGCAAAGCCACCGGCCACGCCGGAATGGCATTCCAGGATCGCAGCCTCCAGCCAGGGACGCCCGCTCCACTCCGCCGCTTGCCAGGCATAGCCGTTCGGATCCGTGACGATGCTCCAGCCATGCACGTCGCCGTCCTGCCGGCGCGAGGCCGGATCTGGCACGGCGGTGCCGTCGGGCAGGCGGAAGCGGTAGCGCGTGCCGGCGCCGCACTCGGCCTCGACGCTGAACCAGCCATCTTCCCCAGCCGTCATCGCCAGAGGATCGCGCCCGTCGATCTCCAGCGTCAGCGCGCCGAGCGCCGGCGCCCAGAGCGCGAACCGCGTGCGGTTCGGTGCCAGCAGGGCGGGGCCCCAGGTCATTCCACCCCTCCGGTGGCGAAGATCAGCACGGCGGCACGGTCGGCAACGGTGAGCGGCGCGTCGTCGAGGTCGCGTTCGCCCACGCCGGTGTCGGCGCTGTCGACCAGCAGGCGCCGATAGCCGTGCGGCCCTGGCAGGGTGAAGTCGAGTGGCACCTGCGATCCGTTCATCAGCAGGGTGATCGCTTCATACTGGCCATCGTCCAGCAGCCGCGCGCGCCGCATCACCAGCGCCTTGCCTTCGGGATTCTGCCAATCCTCGGGCGTGAGTGGCTGGCCGCGCTCGTCGAACCAGTCGATGTTGCGGATGCCCGGCGCGATCTCCTCGCCGTAGAGAAAGGCGTCGGAGCGGACGAGCGGATAATGCTTGCGGATCAGGATCAGCCGGCGGACGAAATGCGCCAGGTCTCGACCCTGCTCGCTAGCCGCCTGCTTCCAGTCGAGCCAGCTGATCTCATTATCCTGGCAATAGGCGTTGTTGTTGCCCTTTTGCGTGCGGCCGAACTCGTCGCCGGCCAGCAGCATGGGGGTGCCGAGCGAGCCGAGCACGGTGATCAGCATCGAGCGGCGGACACGCTCGCGCACGGCGTTGATCGCGGGATCGTCGGTGGGTCCTTCCACGCCCCAATTGCACGACTGGTTGTCCGAATGGCCGTCGCGATTGTCCTCGCCATTCGCCTCGTTGTGGCGCTGCTCATATTGAGTGAGATCGGCGAGCGTCTGGCCGTCATGGCTGGCGACGTAGTTGACGCTGGCCCAGGGGCGCCGGGCCCGCCGGTCGAACAGGTCACCCGAGCCCGCGAGGCGCGCGGCGAATTCCGGGCGGACGCCCGGGTCGCCCTTCCAGAAGCGACGGGTGGAATCGCGAAACTTGTCGTTCCATTCGGCGAAGCCGGGGGGGTGATTGCCGAGCTGATAGCCGCCTGGTCCGATGTCCCAAGGCTCGGAGATCAGCTTGACGCGGCCGAGCACCGGGTCCTGGCGCAGCACGTCGAAGAACGCCGCGCCGGGATCGAAGCCGCCGTCGCCGGTGCGGCCCAGCGTCGAGCCCAGGTCGAAGCGAAAGCCGTCGACATGATAGGATTCGACCCAGTGGCGCAGCGAGTCCATGACCATCTGCAGCACGCGCGGCTGGTCCAGGTTGAAGGTGTTGCCGGTGCCGGTGTCGTTGACGCAGTAGCGCGGATTGTCCTTTTGCAGCCGGTAATAGGTCGCGTTGTCCAGCCCGCGGAAGCACATCGTCTGGCCCAGCTCGCTGCCTTCGGCGGTGTGGTTGTAGACCACGTCCAGGATCACTTCGATCCCGGCGGCATGGAAGCGGCGGACCGCGAGCCGCAGATCGTCGGCGTCGCCATCGCCGAGATAGCGCTGCTCGGGGGCGAAGAAGGAGAGGCTGTTATAGCCCCAATAGTTCACCAGCCCCTTTTCCTGGAGGAACCGGTCCTGGACGAAGCCATGCACCGGCAGCAGCTCGATCGCAGTGATGCCCAGCCGTTGCAGGTGCGCGATGACGTCGGGATGGCTGAGCGCGCGATAGGTGCCGCGCTCGTTGTGCGGCACGGTTTCCATCAGCTGGGTGAGGCCCTTCACATGCGCCTCGTAGATCACCGTCTCGGACCAGGGGGTGTTCGGACGGCGATCGTCGCCCCAGTCGAACGCGTTGGCGACCACCACCGACTTCGGCATCGCCGCCGCGCTGTCGCGCCGATCGAAGCTGAGGTCGGCGCGCGGCGAGTTCACGCGGTACCCGTGCAACGCGTCGCTCCAGCGAATGCGGCCGAAGGTCTTGCGCGTATAAGGGTCCATCAGCAGCTTGTTCGGATTGAACCGGTGCCCTTCCTCGGGCGCATAGGGGCCATGCGCGCGAAAGCCGTAGAGCAGGCCGGGACGGGCGTCGGGCAGATAGCCGTGCCAGATCTCGTCGGTCCATTCGGGCAGTTCCAGCCGGGCGAGCTCGCGCCGGCCATATTCGTCGAACAGGCACAATTCGATCTTCTCGGCATGCGCGGAGAATACGGCGAAGTTCACGCCAAGCCCGTCAAAGGTCGCGCCGAGCGGGTAGGGCGCGCCGCCTTCGAGGCGATCGGGAATACGAGTCAAGCAGCAGTTCCTTCGTAGCGCAGGATGATGGCCGCGAGCGGCGGGAGAGTAAGGTCGAGCGACTGGGGCTGGCCGTGGCTCGGCGCAGCGGCGGTGTGCAGCGCGCTGTCGTTGGCCAGATCGCCGCCGCCATAGCCGGCGCGGTCGGTGTTGAGGATCTCGGCCCAGCGCCCGGCATGCGGCACGCCGACGCGGTAGCCGTGGCGCGGCACCGGAGTCAGGTTCACCGCCACCAGCAGCGGCGCGCCGTCATATTCCGAACGGCGCAGGAATACGACGACGCTGTTGGCGGCATCATCACCGACGATCCATTCGAACCCGCGCGGATCGGCGTCGCTCTGGTGCAGCGCGGGCTCGGCGCGGTAGACGTGGTTGAGGTCGCGGACCAGCGCCTGGATGCCGGCATGGTCGGGCGCTTCGAGGGCCTGCCAGTCCAGCTGCCCGTCGTGGTTCCACTCGGCGCTCTGGGCGAGCTCGTCGCCCATGAACAACAGCTTCTTGCCCGGGTGCGTCCACATGAACGCGTAATAGGCGCGCAGATTGGCGAAACGCTGCCACCGGTCACCGGGCATCTTGGCGAGCAGCGCATGCTTGCCGTGGACGACCTCGTCATGGCTCAAAGGCAGGATGAACTTCTCGGTAAAGGCATAGACCAGCCCGAAGCGCAGGTCGTCATGGTGCCATTGCCGGTGCAGCGGGTCGCGTTCGATGTAGCGCAGGGTGTCGTTCATCCACCCCATGTTCCATTTGTAGGTGAAGCCCAGCCCGCCATGCTCGACCGGCGCGGTTACGCCGGGAAATGCCGTGGATTCCTCGGCGATCGTAATCGCGCCTGGGCAGCGCTCCGCCACCACCTGGTTCATGCGCTGGAGAAAGGCGATCGACTCCAGGTTCTCGCGCCCGCCGTGGCGGTTGGGAATCCACTCGCCGTCGCGGCGGCTGTAATCGCGGTAGAGCATCGACGCGACGGCATCGACGCGCAGCCCGTCGACATGGAAGCGCTCGAGCCACCACAAGGCCGAGGCGATCAGCATGCCGGCCACTTCCTGGCGGCCCAGGTTGAAGATCAGCGTGTTCCAGTCCGGGTGATAGCCTTCGCGCGGGTCACCATGTTCGTAGAGTGCGGTGCCGTCGAAACTGGCGAAGCCATGCGCGTCCGAAGGGAAGTGCGCCGGCACCCAGTCGAGGATCACACCGATGCCGGCGGCATGACAGCGGTCGACGAAGCGGGCGAACTGCTCGGGCGAGCCGTAGCGCGAGGAGGGGGCGAATTGCGACAGCGGCTGATAGCCCCAGGAGCCGCCGAACGGATGCTCCATGATCGGCATCAGCTCGACATGGGTAAAGCTCATATCCTGAAGGTACGGGATCAGCTGGTCGCCGATCTGATCCCAGTCATGCTCGCCGCCGTGCCAGGGCCGCCGCCATGATCCGACGTGCATTTCATAGATCGAGATGGGTGCGCCGGCGTGCTGGCGCTCGCCCCGCTCCGCCATCCACGCATCGTCGGACCAGGTGAAGTCGGGCGCGGGGGCGACGACCGATGCCGTTGCCGGTGGCAGTTCGGTGGCGCGTGCCAATGGGTCGGCCTTCTCGCGGACCACGCCGTCCGCGCCGGTGATCGCGAACTTGTAGCGCGCGCCGGCGGCGACTCCGGGCACGAACAGCTCCCACAGCCCCGCGCCGTGCCGCAGCCGCATCGGCAGGCGCTGCGGGTTCCAGCCGGTGAAATCGCCAGTGACGCTGACCGCGCGGGCATTGGGTGCCCACACCGCGAACGCGGTGCCCGGCACCCCGTCGTGGACATTCGGATTGGCCCCCAGGCGCAGCGGCAGGTCCCAGTGGCTGCCCTGCCCGAACAGATACAGGTCCAGGTCGCCGAGAAGCGGGCCGAAGGCATAGGGGTCCTCGCTCTCGCTCACCGCGCCATCGAGCCACTTCACCCGCAGCCGATAGCGGCCTTCGCGCGGCGCCGGGCCGGTGAACAGGCCCGGCGTCTCGGAAGACTCTGTCAGCGCCGTCTCTCCCGCTTCGCCGATCAGCGTCACCGACGCCGCACCCGGCTGATAGCTGCGCACCACATCGCCATGCGGGCCGAGGAACGAAAAAGGATCGGTCAGCCAATCCGCGACCGATTTCCTGCCTTGCTGCACCCCTTGCCCCTTCTTTGTACCGGCTGCCGAACGACCCAGGCGCGAGAAAGTGCCCGTCCTCGTTCACCATCATGGAACCGGAACGCCAACAAACCGCTTCCACTGCGGTTTCATCTAGACGGACAGATCATACATGCCCCCGAGCGCTACGTTGCGAGGTCTCGTCACCCGGCAAGCCATGGCCATCGTCTTGGCCGGGGGGCGCGGCAGCCGCTTGATGGAGCTCACCGACTTTCGCGCCAAGCCGGCGGTGTATTTCGGCGGTAAGACCCGGATCGTCGATTTCGCGCTGTCGAACGCACTGAATTCGGGCATTCCGCGCATCGGCGTGGCGACGCAGTACAAGGCGCACAGCCTGATCCGCCACTTGCAGCATGGCTGGAGCTTCTTCCGGCCCGAGCGCAATGAAAGCTTCGACATCCTGCCCGCCAGCCAGCGGGTGTCGGAGGAGAACTGGTATCTCGGCACCGCCGACGCGGTGTTCCAGAACCTCGACATCATCGAAAGCTACGCGCCGAAGTACCTGCTCGTTCTGGCCGGCGACCATGTCTACAAGCAGGATTACGGCGTGATGCTGGAGGAGCATTGCGAGACCGGCGCCAGCGTGACGGTCGGCTGCGTCGAGGTGCCGCGCATGGAGGCGAGCGCCTTTGGCGTGATGCATGTCGACGAGAATGACCGCATCCTGCATTTCCTGGAGAAGCCCGCGGATCCGCCGGCGATGCCCGGCCAGCCCGACCTGGCGCTCGCCAGCATGGGCATCTACGTCTTCGAGACCAAATTCCTGTTCGAGGTGCTGCGCGAGGATGCCGAGGATCCGAACTCGTCGCACGATTTCGGCAAGGACATCATTCCCAAGCTGGTGAAGGACGGCAACGCCCGCGCCCACCATTTCAGCCGCTCGGCGCTGCGCTCGGGTCCTGAGGCCGAGCCTTATTGGCGCGACGTCGGCACCCTCGACGCCTATTTCGCCGCCAATATCGATCTGACCAACACCGTTCCCGATCTCGACCTGTACGATCGCGAATGGCCGATCTGGACCTATGCCGAGATGACGGCCCCCGCCAAGTTCGTCCATGACGAGGTTGGCCGGCGTGGCGAGGCGATCTCGTCGCTGGTGTCGGGCGACTGTATCGTGTCGGGCGCGGCGCTGCGCCACTCGCTGCTGTTCACTGGCGTTCGGGTGAACAGCTTCACGACGATCGAGAATGCAGTGATCATGCCGCGGGTGAACATCGGCCGATCGGTCCGCCTCAAGAACGTGATCATCGATCGCGGTGTGCAGATTCCCGACGGGCTTGTCGTCGGCGAGGATCCGGTGGAGGATGCCAGCCGCTTCCGGCGGACCGAGAACGGCGTATGCCTGATCACCGCCAAGATGATCGCTGCCCTGGATCGCTGATGCCGCTCGAACTCCTGTCGGTTACCTCCGAAGTCTATCCCCTCGTCAAGACCGGTGGCCTCGCCGATGTCGCCGGTGCGCTGCCGGCGGCGCTGGCGCGGCAGGACATCATCGTCACTACCCTGATGCCGGGCTATCCCGCGGTGCTGCAGGCGATCGGGGAGGGGGTGCCGGTCCGGCGCTACGAGAATTTGATGGGCGGCCCCGGCACGCTGCGCCGCGGCCGCGCTGCCGACCTCGACCTGCTGGTGCTCGACGCGCCGCACCTCTTCGCGCGCGACGGCAATCCCTATCTCGGCCCGGACGGGCGCGACTGGCCCGACAACGCGCTGCGCTTCGCGGCGCTGGCACGCGTGGCCGCCGATATCGCCGAGGGTGCCCTAGGCAGCTACGCGCCCGACATCGTCCAGGCGCATGACTGGCAGGCGGGGCTCACTCCGGCCTATCTTCACTATAATCGCCCGACCCGTCGCCCGCCGGTCCTGACCACCATCCACAATCTGGCGTTCCAGGGGGTGTTTCCGGCCTATCTGCTCGGCACGCTGGGCCTGCCTGCCGAGGCCTTCGCGCTGGACGGGCTGGAATATTTCGGTGCGATCAGCTTCCTGAAGGGCGGCATTCTGTTCGCCGATCACATCACCACCGTCTCCCCCAGCTATGCGCGTGAGATCACCACGGCACAGGGCGGCATGGGCCTGGAAGGCCTGCTCGCCGGGCGCGCACGCGACCTCTCGGGCATCCTCAACGGGATCGACACCAGTGTCTGGGATCCGGCGAACGACCCGTCGATCCCGGCGGCGTTCTCCGCATCCGATCTGACGGGGCGCCCCAAGGACAAGGCGGCGTTGCAGGCTGAGTTCGGGCTGGACACCGCACCCGACGCGTTCCTGGTCGCCTCGGTCGGGCGGCTTACCGAACAGAAGGGGCTCGACCTGCTGCTCGGCGCCTTGCCCGCCCTGATCGAAGAGGGCGTGCAGTTCGCCATCCTGGGCAGCGGCGACCGTACGCTCGAGGCCGCCTTCCTGGCCGCGGCGTCGCGCCACCCCGGACAAGTTGGCTGCCGGATCGGTTATGACGAGGGTCTCGCCCATCTGGTGCAGGCCGGCGCCGACGCGCTGGTGGTGCCGTCGCGGTTCGAACCCTGCGGCCTCACGCAGCTCTGCGCGCTGCGCTACGGATCGGTTCCGGTCGTGTCGCAGGTCGGCGGCCTGGCGGATACGGTGATCGACGCTAGCCCGGTGGCGCTGCGGCAAGGAGTCGCGACCGGTTTCCAGTTCACGCCGCCTTCCGCCAGGATGCTGACCGACGCGCTTCGCCGGGCGGCGAAGCTGTTCCGCGAAGACCGCACGGCCTGGCAGCGCCTCCAGCAGAACGGCCTGGCGACCGACGTATCGTGGGACAGCGCGGCGAGGGAATATGCCGCGCTGTTCCGAAAGCTGCTCAGCCCGCCTTCGGCTTGACCGCCTTGCGCTTGCGCGGCGCGGCGCCGCTTTCCTCGACAGCCGCCGGCGTCTCGGTCGCTGCCCGTCCGGCCGCTACCGGCTTGCGCCGTGCCGGCTTCGGCTTGGCCTCCGGCATTGCGGCGGCTTGCTGTTGGGGTGCGTTCTCCGCCGGAGCAGGCGCGTCCTGGCCAAGCCCGGCATTGGCACGGTGCCAATGCTCGTCGTGCCGGCCCTCCGGCCGTCCTTCGCTTTCCCATAAAGCATAGGCGCGCTGGCGTACCTCATGCTCCCGATCGTCGTTCATGCACGCGCTCCATCGCAGGGGTGAGGGATGCCACCGATCCCAAAACGAGATCACCGCCCTCCCGTTCCTAAGGCAGGCGGGCATGCCATGTGCGCATTGCCCTGGCGTTTCAAGGCGTGCGAAAAGGAGAGGACCGCCAGCCCTGGGCCGGCGGTCCTGCTGTAGCTCCCGCTCTGTTTAGAACCGCACGCGGAACCCGGCGCGGTAGGTCCGGCCCAAGGTATCGTAGAGCGCCGGATTGACGTCCAGCCCGGTGTTGGTCTGCGGCGCGGGCTCGGGATCGTGGTCGAGCAAATTGTCGACCTTGAAGAACATCGCCGCCTGCTGGCCGACATTGATCGAGCCACCGACGTCGAGGTAGAACGCCCCCTTCATCTTGTTGTAGTCGATCGTCGGATTGTTGCCCGTGGAGACCGGGCAGGTGCCGACCGAGCAGACGACATATTGGTTGCCGAACGTGCCGTCGGAGAACCAGCGCTCCTGCACGGTCAGGCTGAACGCGTCGTCGCTATAGGTCTGGACGCCCAGCACCTTCCAGTCGGGGGTGTTGCCGTTGTTGGCGCCGGCCTGGTCGACCACCGCTACCCCGGCGATGCCTGCGTCGACCAGGAACTCGCGGATGTGCGTGCCGAGCGCGCGGATCGTGAAGTTGCCGGGCAGGCCCAGCGGCTTCTTCCACTGATAGCTGGCCTCGATGTCGATCCCGCTGGTCTTCCACGATGCCAGGTTGAACGGCTGGACGTTGATGAAATTGCCGCCTTGCACCGGGCTGTTCAGCTCGAACCCACCGCAGAACGCCTGATTGCCTTCGAAGCAGAAGCGGACGATCTGGTCTGCCGAGAGCGTGGAGACCACGCCGTCCAGCTTGATGCGGTAATAATCGACCGACAGGCTGAGCCCGGGCAGCCAGGACGGGTTGGCATAGACCGCGCCGATTTCGGTATTGCGGGCGACCTCGGGCTGGAGCGCGGGATTGCCGACGGTGTTCTGGAACGCCTGCACGCCGCCCGGATTGGGCGGGAACGGGTTGTTGAAGTTCGGCAGCGTCGTCACCGTCGGCGCGGCGAACAGCTCCGACAGGTTCGGCGCGCGCACGTCCCGCGACGTCACCGCGCGCAGGCGGAAGCCGTCCAGCGGGGTGTCCCAGGTGCCGCCGACCTTCCAGGTCCACACCGTGCCCGAGGTGCTGTAGTCGGTGACACGGGCCGCACCGTTCAGGTTCGCCCGGCCGATGCCGTCGCTGTTGAACAAGGGCAGGTTCAGCTCGGCATATGCTTCATAGACATGGTAGCTGCCGGTGCCGTTCTTGTAATTACCGGCGGCCCAGTTGCTGCCGAGCGGCGCGTTGAGCAGCGGATCGGCCGGATAGTCGGCGCTGTTCGGACTAATCGGAGTCACGCCCGCGCCGTACGGATCCCCGTTCACGCGGTAGAATTCGCGGCGATACTCGCCACCGAAGGCGAGCGACAGCGGGCCGGCCCACAGGTTGAACACGTCGCCCGAGAAGTTGAGGCTGGCGACCTCCTGCGTCAGCTTGGTGTGCTGGAACGGCCCGTTCTCCGGCGTCACATAGGCAAGCGCCTCCGCCGACGGAGCGAACCCGCCGAATATGTTGATCGGCCGACATCCCGCCGCGCGTGCGGTCGCATCCGCGCAGACGATCGCGCCGTTCAGCGTGATGGCGTTGGTCGCCGCCACATAGCGGTTCTGCAGGACGATATCGTCGACATTGATGTCGGCGATGGTGGTGCCATGCTCGTAATAGGCGTCATAGTTCCAGTCGGAACCGAGCAGCCCGAACTTGCCCTTGATGCCGCCGACGAAGCGATACTGGCGCCGGTCGGTCGACACCTTGGGATCGGGGAAGGCGCCGTTGCTCGTGCCGAAGCCGAACGAGGTGATCCCCGCGACGGCGCACCGGTCGCGCACCGACTGCGGCAGGAACGGATTGGCGCACTGCACGGTCAGGCTCGGGCGATTATAGCCCGGGCTCGGCTGGTTGTTGGATTTCACCTGCGCGATGTTGACGGTCAGGTAGATCTCGTTGTTTTCGGCGAAGTCATAGCCGAGCCGGCCAAAGCCGTTGATCCGCTCCAGCGCGGACTTCAGCGACGCGCCGGAGCCGGGCGCACCCGTCAGGTCGCCGCCGACGCAGAAGCTGTTGCCGGCAAAGCAGTTCGACACGCGGCCATTGCCGAGCGGCTGCCCGTTCGAGCCGAAGTTGAAGGCGTAGGGGTTGCCGTTGACGTCGAACGCAGTCCCCTGCAGCGGACCGTTGTTGATCAGGCCGTAGCGCGAATATTGATAGGGCTGAGCATAGTCGCGGTAGAGGAATTGCGGCGATCCGTTGTTGGTGATGCCGGTGTTGACCAGCGTCGTCGCGCGGTACCAGTCGCGGCTGCCGGCCAGGTCGGTGCCGAAGTCGCCGGGGCCGACGCCGCCTTCATGCGAGTATTCGCCGCTGACGATCACATGCAGGCGGTTGTCGAGCAGCGCGCCGCCATAGGCCGCCTGCACCAATGCCTGGCCATCGTCGCCATAATGAGTGACGCCGCCCTGCACATTGGCCTTGAAGCCGGTGAAGCGGGTGTCGGTGATGAAGTTGACCACGCCGCCCACGGCGTCCGATCCATAAGAGGCGGACGCGCCGCCGGTCACCACGTCGACGCGCTTGATCAGCAGTTGCGGGAACATGCTGATGTCGGGCACCCCGGTGACGTTCGCGCCGACGACACGCTGGCCGTCGAGCAGCGTCAGCGTGCGGATCGGACCCAGGCCGCGCAGCGAGAACGAGCTCAGTCCTTGCGTGCCGCTCGACGTGCTGAACGTGCCGGTGCTGGCGCCGGTGGAGCCTTGCAGCGACGGCAATTGGGCGACGGTGTTGAAGATGTTGGGCTGCGCGTTCGCGGCGATCTGTTCCTCACCGATTACCTGGGTGGGCGTCGGCGCGGTGAACCCGTTCGAGACGATGCGGGTGCCCGTGACGATGACCTCGCCCGGCGCGGACGGAGTGTCCTGTGCGGGATCGCCTTGGCCGGTCAGTGGAACGGATGGGGCCGTCTGATCCTGTGGCGCCTCGGCACTCTGTTGCGCAAAGGCCGGCGTCGCATAGGCCAGCACCGTGGCCAGGCCGAGCAAGCTGGTAGCGGTAACACCTGAGCGCGTCTTGGATTTCCGACCGCGCATGACCTTGTTCATCCTGCATCCCCTCTCGAAAACGGCTCCCGCCGCTGATCCGGCTCTATGTCCGTTCGTTGAGCCACCGCTTTATCGGATGCAGGAACGTGCAGCACCCACGACCAAAGTCGCGGGAAACCGGTCTCAGGGCCGGGCGGAGAACAGCGCCTTGTGCGTCAGGATGAACAGCGTCCTGCCATCCGCGCCGCCGAACAGCAGCTGGAGCGGCCGGCCGGGCACGTCGATGCGGCCTTGTTCGTGTCCGTCGGCGCCATAGACGAAGATCTGGCCGTTCGCGACGTAGACGCGTCCGTCCGGGCCGACCGCGACGCTCTCGCCGCCACGCGGTGCCAGCGGCTTGAGATCGGTCACCGCGCCGCCGGGCCCGAGCAGGCCGCTATAGGTCCGGTCCTCCGATCCGTTCGCCAGGTAGACGCGCGAACCCACCTTGCCGGTCACGAAGCCATAGGTGTCGAGCGTGTCGGAGAAGCGCCAGCCGAGATGGTCCGCCGGGCCTTGCTGCCAGACGCGATAGGCGGGCAGGGCGATGCTGCCGTCCGGCGAACGATATTCCTGCGGCTTGGCCACTGCCATGTCGCGCGCGAACATCTCTTCCAACGTGACGAACTGGTCGCGCGCGGCATCATATTGATCGCGAAACTCGCCATTGTTCCAGAAGCTGGCCGGCAGGATCACGCGGGTGTCGCCGCGGCTGGCGACCGGCGTCGGTGCGATCACCCGCACCTTTTCGGGCGTGCGCGGATCGATGCTGTAAACGGTTGCCGCCGCTCCGGCCGAGGACAGCACCATCAGGTCTCCCGAACGGTCCACCGCCAGATTGACCGGGTCGAGCGGCGCATCGGCGACGACCGAAAGTCCTTCCTTCTCGGACCAGCCATGGATGCGGTGGAAATAGCGGTCGACGAAGTACAGCTTGCCGGCAGAGTCCACCGCGCCGCCGCCCAGCGAATAGAAACCCTCGGCCAGCATCCGCACCGGTGCCAGCGTCGCCGGTGCCACGGGAGCGGGCGCGTCGTTGACGTCCAGCACCGCGAATCCACGCTCGCGCACCGCTGCGCCCCGCGTCTTGTCGACGATGGCGTTCTCGTAGGGATATTTGCTGGCGCGCAGATAGGTGCCGCAGCCATTGCTGTCGCAGGTCGAGAAACCACTTTCCGCGTTCACATGCACGTTGCGGAAGCGGATGTTGGTCGATCCGTACAGCGTCACCGCCGCCGGGGCCGGCTGGAGCGATCGCGTGACTCGGTAGGCGTGCAGGTTGGCGAACAGGATGTCGCGCGAGTTGCGGACCTCGAGCGCGACGGTGTCGCGGCTCTCGCCCGCTTCCTCCTCGGTCTGCGGCGCCAGGAACTGCCAGTTGCGCACCCCGTCCAGCACGATCTCGGCCCGGCGGTGATGCTCGGCCGACATCTGGTACACATATCCCGGCGTGCTGGTGTTGGTGACCAGCAATCCGGCCTGGGCATAGGTGTTGGGCGTCCACAGCCCGTTGAACGTGCCGCCGCCGCCGTCGGTGACCCACAGGCTGGCATATTGCGCGTCCCAGCGCTTGGCGGGGTCGGCATCGGCGGTGTGGTTGGCGTTGTACGGATCGAAGCGGCTGCCATCGGCCAGGAAGGTGCCGTGGCCGCCCTGGAACTTGACGTCGTCGACCAGCGACTGTTCGCCCGCGCGCCACAGCAGCGCGGTCGCGCGCGGATTGCTGCCGCCGGTGAACAGGCCCAGCCCCGACACGATCGCGCCGCCACCCTTGGCGCTCTCGATCATCGCGCGCGGGCTGCCCACCCCGCGATAGGCGGGGCTGTCCTCGGCCAGCACGATCTGAGTCAGGCTGGGGTGCAATCCGATCAGCACGGTGTCCGCGCGCAGCTTCAGCGTGTCACTGACGCGATAGAAGCCTGCCGGGAAGTACAGCACCTTGCGGCTGTCGATCGCGCGCTGGATCGCAGCGGTATCGTCGGTCGCGTTGTCGCCCTTCACGCCAAGATCGCGGACATTGGTCCACGCCGACACTGGCGGCATCGCACGCACCGCAGGCGCGCGGCGGCGGTCGCCCGCCAGCGGCACGGCATCCATCTTCGTCGCGAAGCTGCCGGTCGTGCCGAGCGCCGGGACATGCAATCCATATGTGAATTCGCGCACTCGGTAGCGGGCGCCGGGTCCCGTTACGGTGCGCCCGCTGTCGCGGAAGCGCGCGAACACCGGCGTGCCGCTGGTCACGGCATTGTCGAAGCCGACCTGCGTATAGGCGTTGCCTTCGTTGCTGATGATGATCCCGGCGCGCGAGACATTCTCGAACCGGACATCCTTGCCCCACAGCCAGTCGCCATAGCCGCGGTCGATCTCCACTCCGACGGGCACGTTGCGGAACACGGTGTTGACCAGGGTAAGCCCCGCCTCATGCTCGCGGATGGCGGCATCGCGCTGTCCCTCGAACGTCGAATCGAGCAGCGTATATTGCCATGCCGGCGAGGTCTTCTCGGCCAGGATGCCGTAGCGCCCGCCGAAGAAGCGCAGGTCCTGGCCGATATTGCCGACCTGGTAGATGCCGGCCAGCGCCGATCCCAGATGAAAGTCGATATGGCTCAGATAGGCGTGCTGCGCAGCGTGGAAGCGCACGCCCGTGGCCGCCGGATTGCCGGCGCCGATCTCGAAGTCGACATTGGCCATCGCCGAATAAAAGGTACCGGAATTGGCGTCTCCGATATTGGGGTTGAACGGCACGCTGGTCGGCGGCGGGACGGGCACGGGCCGAGTGTCGCCCGTCGCTTCGGGCTTGTTGCCGGTGAAGAAGATCATGCTGCCCACGCCGCGCTGGAACCCCGGCGTGTTCGGCGCGAGGACGAAGACCGGGCGCTTGCGCCCCACGCCGAACAGGCGGACGCCCGGCCACATGAAGAGCGTGCGGCTGATCCGGTAGCGGCCCTGGGGCAGGAACACGATACCGCCGCCGCCCTTGGCCGCGACGGCGTCGATCGCCTGCTGGATCGCGGCGGTGTCGTCGGCCACCCCGTCGCCGCTGCCCCGCACCGTCACCGCGCGCGTGTCGGCGGGGGCGGTGAGGTAGACGGAGGTCGATCCCGGCGCGGCGAGCGCGGGGAGGGCGGTTCCGGCGAGCAGCAGCGTGCAGGCCGTTTTGGCCCCGAATGTGCCCGTCATCGTGATCGCTCCCCATTGATTATAGCGCGGGGATAGGTGCTCCCGCGCCAGCCGACGATTGCGACAAAGGTCGTAATGGTAAAGCCCCCTCAGACACGGGATATGGTTCGTCCAAGTCCGGCCGAGCGGCCGATCGACAAAGCAAGGGCGGGCGGTGCGGACACAGGGGCAAACGCTGAGCGGGGCGCGTGCGATCGTCCTGATGGGAGTGAGCGGCAGCGGGAAGTCAACGTTGTCAGCGTGCTTGGCGGCGCAGCTTGACTGTCCATTGCTCGAAGGCGACGACTTCCACTCCGTCGCGAGCGTCAACAAGATGCTCACGGGCCATCCGCTGACCGACGAGGATCGCTGGCCATGGCTCGCGCGGCTGGGCGCCGCGATCGGCGCGGCGGCGCGCGAACACGGCGTCGCCGTCGCCGCGTGCTCGGCGCTCAAGCGAAGCTATCGCGAGCGCCTGTCCGCCGCCTCGGCGGTCCCCATGCTTTTCGTGCTGCTCGACACCACGCGCGACGAAATCGCCCGCCGCATGAACAGCCGCCCGGACCATTACATGCCGGCCAGCCTGCTCGACAGCCAGCTCGCCACCCTGGAGCGGCCCGGCGCCGACGAGTGCGCCGTCACCCTCGACGCGGCGCGCTCGCCCGAGATGCTGTGCGCCGACGTGCGTGCCTGGATGGAAGCCGCAACCGCCGCGGGCTAGCTCACGGCATCAGCCGCTTGCGCCCCTGCGACAGGTGCCAGCGCATCGCCAGCGCCGCGCCGTCCGCATCGCGCGCCCGGATCGCCTCGACGATCGCGTCATGCTCCTCCATCATCGCGCCGATCACCTCCGGCGGACGCGAGCGCGAGATATCGACGCCGGCGCGCAGGATCTGCATCACTGCGTCGTGCAGATGGTCGAACACCGGCAGGAACGCTGCATTGCCCGTCGCCTCGAAGATCGCGCGGTGCAGCAGCCAGTCCTCGTCATGCGCAGGCGCGTTGGACAGCAATGCAGTCCGCAGCGCCGCGAGCGCGCGTTCGATCACCTCGAGCTGCTGGTGCGAGCGCCGCTGCGCCGCCAGCCGGGCCGCCTCCGCCTCCAGCACGAACCGTACTTCGTAGGTGCCCAGCGTCGCCGCCAGCGCGTCCATGGCGACATGGGTGCCGAGCCGCTCCGAGGGGCGGCGCTTCACATAGGAACCCGCGCCGCGCCGGGCCTCGGTCACTCCGTCCGAGGCGAGCCGCGCCAGCGCCTCGCGCACGATCGTCCGCGACATGCCGAACAGCTGGGCAAGGCGTGCTTCGGAAGGCAGCCGATCGCCGCTTGCCAGCCCGTCATCGGTGATGATCCGGACGATCGCCGTATAGGCGCGATCCGCCAGGCGGCCTTCGATCACCGGCATTCTCCGTCGTGGCTGCTCTCAGAGGACATAATCGAGCGCCAGCACCATGGCGAGCCCGACGACCGAGATCGCGGTCTCCAGCAGCGACCAGGTCCGAAAAGTGTCGGCGGTGCTGGTGCCGACATAGCTCTTCACCAGCCAGAAGCCGGGATCGTTGACATGGCTGAAGAACACCGATCCCGCGCCGATCGCGAGCACCACGAGCTCGGGCGACACCCCTGAACTGGCGACCACCCCCGGCATCACGCCGACGGCGGTGATCGTCGCGACCGTCGCGGATCCGGCGGCCAGCCGTATACCCACTGCGACCAGCCAGCCCAGCAGCAGCGGCGAGATCGCGTGCATCAGCACCATCCGGGCGAGCAGGTCCGACAGGCCCGCAGTGACCAGCACTTGCTTCAACGCGCCCCCCGCGCCGATCGCCAGCAGGATCGCGCCGGCCGCGCCCATCGTCTCATGCCACACCGCGTCCTGGATCGCCGCGTCGCGCAACCCGCGCCCGAACAGCACAGGCAGTGCCACGAGGTTGGTCACCAGGAGCGCAACCACCGGGTTGCTCGCCGCCGCCAATGCCGGTGCGCCGCGCAGGCCCGGCACCAGCTGCCCGAGTTCACCCGCCGCAATCAGCAGCACCGGCAGCAGCACGATGAGCAGCGACAGCGCGCGCGAGGGCGTGGCGATCGCCAGCCGGTGATCGTGCAGAACCGGTGGCGCCAAGCGCACGCCGCGCGTCGTCACACGCGCGAGCAGCGGGCCGGCAATCACGGCGGTGGGGATCGCGATCAGGATGCCGTAGAGCATCGTCTTGCCCAGATCGGCGCCGAGCGCTTCCACCGCGAGCAAGGGCCCCGGGTGCGGGGGGACGAGCGCGTGCACGACGCCGAGCCCCGCCAAGGCGGGCATGATGAGCCGCAGCTTGGCGGCGTCGCGCTCCACCGGATTCGAGCCCGCCATCTCCTCGGCGGCGGCCACGACGATCGGCAGCAACAGCACCAGCCCGGTTTCGAAGAACAGCGGCAGGCCGATGACGATGGCGATGCCGAGCGTCGCCCAGGGCGCCGCTCGGACGCCGGTCAGCTGCAACGCTCCCTTGGCCAGCGACGCGGCTGCGCCCGACAAGTGCAACATTGCCCCCAGCGACAGGCCGAGCGCGACGACCAGTCCGGTGCCGCCGATAATGTCGCCGACGCCCTTCTGCACGGCCTTGGCGGTGTCCGTCAGCGGCAGACCGGCGAGCAGTCCGACGGCGAATGCACCGCACAGCAAGGCGATGAACGGGTGGAGCCGGCCGCGGACGATCATCAGCACCGCGAGCAGGATCCCCGCCAGCGCCGCGATCATCAGGCGAGTGTCACCTCCGGTCATCGACGCACCGCTCAGAACGGCCGCAAGAAGTCACCATTCTCGTCATTCAGGTCTCTCCCTTCGATCGCGGCGCATTCGCCTGCGAGCGCAATCTGTAGGACAGGTTTTTCCCGATCAACAACAGAAAAGGCTTGATCAGGGCTAAAGCCGAGGATCATAGTGCGAATCTGTCCAACCGAATCCGCTAAGACGGAGCGCTTGGATCAACAAACTTCGCCTGGTGCGATCGCCAAGGCGAGCCACGGCCATGGCCGAGCAGGAGGAGGATGACGATGGAAGGGATCTCCCAGGAATCTCGCCAGTTTGGGACGAAGGCTGCCGCAGCAGCGGCGCTCCCGCAACTGACCCCCACTCAGATCAAGGTGCTGCGCGGCGTCCGTTCGGGCTTGCTCAACAAGCAGATAGCCTACGACCTGGGCATCGCCGAAACCACGGTCAAGGCGCACATGACGGCGCTGATGCGCAAGTTGAACGTGCGCAACCGAACCCAGGTGGCGATCGCCGCACAGGCACTGAGCCTTCAAACAGTCTGAAGACGGTCGGCCCGATCGTTGTCGCCCATGCCGCGCTGCGGGGTGGGTCGACGGTCGCGGAGAATCAGGGGGAGAAGGACGATGAAGGCAAAGTGGCTGCTTGGCGCGGCGATGATTACGCTGCCGACACCTGCGCTTGCGCAATCGACCTCGGTGTATCGCAGCGCGCCCAATGATCCGCGCGCGATCACGGTGAAGGGAGTCGGCGATGGTCGCGCCGACGACAGCGCTGCGATCCAGCAGGCGATCGATGCGGCTGCAGTTGGCGGTCATGGCGGCGTCGTGTTCCTGCCGTCCGGGCGATACCGCATCAGCCGGACCATTTTCGTCCGCTCGGCAGTGCGGGTGTTCGGGGTCGGACCGACGCGGCCCGAGATCGTGCTCGGCGACAACAGCGCCGGCTTCGGCTCGGGCGTCGCGGCGATGATCAGCTTCACCGGTGAGGACCAGTACCGCGTGGGCAAGGCGCCCGTTCCGCCGCCCACCAGCGTGCCGTTCGACTCCGCCATCTTCGACGCGACTTCCAGCACTTTCTATTCCGCGCTTTCCAATGTCGACTTCCGCATCGGCGCCGGAAACGCCGGTGCGGTCGCGGTTCGCTTCCGCGTCGCCCAGCACGGCTATCTGCGCCATGTCGACTTCCATACCGGATCCGGGCTCGCCGGGGTGTACCAGGCAGGCAACGAGTTCGAGGATCTGCGCTTCTTCGGCGGCCGCTATGGCATCATGTCGGAGAAAACCTCTCCCGCCTGGCAGTTCACGCTGATCGATTCCGAGTTCCAGGGACAGCGCGATGCGGCGATCCGCGAGCATGAAGTCGATCTGACGCTCGTCAACGTTGCGATCAAGGATACGCCGGTCGGGATAGAGATCGACCGCGGATACTCCGACTCGCTGTGGGGCAAGCAGGTCCGGTTCGAGAATGTCGCTCAGGCCGGGGTCCTGATCTCGGCCGAGAACAGCGTGTTCACGCAAGTCGGCTTTGACGATGCCGTAGCGATCAATACGCCGACCTTCGCCCGCTTTCGCGACAGCGGCAAGACGGTGGCCGGGGCGGGTGCCCGATACCGCGTGCGCGACTTCTCTTATGGGCTCAAGCTGCCCGCGCTCGGAACGATCGGAGAGTACGCCACCGACGTCAGCATGGTGCCGCTCGGCCGCGCATCGGCCCGTCCGGCACGCACGATCCGCGCGCTGCCGCCGGTGCGGGACTGGGCCAATGTCCGCGATCTCGGCGTAAAAGGGGACGATACCACCGACGATACCGCGGCGCTGCAACGGGCGA
The DNA here is from genome assembly GCF_021513175.1 of Sphingomonas sp. S2-65. Taxonomy (NCBI): domain Bacteria; kingdom Pseudomonadati; phylum Pseudomonadota; class Alphaproteobacteria; order Sphingomonadales; family Sphingomonadaceae; genus Sphingomonas; species Sphingomonas sp. S2-65. The sequence continues at coordinate 719,787 of NZ_CP090953.1, read as the reverse complement.
TCGATACTCACCGGGTGCTTTACTTCCCGATGGGCCGCTACCGGGTGACCGACACGCTCAAGCTGCGTCCGGACAGCGTGTTGATCGCGCTGCATCCCAGCCTGACCCATCTGTATCTTCCCGACGAGACGCCTGCATATATGGGCGTCGGTGGACCCAAGGCGCTGATCCAGAGTGCGACAGGCGGCAACGCCATCGTCCATGGGCTGGGCCTCTGGACCGGCGGCGTGAACCCGCGCGCGACGGCATTGCTCTGGCGAGCGGGCGAGGCATCCGAAGTCAACGACGTGAAGATCCAGGGCGGTGGCGGCACCGTCTTGACCAAGGGCAGCCCGATCGGTTTCGGCGACCCGCGTGCCCGCTTCGACGGGCAGTATCCGAGCATCTGGGTCACGGATGGCGGCGGCGGGACATTCGCGGCGTTGTGGTCGCCGAACACGCTGGCCTCGGCCGGCTTCTATGTGTCGAACACCAGGACGCCTGGCCGCGTCTATCAGCTGTCGGCCGAGCATCACTACCGGGCGGAAATCGTGCTCGACAATGTCGAAAACTGGGAATTCCTGGCGCCGCAGACCGAGCAGGAGGTGCGCGACGGCGTCAATGCGATCTCGACCGAGTTCCGCAATTCGCGCAACATCCTGTTCGCCAACTATCACGGCTATCGCGTCACGCGGTCGATCAAGCCGATGGACGCGGCGGTGAAGCTCTACAACTCTGGCGACATTCGCTTCCGCAACGTCCATGTGAACGCCGAAAGCGGGTTTGCGAGCTGCGATGCGAAGGGATGCGGCACCTATCTTCGCGCCAGCAAGTATCCGTTCGAGAATGCGATCAAGGACATGACTCGCCAGCAGGAAGTGCGCGAGCGGGAGTTCGCGAAGCTCGACGTGCCGGCGGCCCCCGCAACGGCCGCCACGCAGCCGGCAGTGCCGGTGTCGCCCGGCGTCGAGAAGCTGGCTGACGGCTTCTATTCGATCGCCGGAGCCGCGGTGGATGCCAAGGGCAAGCTCTACTTCATCGATCGGCACTTCCAGCGCATCCATGGATGGTCCAGAACCGAAGGTCTGTCGATCGTTGCCGACGCTCCGCTCGATGCGGTGAACCTGGCGGTGGATCGCTCGGGCGACTTGCTGGTCCTGTCATCGGCGGGCCGCGACGGCACGGTATTCAGCATCGATCCCGCAAAGCCGGCGGAGGTACGGATAATTCCCGCCACTCCGGTGCGCCCGCGTCGCGGGGCGGCAACCTTGCTGCCGGTGAATGTCTGGGCGAATGGCGAGTTCGCCGACCGCATCGATCCGGCTACCTATCAATACCCGACGCTCGCCGACTTCTTCACCACCAAGATGGCCGAACCCAAGGCACAGGAATATGTCTCGCCCGACGGGTCGCTGGTTTTGCCGGCGTTCCGGGTATGGAACCAGGGCCCCGACGATCATCAGGGATGGCGCTGGTCGGACACGCTGGACGCCCATGGGCTGGTGACTGCCGGGCCCGACGGACGGGTGGTGCTGACCAATGCGTCCGAGAACCGCACCTATAGCGGCCTGGTCGGCGAGGGCGGGAAAGTCACCGATCTCAAGATCGTCGCCGACCGCGGGGGAGAGAGCGTCGCGCGCGACGCTGCCGGCAACCTGTATGTCGCGAACGGGCAGGTGTTCGTCTACGGCCCTGGCGGCAGCCTGCGCCGCCGGATCGACGTGCCCGACCGGCCGCTGCAACTGGTGGTAGGCGGAGCGGATGGGCACACGCTGTTCATCGTGACCCACCACGCACTCTATGCTGCGGCGATCTGAGGATCAGTTGCGAACCCTGCGTCCTTCCGCGTCCCATATCTCTACGCCCGGCCAGCCCAAGGCGCGGATCGGCGCCTCGATCTTGGCGAGGTCGCCGACCACGACCCACGTCATCCTTTCGGGATGCAGATCCGCATTCGCCGCGGCGGTGATCGTTTCCGGTCGAAGGGCGGCGTACCGGGCGGGCAGGGAGGTGATGTAGTCATAGGGGCGGCCGAAGCGGCTTACCTGCTGGAGATAGCCCACCATCGCTTGGTTGGTTTCGAACTGGCCGGGCAGGCCTAGCACTTGTCCCTTGGTGAGCAGGGCGAGTTCCTCAGCCGTCGCGGGCTTGGCGCGCTGGAGTCCGCGAAGCTCCTTGTCGATCTCCGAAAGCGCTTCGGCGGTCTTGTCGGTCTGGATGCTCGTGGCGATCCCCAGCACCTGGGGTCCACGCGCGTCGGCGACATAGGAATTGGCGCCATAGGTCCATCCCTTGCCCTCGCGCAGGTTCATGTTCAGCCGGGCAGTGAAGCCGCCGCCCAGCACATCGTTGAGCGCCCCAAGTTCGAAGTCGTGCGGGTCCATGCCCGATCCGACGATCTGTCCGGCCTGGATCACCGATTGCGACGCGCCGGGCTTGTCGATCAGCACGATCCGCGGTCCGGCAGCGGGCGGGACCGGGTCCAGGGTCTTGGTGCCCTTCGCGCGCGCCGGTGCCTTCCAGTCGCCGAACGCCTCCTCGAGCGCGGCGATCAGCACCGGTAACTGCGTGTCCCCGGCAGCGTAGATCACGGCATTGTCGGGGCGGATCCAGCTCTGGTGAAAGGCGATCACATCCTCGCGCGTGAAGGCCTTCAGCGTCGCCGCGCGGTTTGCCAATGCCGCCCCATAGGCGTGATCGGGCCCATATAGCAGATAGGTCAGGCTTCGCTGGGCGATGGCGTTCGGGTCCGAAAGCGACTGTTGCAGGCCCGACAGTTGCAGCGCGCGGTCCCGCTCCAGGTCGGCGGCCCGGAAGCCGGGATTGCGGACATAGTCCGCCCACAATGCGATGGACTCGGGGAGCTTGCGGGTGAGCGCGGAGAGCGCAAAATCGGTGGTGTCGCTGCTCGACGTTACCCAGATCCGGGTTCCGAGCAGGCCTTGGCGTTCAGCGAATTTCTGCGCGTCGAGCGTCGCGGTACCCTCGTCCATCAACCCCAGCGTGAAGCCCTGCAGACCGCGCTTCATGTGCTGCTCGGCAGCCTGGCCGGCATTGAACACCATCGCCAGGTCCACCGTCGGCGTACCGGGCCGTTCGGAAAAGCGGACCTGGATGCCGTTGGAAAGCCGTGCCTCCTTCAGATCGGGAAGCTTGAGCGCGGGGAAGGGGGCAAGCGCGGGAATCGTCTTTCGGTCTGCCGCATCGGCAACGACGTCGTGCGAGCCATAAGGAAGCACCGTCAGCCGGTAGGACGGCTTGCTCAGCCATGTTCCGGCAGCACCCCGTACCTCGGCTGCGCTCAGCGCGGCGAAGCGGCGGTCATCCTCCTGATACTGCCCTGGATTATCGGCGAACACCGCGCCGTCGGACAATGCCATCGCCTTGACGAAGAGCGACTCCATGGCCCGCACGGAGTCGCCGTAGGACGTGACCTTCGCGCGCTCGAGTTCGGCCGGGGAGGCGCTGGTGGACAGGAAGTCGCGAAGCACCGCGCGCACCGCCGCCTCCAACTTGGCAGGGGCGACGCCTTCTGCCGGACGCACCTCGATCGAGAAGGTGCCGGCAACCGCCGAGCTCTCATAGCTCGCCGAGGCATAGGTCGCGACCTGTTGATCGTGAACGAGGGCCTGGTAGAGCCGCGAGGTCTTACCGCGCCCCAGCAGCTGTGCCGCCATGCGGAGCCCGGGCGCTTCCGCCGTACCGCGCCCCGGCACGGCCCAGCTCCAGGTGATCGCCGGTTGGGGCACATTGTCGAGCATCACTTCGTGCTGATCGCGCGCCAGCTCGGGTACCCAGGCGGTTACGCGCCCGGTCGGCGGACCGGCGGGTACATTGCCGAAATACTTGGTGACCAGCGCCTTGGCCTGCTCGAGGGTCACGTCCCCCGAGAGCGTCACCACGGCGTTCGATGCGCCATAATATTGGCGGAACCACTCCTTCACATCGTCGAGCGAGGCGGCGTTCAGGTCCTCCATCGATCCGATCACCGGGTGATGATAGGGATGTCCGACCGGGAACAGCGCTGCCGCGGCGCGCTGGCTCATCGTCGCGTAGGGTTGGCCCTCACGGTTGCGCTTCTCGTTTTGAACCACTGCGCGCTGCTCGTCGAGCTTGGCCTGGGTCACCGCCCCCAACAGATAGCCCATGCGATCGGACTCGAGCCACAGCACCCGTTCCAACCCACCGGTGGGAACGACCTCGTAATAATAGGTCTGATCGTTACCGGTGGCGCCGTTGACGCCCGAGACGCCGATCTCTTGGAGCGGCGGCATATATTCCTTGTCATGATGTTCCGAGCCGTTGAACATCAGATGCTCGAACAGGTGCGCGAAGCCCGATTTGCCCTCCGGCTCGTTCATCGACCCGACATGGTACCACACGGCCACCGCCACTTTCGGCGTCTTGTGATCCTCATGCACGATCACCCGCAGGCCGTTCGGCAGCGTGAACTGCTGATAGGGCGCGAGTTCCTGCGCCATGGCAGGATGGGCGAGGGCGATCGTCGCCGCGGCAGCGAGCAGGCGGAAATGCTTCATCGATATATCCTTGGAAGAGGTGCCGGCTCCTCCTGGTGTGAAGGAAGGGAGGAGCCGGCGGTACGCGGGTACAGGGCGTCAGAACGTAGTTGAGACGCCAAGCCGGAAGCGGCGGCCACCCAGATAGGTGGCGCGGCTATAGACACTGCCGATCAGTTCCTGGACGTCGGGGCTGCGCGTGCCCTTCAGCAGGTCCGATGCTTCGAAATAGACGCGCAGCTTGCCGAACTGCGGCTTCAGATAATATTCGGCGCGCAGGTCCAGGGTACGAACGCTCTTGCCATAGACGCTGAGCCCCCGCGGGTAGAAGACGCTGAGCGTGCTCGACTGGAAGCCATAGGCCAGCGTGCCGTCGAACCCGTATTTGTTGTAGGTCAGCGCCGCGGTTCCCGAGTGCTTGGGCTGCTGGCTGAACGGCACGCCGGAGAACTCGTAGATGCTGTCTTCGTTAGCTGGCGCATAGGCCCAGCTATAGCGCTGGGTACGGGTGCTGTGCGTGTAGGTGTAGTTGGCGAAGACACCGAGGCCGCTTAGGGCCCCGGGCAGGAAGTCGAAGCGCCGTTCGACCTGCCCCTCGACGCCCCAGAGCTCGGCCGGGTGGTCACTGTTGATCGGGGAGCCGCCGGTGATGAAATAGTTTTCCGGGTGCGCCGGATCGAAATAGGGCGGGCCCTGGAAATAGGGGCTGTCCGGCAGCGTGATGGCGGCGAGATTGGCCGGGCCATCGGTGCGGTTCGACTGGAGCAGGTTGGTGATGCGCTTGTAGAAGCCGCTGACCTTCATGATGCCGATCTTGTGGTAATATTCGGCGCTCAGGTCGAAATTGTGGGTCGTTGCCTGCTTCAGGTTGGGATTGCCCGAATTGACCTGGAGCACCGGCTTGACGCCGTCGGGTCCAGGTATCGGGATGTTGATGAAGCTGATCCGTGCCTGGCTGGAAAGCTCACCGATCTGCGGCCGCGCGACCGACAGGAAATAGCCTCCGCGGAAGATGAGGTTGTCGCTCTGCCGATAGTTGAACAGGATCCGCGGCAGGAAATCCTCGGACTTGGCGGTCTCCGTGATCAGCTTGCTGAACTGGTTCTGGAAGTTCAGGTCGACGCCGAATCCGCCACCCTGGAGCGGGCCGATATAGGTCGGGAAGAACAGGTTGCTCGCACTGAGATCGGTGCGGTTGTAGCGCACCCCGCCGATCACCTGGAGCTTGCCGAACTGGAGGTCGGCCTGAACATAGGCCGCGTAATTATCCTCCCGCGTGTTCTGCTTGTCCTGGTCGATCGCCGGCTTGATCGGCATCAGCACGAACTGGGGAAAGCGCGCGGTATAGTCGTCGAGATTGTCGAGGAACTGGATCAGAGTGGATTCGCTCATCGCGCTGAACCCGGTGCCGTTCACGCCGATGCGGCTAAGATCGGTCGGCTCGAACGCCAGTCCTAGCGACGCGACCGTCGCCCCGCCGCCGAACTGCGTCCGCACCAGGTCGCTCTTGAACGTGGCGCGCTCGTAGCGACCGCCCATTTCCAGGTATCTCAGGAACCCGGCACCCACGTCCCACCGGACGCTGGCTTCGGCCGTGTACCGGTCGTTGTTTCCGATCGTCGCGTCGATCTGGCCGGTGCCGTTGTCGATCGTGTAGCGGGAATTGTCGTTGACGAAGTTCCAACCCGCCTGGCTCAGCAGCGGGATCGGGATCCCGTCTCCCTGCCGGGTGCCGAATGGCGTGACGATGTAGCCGAGCCCCGGATCGGTCGCTTCGGGCAGGAAGTAGCCCGCCAGTGCATCGCTATCGGGCATGCGCAGCTCCAGCGTGGTGCTCCGATCGTGCCGCTCGCTGCCATGCGCATAGCCCAGCAGATAGTTGAAGGTCAGCTTGCCCAGGTTGGTCTTGCCATTGAAGCTGTAAGTGTCGGTGACCGTCTTCGCGTTGGGATCATAGTGATAGCCCTGCGAGCGCTGCAGCGATGCGTCGCCGGGCGCCAGGCTCAGATGCAGCGCCGAGATCGCCTGCCCACCGGGAATGTCCGAATACTCGCTCAGTCCCGCGAACTTGTCGGTGAGCGAGTAGGTCGTCCGATCGGCTTCGGCATGCTGGAAGTCGAACTTCAGGTTGCTGTGCGTGCCGATCTTCCATTCGGCCGACACAGTCGCAGCGAGCGTCGACTGCTTCACATGGTTGAAGCTGGTTTCCAGCTGGCTGACATATGCCTGGTCGTCGCCCTCCACGAAGGGGAAGCTCGCGAGCGGATCGATCGCCTCGCCGGAGGTCAGGCTGGGCAGCCCGTTCGCGGCGTTCGGCAGGAACGCGCCGAACTTGAGCACGGTGTTGTACGAGATGTTGCGCACCGAGTTGCGGCGATATTGCACCGACGCGCTCAGGCCGAAATTGTCCTCTGCGCCGAACTTTCCGGCCAGGGTCCCGGATACCAGGAAGTCGTCGCTGAAGTCCTTGCCGCTCTTGCTGCCTTCGATCTGGAAATTGGCGTAGCGGTGCGGGCGGTTCAGCGGCGACAGCGTCTCGATTTCGATCAGGCCGCCGGTGCCGGCACTGTCCTGACTCGGCAGCAGGCTCTTGTTGATCGTGATCTTGCTGACCGAGTCTGCCAGCAGGTTGCTGAGATCGGCCGAGCGCCCGGTGCCGTTGCCGACGGGAAGCTGGAGGCCGTTGAGCTTTACGTTGTTCATGTCCGGATCGAGCCCGCGGACGACGACGTTCGTGCCGTCACCGGTCAGGGAGTCGCGCTGGAACGACACGCCGGGCGCGCGGCGCAGCGCATCGGAGAAGGTGGTGCCGGTGAAATTGCCCAGATCGTCGGCCGAGATCACATCGGCGTTGTTCCTGGCGGTGCGCTGAAGGTTGAGCGCGTTGGCACGGGCGCTCAGCGACCCGTACACGACGATCTGTGCCGGACCGCTGCCGTCCCCCATCGCGAGCTCGACCCGCGCTTCGTCTCCGTCCGCCACGTCGACGCGCTGGCTTACCGGCTCGAAGCCAAGGAACGTGATCTCCAGCGTGTAACTGCCCGCCGGCACGCTAGGGAAACGGAAATTCCCCAGATCGTCGGCCCTGGTGGTCTGCCCGGTCTCGGCGACGCGAACCAGCGCCCCGGCTACGTTGCGATTGCCGTCCGCTTCGGCGACATGCCCGGTGATCGTGCCCGATCCGCGGGGGCCGGGTGGGGTGGTCTGCCGCGGGCGCGTGACGATGTACGACCCGCCATTGGTGACGCTGAGCGAAAGCCCCGACCCTTGCAGCAGTGCACGGTAAGCGGCGGCGGCGCTGTAGCTGCCATGGAGCGGTGACGCTGTCCTCCCCCGCACGGCTTCGTTGGCGAAGACGATGTTCGACCCCGTACGCGCCGCGACCGCGCGCAGCGCCTTGTCGAGCGGCTGGGCGGTGAGATCGAAGGTGTAGCTGACTTGAGCGTGTGCGACCGGAACTGCGATCACTGCGGTCGATACCGTCAGCGCCGCGAGCATTGTTTTAGCGACCATCGAACCCCCCTGTGAAGCCGGCCCCCGTGCCTGCCTCCAACTCAGAGACGATGTTGCGTTGCAAAACAGACATCGAAAAGAAACAAAAGTTTCGTCTCACTCATGCTCAGCGCACGATCCGAAGCTCGGTGCCTGTCTTCTGGATACGCAGGCCGTGCAGCGCTGCAATCGCCGCAGCGAATTCGGTGGTATCGCTGGTTGCGAATACGCCCGACACGCGCAGCGAGGCGAGGTGGGGGTCCTCGACGGCGATATGAGGGCCGCCATAGCGGTTAAGCTCGGCCACGGCGGCGGACAATGGAGTATCGGAGAACACCGCCTGTCCGCGGCGCCACGCGGTGACGGCATCGATCGCCGGCTGGTCGATGGTGGACGGCGCGTCCGCGTTCGCGGTCAGCCGCTCGCCGGGGGCGAGGATCGTCGGATTGACGCTCTTGTTGACGGCGCGCCGATCGGTAACCGACACTTTCCCCTCCAGCAGCGTGACGACCACGCCGCTCCCCGTGCGGCGGACGATGAAGCTGGTCCCCAGCGCGCGGATCTGCTTGTCGCCCGCGGTGACCAGAAAAGGCCGCGCATGGTTCGGCGCCACGTCGAACATCGCCTCGCCGCGCTCGAGGGTGACGCGGCGCTCGTCGCGCGCATAGCGTACCTCGACCTCGGTGTCGGTGTTGAGCGCGATGCGGCTGCCATCCTCTAGCGTCGCCACCTTCTGCTCGCCGCGCCGCGTTCCGTAATCATCGCCGCCGTCGAACAGCCACCAGCCCGCGCCCACGCCGATCAATAGCAACGCCGAGGCCGCGAGCGCCTGGAACTGCCGCCGTGTGGCCCAGCCCTGCGGAGCCGCGCTCTGCCGGACCGGTGTCGCCGCGTCGGCGCACAATGCAACGCCCGGCAACATCGCCCAGAGTTCCGTCGCGCGTTCGAACGCGTCGGCATTGGCGGGATCGGCGCGCAGCCATTCCTGCAATCCCGCGTCGGTCGAACTGCTGCGGTCGTCCGCCTGAAGCCGCGCGATCCACGCCGCCGCTTCCGCGTCGGCGTGCCGGGCAGGGAAGGGGCGCGTCACCATTCCGCCATCCACTGCATCAACTGAAGCGTCGCACGCGCGACCTGCTTCTCTACCGCCGCGACCGACATACCCTCGGCTGCGGCAATCTCGGCATAAGCGAGCCCGTCGAGCCGGCGCCGGAGCAGGATGCGGCGGGTCCGCTCCGGAAGCTGGGCCAGCCCCTCCGAAGCATGCCGGAGCCGTGCCTGCTGCTCGACGATCTGCGAAGGGTCGGGGGTGGCATCCGCGATCGCGTGGAAGTTGTCGATCTCCACGAAAGGCGAGCGCTGGCGGCGGCGACGCTGGTCGATCGACAGATTGACCGCCGCGGTGACGAGCAACGCCTCGCGCGAACGCGCCTCCTGCGCGCGCTCATATCTTTCGATCCGCAGAAAGGCGTCGTGCACGAGTTCGTCCGCATCCTCTTCGGAGACCCCGCGCCGAAGCACTGCTCGTCTGGCTTTGGCCAGCATCTCAGCAACACTCGGCATGGTGATCAGGGTCTCCCTCAGTTCTTAAGACGAACTGGCCCCTCGGACCCGACATTGGCAAGGCGATATGGCTCGCCGGGCCGGAGGCCACCTAGCGCTCGGCGCGCAGGGTGATCCGCGTCAACTCGGGCGGGCGCCCCAGCCGCAGTGCGAAGCCGGGCCACAAGCCTGTGCCGTTGCTGACATAGAGCGTCATGTCACCGACCTGGTACCGGCCCGAAACGAAGCCGTTGTTTCCGCGCGCCACCAGGCGGTCCAGCCCGCGGATCATGCCGCCATGGGTGTGGCCCGACAATTGGATCGCGACGCCTTTGGCCGCAGCCCGGGCGGCGTCCATCGGCTGGTGATCCAGCAACAGCACCGGTGCGCCGGCGGGAGCGCCAGCCAACGCGGCATCCAGGTCGGGGCCGGCTTCGCCGGCCGATGGCGCGGACAAGTCGGTGACGCCGGCGAGCACGAGCTGCGCACCGCCGCGCGCCAGCACTGCGTGTGCGTTCGGCAACAGCTGTATGCCGAGCCCGGCGAGGTGGTGCATCCATTCGCGGTACGCGAAAAAGTATTCGTGGTTGCCAGGTATGGCGTAGACGCCGTCTGGGGCACGAAGGTCGCGCAAGGGCGCCACGTCCTCGCGTCGCATCGCGACGGACCCGTCGATGAAGTCGCCGGTGACCACGATCACGTCCGCACCGGACGCGTTGGTCAGATCCACCACCTGGCGCGCCCATGCTGCCGGAAACAGCCGGCTTATGTGCAGATCGGTGAGTTGCACCACCTTGTACCCGTCGAACGATGCCGGGAGCCCGCGCACGGCGATTGCGACATCCTTGATCGCCGGAACCCGCGTGGCATTCCACACCGCGATGCCCGCGAGCAGCGCGGCGACACTTGCGATGGCATATCGCGCCGCGTCGGGAGCGGCGGCGGATCTTTGCCGCGCCAGCATCGTCACCAGCGTCGCCAGGTCGAGCAGCACCTGCAGAACCGCCAGGAACGCCAGTGCGCCGAACGCCCAGTTCAGAAGAACCACCACGCCGCGCGGGAATTCGGGCGCGAAGACCGAACCCGAGGAGAGCCGGCTCCACAGATGATATTGCGACGCTGCGAGCAGCAAGACCGCCACGACGATCTTCACGTCGAGCGATACTGCCAGCGGCCAGAGCCAGCGCACGATCACGAGCAGGCAGGGAACGGCGAAAATGATGTGAAAAATGCTGAGTCTCCAATGGCCGCGATACGCGGGCATTGCCGCTACGTCACCAAAGAAGGACTGGTGAACGCCTCTGGCTGCTTCTTCATTCAGCCGTCAACGACCTACAGGCAGTTTCGCCGTCAACGGCGGGGCTTCGCCTCATGGCGAGCGCCCTACGACAAGCTGACCTTCCGCTCACGCGGCGATCGAATACTCCGAAAGCAGGACTTCGATCGCTTCGGCTGGAACAGGCCGGCTCACGAAATAGCCCTGTACCATGTCGCAGCCGATCGACTTGAGGAATGCCAGGCACGCGGCGTCCTCGACGCCTTCCGCCACTACCTTCAGGCCGAGTTCGTGCGCGAGGTTGACGGTCGAGCGGACCAGCACGCCATCCCCGCGGTTCTGGTGCGCGAACTGGACGAAGCTGCGGTCGATCTTGAGTTCGTTGAGCGGCAATTGCTTGAGGTAGCTCAAGGTCGACTGGCCGGTGCCGTAATCGTCCATTGAAATGGCGATACCCATCGCCCGGAACGACCGAAGCGCCTCCGCAGCCCCCTGCGGATCGTCCATCGCCGCCGATTCCGTGACCTCGAAGGTGAGCCATGCCGGATCGATCTGGCTGGCCTCGACCAGGGTCCGCAGCGCGATGATGAAATCGGCGGAGTTGAGCAGTTTGGCCGAGATGTTCACCGCACCCGTCACCGCGTGCCCCAGGGCACGCCAGCCGCGCAGATCGGCAATGGTCTGTCCAAGCACGTAGAGGGTTAGCGCGGAAATCCGGTCGTTGCGCTCCGCCAGGGGGATGAACAGGTCGGGCCGCAGGAAGCCGCGTGTCGGGTGCTGCCACCGCACCAACGCCTCTACGCTGGTGATGCGCCCCTGGGCGAGATCGAGCTTGGGCTGGTAGGCGACCTGGATCTCGCCGCGCGGGATCGCAGCGTCCAACTCGCCGAGAAGCGAAAGGTCACGGTCGATCGCCTCGTCATCTTCGGCGTCGTGCGCAAGCCATGGCGTGCCCGCCGCAAGCGCGCGCGCGGCGGCCAGCCCTGCATGGGCGATCACCCGATCCGCCCGATCGGCCCCGGCATCCTCGGCGAAACCGATCGCGAGGCTGACATCGACGCGCCGACCGGCCACGTCGACGGGACTGAGCATCACGGTGCGTAGCGTCACGACGCGTTGATCCAGCTCGGTTCTGTCGTAGCAACGCCAGGCGAGAACCCGATCTTCGACCCGGTACACCGTCACCCCCTCCGACACGAGGGCGATGCGATCGCGCACCCGCTTTACCAGCTCGGACGTGGCGAGCGAGCCAAGCCCGGCGGCGAGTTTCTCGAAGTCGGCGATGTGCGCCGCCAGGACGCCCGCGCCAGGCCGGCTTTGCATCGCCTGAACCAGCGCGTGGCGGTTCGGCAGTCCGGTCTCGGGATCGTGAAGACGGCGGCGCCTTGCCGCAGCCAGCGCGCGCATCAGCACCGCGAACGCTCCCGAGACGGCGATGGTCACCAGTGCCGGCGCCAGCGGGAAGATCCAGTGCAGCAATGCCTCGATCGTCAGGCCCGCGGCGATCAGGACGAGCGGCGCTGCTGCCAGCGTTGCCGCGAGCGCACGACGCGATGGCGCACGCAGGATCAACAGGCTCATGCCAAGCGCGAGCAGCAGCGGCAGGGGCCAGCCGCTCTCGCGCGGAATGCCGGCGCGCAGCGTCTCAGCGGCGAGCGCCTGGATCGCCACGCCAGGGATCACGCCGTAGTTCGGCACCGCATAGCGATCCCCAAGCTCGACCGCGGTGGCGCCGATCACCACGGATTTGCCACGCAGCGCGGCGGGATCGAAGCGGCCGTCGCGGATGTCGACGAAGCTGTGGCGCGGGATCGAGGCGGGATCGATCGCGAAATCGATCGGGAAATCCGTGTCCACCGAGCCGGTTACGCCCGCCAGCATCGCCGACAGCGAAGGTCGCGGCAGGCCGTCGGTGACGACACCCACCGGCATGCGCCGGACGAAGCCGTCACTATCGGGCTGCACGGTCACTGCGGCGAGCGCCGCATGGGCGCGGAGCGCCGGGATTGGCAGCGAGTCCGTCCACCCCTCCGCGCCGGCGCCGTTCTGCTGGCTGAAGGTGGGCAGCACAACCTGGTCGCCGGCACGGGCAAGCGCGGCCGCAAAGACGGCATCCTCGGCGGGTGCTGAGGACGAAGAGAAGTCGACGTCGAAATTGATCCCGGCCACCCCGGCGGCACGCAGCCGGTCGACCAGCCGGGAATATTGATCGCGCGGCCACGGCCAGCGGGCAATCTGGGCGATGCTGCGCGCGTCGATCTCGATGATGTGCAATGCGCCCGAGGCGTCGTGCTGGCGGACATTCCAGCCGATCTGGCGAAGGGCGCGATCTAGCCCAACGCCGTAACCGGACACGCCGGTGGCAATCCCCAGCGCGCAACCAAGTGCCAGCGCCACCGGGCGCCAGTATTCACGAAGTCGAGTCAACAAGCGCATGGGCATCCCTTCAGGGGCAAGCCTTACCGGCAGGATGCTAATGGCCTGTCAACGATCCCGGCGCGCGGTTTAGCGGCCCTTGCCGTTGCCGTTGCCGTTGCCGGGACTGTCGGGCTTGCCGGGGTCCGCTTTGCCATTGCCATTGCCCGGGCTGTCAGGCTTGCCGGGGTCCGAGTTGCCGTTGCCGTTGCCGTTGCCAGGGCTATCGGGCTTGCCGGGGTCCGACTTGCCGTTGCCATTGCCGGGGCTGTCGGGCTTGTCGGGGTCCGAATTGCCGTTGCCATTGCCAGGGGTGTCGGGCTTGCCGGGGTCCGACTTGCCATTGCCGTTGCCAGGGCTGTCGGGCTTGCCGGGGTCCGGGTTGCCGTTGCCATTGCCAGGGCTGTCGGGCTTGCCGGGGTCCGGGTTGCCGTTGCCGTTGCCAGGGCTGTCGGGCTTGCCGGGGTCCGGGTTGCCGTTGCCGTTGCCAGGGCTGTCGGGCTTGCCGGGGTCCGAGTTGCCATTGCCGTTGCCAGGGGTGTCGGGCTTGCCGGGGTCCGACTTGCCATTGCCGTTGCCAGGGCTGTCGGGCTTGCCGGGGTCCGAGTTGCCGTTGCCATTGCCAGGGCTGTCGGGCTTGCCGGGGTCCGACTTGCCGTTGCCATTGCCGGGGCTGTCGGGCTTGCCGGGATCCGGGTTGCCATTGCCGTTGCCAGGGCTGTCGGGCTTGCCGGGGTCCGCTTTGCCGTTGCCGTCACCTGGGGCGTCGGGCTTGCCGGGGTCCGATTTGCCGTTGCCGTTGCCAGGGCTGTCCGGCTTGCCGGGATCCGATTTGCCATTGCCGTTACCAGGGCTGTCGGGCTTGCCGGGGTCCGACTTGCCGTTGCCGTTGCCAGGGCTGTCGGGCTTGCCGGGGTCCGACTTGCCGTTGCCGTTGCCGGGGCTGTCGGGCTTGCCGGGGTCCGCTTTGCCGTTGCCGTCACCTGGGGCGTCGGGCTTGCCGGGGTCCGATTTGCCGTTGCCGTTGCCAGGGCTGTCCGGCTTGCCGGGATCCGATTTGCCATTGCCGTTACCAGGGCTGTCGGGCTTGCCGGGGTCCGACTTGCCGTTGCCGTTGCCAGGGCTGTCGGGCTTGCCGGGGTCCGACTTGCCGTTGCCGTTGCCGGGGCTGTCGGGCTTGCCGGGGTCCGACTTGCCGTTGCCATTGCCAGGGCTGTCGGGCTTGCCGGGGTCCGACTTGCCGTTGCCGTTACCTGGGGCGTCAGGCTTGCCGGGTCCCGAGTTGTCGTTGCCAGCGCCGTCGGCGTTGCCGGAGTTCGAATTGCCATTCCCGTTGCCGCCGCCGTTGCCAGCAGTTGCGCTGTTGTTGCCCGAACCGCTGCCGGTAGGCGGCGTCACGGCCCCCACGCCGGTACCGCCGCGAACTTCGTCGGCGGCTACGCGGACTGCTGCAACATTCACGCTCGCGACTTGCATGCCGCTCGATCCGCCTACCAGCCCGTTGGTCACGCGACCCAGATCCGCTGGCGCCGCCACGATCGGACTTTCGATCATTTCGATGTCCGCGACTTCGCTGCCGCTCAGGCCCGTATCCTCGGGTGCGGTCCCCGCGCTGGTCTCGCTTGTGGCCGCGGCACTGCTGGGCGCGGTCGCGTCGCTCGGTGCCGGGACGGGCGCAGAGGGCGCCACCGGTTGGGCAGCAGGCGGCGCGGCACGCTGCGGTGAATCGATCGTGCGGGTATCCTGGCCCTGAACGGTCAGGCGATATCGATCGGTGGAGGAGACGATCGCGACCGCACCAGGACGGATAAGGTCACGCGCGCCGCCATCGCTGGTCGACGTCTCGACCGCGCCCTCGACGACCTGGAGGGACGAGCCCTGGTCGGTAACCGTGATCGAGAAAGTGGTGCCCTTCACCACAGCCGCCAGATAGGGAGTCTGCACGCCGAAATGCGGGTTCGGCTTCTTCTCGATCTGGAAGAGCGAGTTGCCCCATTCCAGCACGACATCGAACATGCCGCGCTTCTCGGCTGCAGCGGGGATGCGCACGCGGCTGCCGGCGTTCACCGTCATGAAGTCCTTGCCGCGCACCACCACCGCCCGCGAGCCCGCAGCGGTCCAAAGCGTAGCGCCTTCAGCGACGACGCTACCGCGACGAACCGGGCGGCTGCCCGCGGCATCGCGGACCATGACCGTTCCCGCCGCTTCGCTCACCGTCCAAGGTCCGCTTTGCGCCAGCGCCACCTGGCTGCACGACAGAAGCATCGCGCACGCGAGATACTTGGCAAAACGGATCATCTCGAAAGTCCTTTGTCTGGACGGTCGCAAATACGCTGGACTCGTTGAGAGGCCGTTTCGGCGCGTAGTTAATGCGTTGATCCCTTGAGGAAATCGTAACGGCTAGGAGGTTAGGCGAGCTGGTGAAGGCTCAACCCACCATGCACCTATCCCGTTTCGCTCTGCTCCCGCTTGCCATGCTTTTGGCACTTCCGTTCGGCGCTTCGGCGTACGGGCAGACGGCGCTCGACCGCGTGCAACCGCCGATCGTCAAGGACGAGCGCACCCCCGACGAAGCGACGGCACAAGCAAAGCCGGCGCGCATCGATGTCGATGCGCGCCCCGCGCCCGCTACGCCCACCCGCGCGGTGCGAGTCGGTGCGATCGTCCTGCATGGGCTGCACAGCCTGACGCCGTCGGACTTCGCGGACATCCTTGCCACGCGGGTCGCCCAGACCTTGCCGCCACAGGCGCTCTCCGAGCTTACAAGCGCGATCGCGGCACGCGCACGCGACCGCGGCCTCGTCTTCGCTTCGGCATGGATCGGCCCGCAGCAGCTGCGCAACGGCGTGCTCACTGTCGAAGTGGACGAGGGCCGGATTGACGAGATCCGCTTCGACGGGCCCGAACAGCCCGCCGTTCGCGCTGCACTCGCCCCCTTGGCCGACGGCAAGCCGGTTCGCATGGACGCGCTCGAGCGGCGGTTGCTGATTGCTGGCGACATCGATGGTGTCCGCATCCGCAACAGTCGGTACCTTCGCGAAGGCCAAAAAGGGGTGCTGCTCGTCAAGCTGACTGTCGAGCGCGTCGCCGGACGCGTGACGCTGGCCAATGACGGCACCAAGCCGATCGGCCCCGAACAGGTCACGCTGCAGGCCGATTTCTTCGGGCTGCTCGCCCAGGACGATTCGCTCACGCTCACCTGGTCGGAAACACCCGCGGAGTTCGGCGAACTGCATTTCGCCCGCGTTCGTTATGAGAAGCGGGTCAGCCGCAGCGGGAGCGAGATCGCGCTGACCGCCAGCGGCTCCGTCGCGCGGCCAGGCGCCTATCTGGAACCCTTCGGCATCCGCAGCCGGAGCTGGTATGTCGGGGCGTCGGTCCTCCAGCCGCTCTTGCGGCGGCGCGCCACCAGCCTGTGGTTCGAAGGCGAGCTGGGCGTGCGCAATCTGTCGCAGCACCGCAGGGGAAATCAGGTCCGTGACGACCGCGTGGTTGCCGCCCGCGCGACGCTGTACGGCTATGCCGACGTTGCAGGAGGCAGGCTTCGCGCCAGCACCACCGTCTCACAGGGGTTGCGTGTCTTTGGTTCGACGGAGCCCGGCGACTTGCTCGCCTCGCGTTTGGACGCGGATGGCACCTTCACGACGTTGAGCGGCTGGGCCGACTGGACTCGCGACCTTGGCGATGACTTCAGCCTGCGGCTTTCGATGGTCAGCCAGCTCTCGTCGGATCCGCTGCTGATTGGCGAGGAGATCGGTCTTGGCGGAACCGGCTTCCTGCGCGGCTATGACTGGTCGGAGCGCAGCGGCGACGAAGGTGTCGCCGGGCTGGTCGAGTTGCGCTACGCCCTGGACCACCCGCTGGGGCTCGTACGTCGCGCGCAGCTCTATGCCTTTGCCGATGGCGGTAAGGTGACGAACCAGGGAGGCGGGTTCGGCAGCGGATCGCTGGCCTCGGCGGGCGGCGGCATTCGTGCAGACGTCACGCGCAGCTTCGGCGCCAATCTCGAACTGGCGATGCCACTCACTGGCGTGCGCTATGACACGAATGACGAGACGCCGAAGATCAACTTTCGGCTGCTGAAGTCGTTTTAGCGGCTTGATGAGGGCCGTCGGCCTCCGACGAACACCGCTCTCGCTCGGCCGTTGACAGTAGATCCAACTCGATGCTTATTTGCGGCATGGGGACGGCGGTCTCCCCACGAGGCGTCAGCCGAAGAATCGCGTCCTGTCTATCAACCAAGGACGCCGCATGCCCTCATTGAACCATATCGCCCCCGACAAATTGGTGCGCCTGATCGGGACACCCACGTCACCCACCATCATCGACGTCCGCGCGACTAGCGACACGGCGCGGATACCGGGTTCGATCCTGCTCCCGGCGGACAGCGTCGAGACCTGGTCCGGCAAGATCGCCGGATCGGTCGTGCTTGTCGACGAAGACGGGTCGTCCTCCGCGCAGGCGGCCGCCGCATGGCTGCGGACGGAGGGCGTCGATGCCGACGTGCTGGAAGGCGGCGTCGCCGCCTGGCGTGAAGCGAGCCTGCCGACACTGGACGTGTCGAAGCTGCCGCGCCGGGACGCGCGCGGCGGCACCGTCTGGGTCACCCGCTCGCGTCCCAAGGTTGACCGCATTGCCTGTCCGTGGCTGATCCGCCGTTTCATCGATCCCCGGGCGCGCTTCCTGTTCGCACCAGCCGCCGACGTTCTGACCGTCGCGCACGATGCCGGCGCGACACCCTTCGATGTTGCACATGACGACGTGTTCTGGAGCCATCGCGGCGAGCGCTGCACCTTCGATCTGATGGTGGCGGAGTTCGGCCTGACGGCCTTTGCCGGGCTGGACTATCTCTCGTCGATCGTGCGGGGCGCCGACACGGGCAAGCCGGAATTGGTGCCCGAGGCCGCCGGGCTGCTTGCCGTGTCGCTCGGCCTGTCCCGTATGCACGGCGACGATTTGGAGCAGCTGGAAGCCGGCATGCCGGTCTATGACGCGCTCTACCGCTGGTGTCGGGACGCTCGAAGCGAGAGGCATGACTGGGCATCGCACACGCCGCGGGAGGTGCGGTCGTGACCGCCGCGGCTACGAGCAGCCCGCCCGCTGCCGCACGCCCGGCACCGGTCACCCTCGGTACGGCATTCTGGGTCTGGCTCCGAATCGCGTTGCTGTCGTTCGGGGGGCCGGCCGGGCAGATCGCAGTGATGCACCGCATCCTGGTCGAGGAGAAGCGCTGGATCGGCGAACAGCGGTTCCTGCACGCGCTCAATTATTGCATGCTGCTGCCGGGCCCCGAGGCGCAGCAGCTCGCCACCTATATCGGCTGGCTGATGCACCGGACCAAGGGCGGCATCGTTGCCGGCGCGCTGTTCGTACTGCCCGGTGCGGTCTCGATCATGGCGCTCAGCTGGATCTATGTCCTCTATGGCAAGCTCGGCATCATCTCGGCGCTGTTCTTCGGCTTGAAGGCAGCGGTGCTGGCAGTCGTGCTCCAGGCGGTGGTGCGGATCGGCAGCCGCGCGCTGCGGTCGATTGCATCGCGTGCGCTGGCGGCCGCTGCATTCGTGCTGATCTTCTTCATGGGCGTGCCATTCCCCGTCATCGTGCTTGCCGCCGGACTGATCGGCTGGTTTGCCAGCCGCGCCGGATCGACAGCGTTTGCAGGTGGCGGCGGACACGGCGCCGCGAAGGGTGCGTACGTCGCCGACGCGGACACGCTGCTGGGCGAGGCGCTTCCGGCGCATGCGAGGCCGGACTGGCGCGCGACGCTGCGTACGGCCGTGCTATGGCTGACATTATGGCTCGTGCCGGTCTTGGCGATCGTCATCGCGCTTGGTCCCGACAACGTCTTTAGTCGGATCGCGACCTTCTTCTCCACGATGGCGACAGTGACCTTCGGGGGCGCCTACGCGGTGCTCGCATATGTCGCGCAACAGGCTGTCGTGGATTATGGCTGGCTCCAGCCCACCGAAATGCTCGACGGGCTGGGCATGGCGGAGACCACGCCGGGGCCGTTGATCATGGTGCTCCAGTTCGTCGGCTTTCTCGGCGCGTATCGGGAGGCGGGCGGCATCAATCCGTTGCTGGCCGGCACGCTCGGCGGCTTGCTGGCAACGTGGGTGACGTTCACGCCCTGCTTCCTGTGGATATTCCTCGGCGCGCCGTTCATCGAGCGGCTGCGGGGTAATGCCACGGTGTCGGGCGCGCTGTCGGCGATCACCGCGGCGGTGGTCGGCGTGGTGCTCAACCTCGCAATCTGGTTCGCGCTCCACACGATCTTCCGCGCGACGGTTCCGATCGCCGCCGGGCCGCTGCGCTTCGACGCGCCGGTGCTCGCCAGCCTAGATCCCTGGGCATTGGCGCTGTCGATTGCCGCAGTGCTCGCGATCTTCGCCTTGCGCGCGGGCGTGATCACGACGCTGGTCGCGACGTCGGCAGCCGGCATCGGCCTCCACTTGCTCGGTCTGGTCGGCTGATGCGGCGGCCCGGAGCTGGGCGGCGCTCGCCGCCGTCCGCACGGCCAGGTGCGTGCACACGCTACTTCGAAGAACGACCGCTTCTCACGGTGAAAGCTAAATCATCGCAGAAGGAATGGTGGACGCACTTGGGCTCGAACCAAGGACCCGCTGATTAAGAGTCAGCTGCTCTACCAACTGAGCTATGCGTCCATTCCGGGGCGTGAAAGGCGCTTGTTGGAAGAGCGCCACCGCGTTGGAGGGGCGCCTTTAGCGTCGCTTTCCGCGGCTTGTAAACCCCTTTTTCTCGAAAAAGTCACCAGCGGGTGACGCGGCGGCTTTCGCGGTCGATCGACATCAGGATGCCCAGGCAGATCATGATCGTCATCACCGCGGTGCCGCCGAAGCTCACCAGCGGCAGCGGCACGCCGACCACCGGCGCCAGGCCCATCACCATCGCCATGTTGATCGACGCGTACAGGAAGATCGTCCCCGACAGCCCGGCCGCGGTCAGCCGCCCGAAGCGGGTCTTGGCGCGCAGCCCGACATTGATCCCCCAGCCGATCAGCAGCCCGAAGGCGATGATCAGCAGCACCCCGCCCATCAGGCCCCATTCCTCCATCATCGTCGCCAGCGCGAAGTCGGTGTGCCCCTCTGGCAGGTAATCGAGGTGGCTCTGGGTACCGTTCAGGAAGCCCTTGCCGAACACGCCGCCCGATCCGATCGCGATCTTCGACTGGCTGATATGATAGCCGGTGCCCAGCGGATCGCTTTCCGGATCCATGAAGATCAGCACGCGGTTTCGCTGATAGTCGTGGAGCAGGAAATTGACCGCCAGCGGCGCCGACACCGCCAGCAGCAGCGCGCCGCCGATGAACAGCCGCAGCGGAATGCCCGCCAGGAACATCACGATCACGCCGCAGCCGGTGATCATCAGCGCCGTGCCGAGGTCGGGTTGCAGCATCACCAGCCCGGCAGGCAGGCCGATCAGCACCGCCGCCGGCCAGATCGCGCCGAACTTGCGGATCTCGCCCACCGGCAGCATCTCGTAGAAGCGGGCCATGGTCAGCACGATCACCGGCTTCATCAGCTCCGAGGGCTGGAGCCGGATGAAGCCGAGTTCGAGCCAGCGCTGGCTTCCACCCGCCACCGCGCCCAGCAACTCCACGCCGAACAGCATCAGCAGGATGACGGTATAGACCGGGAAGGTGCCCAGCGCCCACCATCGCTCGGGAACCCGCGACAGGGCGATCGCCATGCCGAGGAACACGAAGACTTTCACGCCCTGGTTCCACGCCCAGGGATAGAGATTGCCGCCAGCTGCCGAGAACAGCACGACCAGCCCGAAGCTACCGATCGCCAGCACCAGCAGGATTACCTTCCACGGCAGCTGCGCCAGCGGCTGCGGCACCAGTCCGGGGCCAAGCGAACTCATGGTTCAATCTCCGCGCTGCCGCGCTCGGCGGCTCTGGGGTCGACGGTGTTGGAGGTGGTGGCGTCGGCCGCTTCCGAAGCGATGTTGCTCACTGCACCGGCCGCGTCTTCGGGCGCGGGAGGTGGCGGCGCGTTCTGGGCTGCCTTGAAGGCGTCGGCCTGCGCCTTGATCCGCGTCGTATAGTCGCCGCCCCAAGTCGGTTCGACTTCGTGGAGCGACTTTATCGCGCGTTCGCGGTCGAACAGGAACGTCATGATGTCGCGCCCGATCATCGGCGTGTCGAGGTTCCGCACAGTGTGGCCGTTATGCTCGAGCACGATGCCCGCAGCATATTTGGGATTGTCCGCCGGGGCGAAGCAGACGAGCAGCGCGTGATCGCGCAGCTTGAACGGCAGCTGCCCGTTCTTGAGCACGCCGCCACGCCGTTCGGCCATGGTGATGCGGCGCACCTGGGCCGTACCGGTCTTGGCGGCCATCGCCACCCCGGGCACCAGCATCCGCGCGGCGCCGCCGGTACCGCCGGCATTCACCACCCCGAACATCGCGTCGCGGATGATCGCAAGCTGCTCGGGTGTCGCTCCCAGCGGGGCCACCGGCTCGCCCAGCGTGCCCGCGATCAGCCGCGGCACCAGCGCACGCCCCGACGCGAGCCGGCTGGCCATCACCGCCAGCTGGAGCGGGTTGGACAGCACATAGCCCTGGCCGATCGACGCGTTGAGCGAGTCCGCGACCGTCCACTTGGCCTTGTAGCGCCGTTCCTTCCACGCGCTGTCGGGCACCGTGCCATAACGCTGGCTGGAAAAGGGCAGGTCGAACTTCTGGCCGAGCCCCATCGCGCGGGCGACGGGCGCGATCGCATCATAGCCGACCCGGCGCACCATCTCATAGAAATAGATGTCGCAGCTCTGCATGATCGCGTTGCGCAGGTCGAGCGGACCATGGCCGCCGCGCTTATGGCAGTGGAACACGCCATTGCCGACGCGCATCGCACCCGAGCAGCTGATCCGCATATGCGGGTCGACACCGGCCTGCATCAGCGCCAGCCCGTTCATCGGCTTGACGGTGGAGCCCGGCGGATACAGCCCCTGGAGCACCTTGTTCATCAAGGGGACGTGGTCGTCCTCGGCCAGGATCTTCCATTCGCTCTGGCTGATCCCGTCGGAAAAGCTGTTGGGATCATAAGCCGGCATCGACACCATGGAGAGGATGTCGCCATTGGTGACGTCGATCACCACGGCCGATCCGGAATTGGTGCCCAGCCGCCGCGCGACATATTCCTGCAGCAGCGCGTCGATCGTCAGCTTGATGTTCTTGCCCGGCTCGTCGGGCCGAGTCTCCAGCTCGCGCACCAGGCGGCCGTGCGCGGTGACTTCGACGCGCTTGGCGCCGGCCTTGCCGCGAAGCTCGGCCTCCATCGACCGCTCGAGCCCGTCCTTGCCCAGCTTGAAACCGGGGGTGACGAGCAGCGGGTCCTTTTCCTTCTTATACTGTTCGGCCGACGCGGTGCCGACATAGCCCACCAGGTGGCCGACACCGGCGCCCAGCGGATAGTTGCGGGCGAATCCGCGGGTAGGGGCCACGCCCGGAAGCTCGGGCAGCCGCACGCTGATCGCCGCGAACCGCTCCCAGTCGAGGTTTTCCTTCACCGCCACCGGCTGGAACCCTGCTGCCCGCTTCAGGTCGACCTGGATGCGCTCCATGTCCTCGGGCGTCAGGCTCAGGATCTGCTGCAGCGTGGCGAGCACCTGCTCGCGATTTTCCAGCCGGTCGGGAATCAGGTCGACGCGAAAGTCGGTGCGGTTGTTGGCGATCGGCACGCCGTTGCGATCGACGATCCAGCCGCGCCGCGGGGGCGACAGCGTCATGTTGACGCGGTTGCTCTCCGCCAGCAGCTTGTAATGCTCGTTCTCGAACACCGCGAGCCAGGTCATGCGCCCGGCGAGCACCAGGCCGACCGCGGCCTGCCCGCCGCCGAACAACACCGCGCGGCGGGAGAAACTATAGGCCTGACTTGCCTCGGAAATGCGTGCCATCAAGCCTTCTTCGTGTCCCGGTCCAGCCAGGCACACAGGCGGAAGATCACGGGCATGAACGCCGCCGCGGCTAGGATCTGGAACAACAATGCAGTGTCGACATGCGCGCCGAACGGAGCGGCGATCAGGCGGCCGGCGATGAGGCAGAAGCCCACCGCACCCGTCGCAATCAGCCAGTCCTGCCAGAAATCACGCCACACAAGCCGTGTGTCTAGCACGTCGATGGCAAGCACGCACAGCGTCCAGAGCAGCATGGCGCTGCCTAGCGGCTGGCCGCTCACCAGGTCGTCGAAGAAGCCCAGCGGCACCGGCGCCCAGACCCGCATCGAATCACCGCGGATCATGCGCCAGCCGAGCAGCATCATCAGCCCGAAGGGCGGCAGCATCGGCACCGTTGCGACGATCGGAATCAGCGTGACCGACGATCCCAGCACCACCGAGAGGGGCGCCAGCCAGCGCGCGCGCGGCGGGCGCTCGGATTGACCAAACGGGATGAACTCGATGCCGCTCACGGTGCCGCTGGTGAAGCAGCGGGAGTCGTGCTCGCGCCGGCGGTGGGAGCGGGAGCAGGCGGCGGGGGAGGCGGCAGGAAGCTCGGCTGGACCACCGCGAAATCCAGCGTGCTTGGGTTGGCTTCGGGCTCGGCCACCGCGATGTCGCGCCCCGGCTTGATCACATGCGCGACCGGAACGTCGGGGGGAAAGATGCCGCCGGTGCCAGAGGTGACGAAGGCGTCGCCCGGACGGAAGATCATCGCCGCCGCGCCGGCCGATCGGATCTCGATCATGCCGTCTCCGCGTCCGGCGGCGATCGCCGGCACGCCGTCGCGCGTGCGGCGGACGGGAACGATGCTCTCCGCGTCGACGATC
This sequence comes from Sphingomonas sp. S2-65, assembly GCF_021513175.1. Classification (NCBI taxonomy): domain Bacteria; kingdom Pseudomonadati; phylum Pseudomonadota; class Alphaproteobacteria; order Sphingomonadales; family Sphingomonadaceae; genus Sphingomonas; species Sphingomonas sp. S2-65. The sequence continues at coordinate 695,777 of NZ_CP090953.1, read as the reverse complement.
AGCAGCACGCGGGCGGTGTTCGGTCCTGCCTCCACCACCTGGCCCACCAGTCCCGCGGGTTCGCGCACCGGCTGGCCATGCTGAACGCCCTGCCAGCTGCCGGCGTTCAAGGTGGCATAGCGGCGCGTGCTCGTCGCCGAGCTGTTGACCAGCCGGGCGGTGACGACGATCTCGCTGCCGACGTCGCGCAGCTTCAACAGCCCGCGCAGCTTGCCGTTCTCGCGGATCAGCGTCTGCGCGCGCGACACCAGTTGTTGCTCGGCGGCGAGTTGCTTCCTCAGCCGGGCGTTCTCACCATGTACGGTGAAATAGCTCCCCACTGCGGACGGCACCCCGGACACGCCAGCCGCCGCCCACGCCATGCCCGACGAGACGGGGGTGGTCACCTCGGCAACGGTTCGGCGCAGCGCGGCGAATGCGGGCGGGTTGAAGGCCGACAGCAGCAACAGCACGGCGCCGATCAACGCGCCGCTGATCGCACCGACATAGGTGAGAAAAAGCCCGTACTGCGCGCGTCGCGAAAAGCCCGGGCGCCGGTTGCGTGGCGGCGCCATGTGCCTCTAACCCCCGTCAGACGGCGAGCAGAACGCCGCGGAACGCCGGATCCTCGAGTGCACGGCCGGTGCCGAGCGCCACGCAGGTCAGCGGGTCCTCGGCGACCGTCACCGGCAGCCCGGTTTCGTCGCGCAGCACTTCGTCCAGACCCCACAGCAGCGCGCCGCCGCCGGTCAGGACGATGCCCTGGTCGACGATGTCTGCGGCCAGCTCCGGCGCGGTGTTCTCCAGCGCGATGCGGACGCCTTCCACGATCGTGCCGACCGGCTCGGACAGCGCCTCGGCGATCTGGCCCTGGTTGATCTGGATTTCCTTGGGCACGCCGTTGACGAGATCGCGGCCCTTGATGTGGATCGTCTTGCCGATCCCGTCCACCGGCGGCTTTGCGACGCCGACTTCCTGCTTGATCCGCTCGGCCGTGGCTTCGCCGATCAGCAGATTGTGGTTGCGGCGGACATAGGAGACGATCGCCTCGTCCATCTTGTCGCCGCCGACCCGCACGCTGGTGGAATAGGCCAGGCCACGCAGGCTCAGCACCGCCACTTCGGTGGTGCCGCCGCCGATATCGACGACCATCGACCCAATCGGCTCGGTCACCGGCATACCGGCGCCGATCGCCGCAGCCATCGGCTCCTCGATCAGCCAGACCTGGCTGGCGCCTGCGTTGGACGCGGCATCGCGGATCGCGCGGCGCTCGACACTGGTGGATCCCGACGGCACGCAGATCACGATCTGGGGCCAGCGCATGAAGCGGCGCTGTCCGTGCACCTTCTGGATGAAGTGCTTGATCATCTGCTCGGCGACATCGATGTCGGCGATGACGCCGTCGCGGAGCGGGCGAATCGCCTCGATCGACCCGGGGGTCTTGCCCATCATCATCTTGGCGTCGTCGCCGACCGCCTTGACCTTCTTCACCCCGTTCAGCGTCTCGACCGCGACAACCGAGGGTTCGTTCAGGACGATGCCGCGTCCACGCAGGTAAACGACCGTGTTCGCGGTACCCAAATCGATTGCCATGTCGTGGGACATGAATTTGAAAAAGCGGGAGAAAGCCATTCGTTGTTCCGTCCTGCCCGGTCGGGCGCCCGCCGCCGGCTGTTCGCACTAGATTTAGTCCGGACCCTGCCGGGATGGACTTGGGAAAATCCACCTCGGTGCGTGCGCTTGCGGGTCGCGGGATGCCTTCCGTTGGGCTAGACGGTTGGGCATGTCAATACGCCGTCTCCCAGAGCATCTTGTCAACCGGATCGCCGCCGGAGAAGTGGTCGAACGCCCTGCATCCGCCCTCAAGGAACTGGTCGAAAACGCGATCGATGCGGGTTCAACCAGGATCGCCATTCGGCTCGCCGCAGGCGGGACAGAGTTGATCGAAGTTATCGACGATGGCTGCGGGATGGACGCCGCCGAAATGGCCTTGGCGCTGGAGCGGCACGCCACCTCCAAGCTGCCCGATGACGAGATCGACCAAGTCACGACGTTGGGATTTCGCGGCGAAGCGTTGCCTTCGATCGCCAGCGTCGCGCGGCTGACGCTGGAGAGCCGGGTGCGCGGCGCGGACGGCTGGGCGCTCACGCTCGACAATGGCGACCGGCTCGAGGAAGGACCCGCGGCATTGCCCCCCGGCACCCGCGTTCGCGTCGAGCAGTTGTTCGCCCGCGTGCCCGCCCGTCGCAAGTTCCTCCGCTCCTCGCGCGCCGAGTTCGCCGCCGCCATGGACGTGGTCAAGCGCCTCGCCATGGCGCGCCCCGACATCGCGTTCTCGATGGAGCATGAGGGCCGCCGCGTGCTCTCCGTCCAGGGCGGCGAGACCCGGCCGCAGCGCGTCGCCGGCCTCACCGACCGCGAGCTTGCGAACAACAGCGTCGCCATCGACTTCGAACGCGAGGGGCTGGTGCTCGGCGGCGTCGCCGCGATTCCCACCTTCAACCGCGGGGTCGCCGATCACCAATATCTCTTCGTCAACGGCCGCCCGGTGAAGGATCGCCTGCTCGCCGGCGCGGTGCGCGGCGCTTATGCCGAGATGCTCGCCCGCGACCGCCATCCCGTCGTCGCGCTATTCCTCGACGTCCCCGCCGACCAGGTCGACGTCAACGTCCACCCCGCCAAGACCGAAGTCCGCTTCCGCGACCCCGCGCTCGCCCGCGGCCTGATCGTCAGCGGGTTGCGTCGCGCGCTCGACGAAGCCGGTCACCGCAGCGTCCAACGACCCAGCGAAGCGGCACTCGGCATGTGGACTGCCGAGCCTGTCCAGCCCACCCCGGCCTACGAACCGCTCGCCCGCTATTCCGGCGCGGTGCACGAACGCCGCCCGACCTTCTTCTCGCCGCCGCCCCAGGCGCGCGCCGAGCCCGCCGAGGCGCCGGTGCCCGCCAGCACCGACTTCCCGCTGGGCGTCGCCCGCGGCCAAGTCGCCAAGACCTACATCGTCGCCGAAGCCGCAGACGGCCTCGTCCTGGTCGACCAGCACGCCGCGCATGAGCGCCTCGTCCTCGAACGCATGCGCCGCGCGGTGCAGGGCGGTGGCGTCGCCAGTCAGGCGCTGCTCCTCCCCGAAGTCGTCGAGCTCGACGAGCCCGCCTGCGACCGCCTCGAATCGCGCACCGCAGAGCTCGCCGAATTCGGCCTCGAGCTCGAACGCTTCGGCCCGCGCGCGATGCTGGTCCGCGCCACGCCCGCGCTGCTCGGGCAGGGCGACGTGCACGGCCTGGTCACCGATCTCGCCGATGAACTCGCCGGCTTCGACGAGGCGCTGAGCCTCAAGGAACGCCTCGACCATGTCGCCGCGACCATGGCCTGCCACGGCTCGGTCCGCGCCGGCCGCATCCTGGGCGTCGCCGAGATGAACGTGCTGCTCCGCGAGATGGAGGCCACCCCGCACTCCGGGCAATGCAACCACGGCCGCCCCACCTGGGTAAAGCTGGCACACGGCGACATCGAGAAGCTGTTCGGCCGCAAATAGCCGGTCAGTACCGCCCGGTCTCGGTGCGCCCATATTCCACCACGCACATCGTCCCATAGACCTTGTGCGGCCCGCACTGCGCGCCGGCGAAGCGCATCTCGGCGGCGAACACCGTCCGGCGGTGCCCGCGCGTCGGCACGGCGTCGTCGACGATCAGCTGGCGCACCACTTCGGCGGCGGTGTCGGGACCATAAGTGATCGTCTCCGCGACATAATTGCCGCCGCCCAGCCGCTGCATCCGGTCGCGCGGGTCGGCGCCGTCGCGCGAGCGGTGCCCGGTGTCGCCGCGCGGCCCCTGTTCGGCGACATGGACCCCCGCCGCCCGCGCTAGCAGCGGCGCGGCGGAGAGCGGCGGCGTGACCGGCTGGCGCTCCAGGAACGCGATCGCCTCGTCCACTGCCTTCACGCCCTCGGCGGTGCGGATCCCCCCAGGGCGCGTGGGCGTGTAGACGATGCGCCCCTTGAAATAGCGCCGATACCCACGCAGCGCCGCCGCGTAGCGCCGCGGATCCGCGCGCACGACGTTCAGCTCGGCCAGGATCGCCTGTTCGAGCGTCGGCGGGACAGGGGCCGCCGCCAGGGCCGTCAACACGGGGAGCAGCAGGAGAGTCAGCACGCCGCGCTATCCCGCGGAATCGGTTAACCGGCTCCGAACGGCGCGTTCATCCGCCTGCAACCTTCTCGAAATCGGCTCGTTCTCCACGGCAACTTCCTTTTCCCAAGGCTTGATGTGATGAGCAAGGTCGTCCCCGTCTTCTTCGCCCTGATCCCGCTGGCGGCAGTGATCGGCGCTTGCATGTCCTGTCCCTGAGCCGAACCTTCGAGTTACTCCCGCGAAAGGGTCGCCCTAACCGGCGGCCCTTTTGTTTTGTCCCCGCCGCGCGCGCCGCACATGGCAAAAGGGCCGCCCCGGCTTCCCGAAACGGCCCTTTCGTTTGTTCAGCGGAACCGCTGGCTTCAGGCGTTGTCGCCCTCGGCCGGAGTTTCCTCGGCGAACTCGCCCGGCTCCAGGTTCGGATCGCGCGCTTCGACGAAACCCGTCTCTTCGCGCTCGAACATGGCTTCCATGACGTTGACGCCCTGCGCCTGCATCTCGGCCTCTTCGGGCGAGCGTGCGACGTTGACCTTGACGTTCACCGACACCTCGGGGTGCAGCGCGACCTTGACGTCGTACACGCCGATCGCCTTGATCGGCGTATCGAGCACGATCTGCGCCTTGTTGACCTTGTGGCCGTCGGCGGTCAGCGCCTCGACCAGGTCACGCACCGCGACCGAGCCGTAGAGCTGGCCGGTGTTCGATGCCTGGCGGATCAGCGTCACCGAAGTGTCGTTGAAGCTGCCGGCTTCCTTCTCGGCGTCCGAACGGCGCGAAGCGTTCTCGGACTCGATACGGGCGCGGTTGGCTTCGAAGACCTTCAGATTGGCTGCGTTCGAACGCAGAGCCTTCTTGTTCGGAAGCAGGAAGTTACGGGCAAACCCGTCCTTCACCTTCACGACGTCGCCGATGACGCCGAGCTTCTCGATACGCTCCAGCAGGATGACTTCCATGGTCTCTGCTCCTTACTTGACGATGTAGGGCAGCAGGCCCAGGTGACGGGCGCGCTTGATGGCCTGGGCCAGCTCGCGCTGCTTCTTCGCGCTCACCGAAGTGATGCGCGAGGGGACGATCTTGCCGCGCTCGGACACGAAGCCCTGGAGCAGACGGACATCCTTATAGTCGATCCGGGGTGCGTCCTTCGCGGAGAAGGGGCAGCTCTTGCGACGGCGGAAAAAGGGACGTGCCATGATTCTCTAAGCTCCTTACTCGCCGCCACCGAAACCGGTGTTGCCACCTTCGTCGCGATCACGACGGCCACGGCCGCGCTCGCGGTCCTGGCCCTTGCGCATCATCACGGTCGGACCTTCTTCATGGCCGTCAACCTTGACGGTCATGTAGCGGATCACGTCTTCGTTGATCTGCGTCTGGCGCTCCAGCTCGGCGATCACCGAACCCGGTGCGTCGATCTCGAGCATCACGTAATGCGCCTTGCGGTTCTTGGCGATGCGATAGGCGAGCGAACGAAGACCCCAGCTCTCCGTCTTGACGACGCGGCCTTCGTTGTCCTGGATGATCTTGGTGGCGGTTTCCGCCAGTGCGTCCACCTGCGCCTGTGCCAGATCCTGGCGCGCAAGGAACACGTGCTCGTACAGAGCCATGCATTCTCTTTCTGTTGGCCGATCGCTGACGTGCACCCCATGTGCAACGCCCCTCCGGCTGTCGTCTCGTATTCGATAGCAGATAAAGGCGAAGACAGCGTCTCCACCCCAGCTGCGCGGCCTATGACCGCAAGCGGGGCGAAAAGCAAGGGGGGAGCAGACTACTTCTCCCACGTCATCCCGGCCTTGAGCCGGGATCCCGCTTCTTCTTTTGTCGGCCGAAAAAGCCGGACTCACGCTCAAGCGCGATCCAAACTCCCTCTCCCCGCTTGCGGGGAGAGGGCACGGGAGAGGGCACTCTCGGCAAGCCGGACGCCTCAGGCCCCACGCCCCTCTCCCGGCTTCGCTCCGCTCAGCCACCCTCTCCCCGCAAGCGGAGAGAGGGAAAAGAAGCACCACCTCCGTCAACCTGTCTTGCGCCGGGTTGGCGGAAGAAAGCCTAACCCGTCCGCCGCACGAAGCAATCGAACCCCGCCGCCACCGCCGCCGCGCAAAACGCCTGCGCCGCGCCAGGGTCGGCAGCCGCCGCGCTCTTCAGCCGGAACAGCGCGCCGTCGCGGTGCACCGCCACCGGCAGCGACAAGGCCGGCAGCCGCGCCTGCTGCCGCTGCGCTGCCTGGGCACTGCCGAACGCGCCAAGCTGCGCCTCCCAGCCGGGTACTTGCGACACAGCGCCCGCCGCGGCCTCGGCGGGTTTCAGCGCGCGCCGCTGCCGCTGGATCTCGATGACCTGGGCCAGGGTGATGCTGCCGGGATGATGGGTATGGAACCGCTCCTCATGCGCCGCGGCATGCCGCTGCTGCTCGGCTTCCAGGAACGCGGGCGTCTGCTGCCGGCTGCTGCTCGCGTCGCTGAGCATCGGATACAGCGCGGCGCTGCCGCCAAGCACGGCAAGGGCGACCAACCAGAAGGGGCGAGGGGAGGGCAAGCGGATCAATCTTCGGGAACTCGCAAAGGGTAAGCACGGCGTTAACCACGCAGCCCTGCTTAGTTTCCACCACCGTTGCCGATCCTTCTGTCCGAAACAGGGACGGCGGAGCCGAAGCCCCGCCGCCTTGTGCAACCATCGTTTATGTATCAGCCGGTTAGCGGACCATGTTCGCAAACACGGCCGAGATGATCCCGCTGGTGATCCCGACCAGCACCGCGTCGTTACCCGACTGGACATAACGGTAACCGCGCGGCGGCGCGCGCAGGCCGCGATACTGGCGATAGTCGATCTGGCGGTAGTTGCGGGCATAACGGTTGTCAAAGCGCTCGCCGCGATGCCAGCTGCGATATTGCGGCGCGCGATACGCGGTGCGCTGCTTCACGACCGTCGTCCCGTTGTGGCGCTGGGTGACTGTGGTGCGCTGCACTTCGGTGCGGTGCTGGTTGCCGTAATGCTGCTGCGGTGCTGCGGCCATCACCGGCATTGCTGCGACCGAAGCGGCGACCAGACCCAGGATAAACGTCTTCATGGCTCTTACTCCTTTGTACCGACGCCGTGTTCAGCGGCGTTGAACAACAGATAGGATCCGGTTGTCGCAGCCCCGTCCCAGCCAGGGGGCGAAATGGTCGCGAATTGTAACGGAGCGTTTTCCCGTGCTTCTTCACCCCCCCCTGCAAGGGAGGGGCGGGGGTGGGTGCGAGCACAGCGAGCTCCACGGCTAACCACAAGCGCCCCTCTCTCCGTCACGGTCCCCCTCTCTTCGTCACCCCGGCCTTGAGCCGGGGTCCCGCTTCTTCTTCTGTGGGGCAAGACAGCGGGACCCCGGCTCAAGGCCGGGGTGACGAAGGAGGACTCTCCCCACCAACCCTTGCCCCCAACCCGCCACGGTACTAACCCGCGCCGCTTCGAATTCCCGCGAACAGGAGAGGCCATATGCGCGCATTCATCTTCCCAGGGCAGGGCAGCCAGGCCGTCGGCATGGGCAAGGCGCTCGCCGACGCCAGCACCACCGCGCGCGAGGTTTTCCAGGAAGTCGACGACGCACTCGGTCAGAACCTGTTTCGCCTGATGCGCGAAGGTCCCGAGGACGAGCTGACCCTCACCGCCAACGCCCAGCCCGCGATCATGGCCAACGCCATCGCCGTGCTGCGCGTGCTCGAGAAGGAAGGCGGCATCCGCTTGGCCGACAAGGCCGATTTCGTCGCCGGCCACAGCCTCGGCGAGTACACTGCGCTCTGCGCCGCCGGTGCGATCGACCTAGCCACCACCGCCAGGCTGCTGCGCATCCGCGGCGACGCGATGCAGGCTGCGGTGCCGGTGGGGCAGGGCGCCATGGCTGCCTTGCTGGGCGCCGACCTCACCAAGGCGCAGGCGATCGCCGATGCCGCCGCCGAAGGCGAAGTCTGCACCGTCGCCAACGACAACGATCCCACCCAGGTGGTGATTTCCGGCGCCCGCGCGGCGATCGAGCGCGCCATCGCCATCGCCAAGGATCACGGCGCCAAGCGCGGCATCCTGCTGCCGGTCTCCGCCCCCTTCCACTGCGCGATGATGCAACCCGCCGCCGACGCCATGGCGAAGGCGCTCGCCGACGTCGCGATCCAGGCCCCCCTGATCCCTCTCTACGCCAACGTCACCGCCGCCCCCGTCGCCGACCCCGCCACCATCCGCACGCTGCTGGTCGAGCAGGTAACCGGCATGGTCCGCTGGCGCGAAAGCGTCGCGGCGATGGCGGAGGCCGGCGTGACCGACTTCGTCGAACTCGGCGGCAAGGTCCTGGCCGGCATGGTCAAGCGCATCACCCCCGACATCCCCGTCACCAGCGCCGTAACCATGGAAGACATTGAAGCGCTTTCGAAGACGCTTTGATTTTTTCACGCGAAGGCGCGAAGACGCCAAGATGCATGACGTCGAGGCGACTGCGGCAGACATTATCGACGCGGCATTAAAGCTGCATCGGGGGCTTGGCCCTGGACTGCTTGAGAGCGTCTACGAGAACATCTTGGCCGCCAAGCTTGTCGAGCGAGGTCACTCGGTAGCCCAGCAGTGTCCGATCGACATCGAATATGATGGCTTGCGATTTCAGCAGGCGTTCCGCGCCGACCTGATCGTCAACGGTTCGGTGCTCGTTGAGGTCAAGTCGGTCGAGCGGCTGCTGCCGGTTCACGGTAAGCAGGTGCTGACCTACCTTCGTTTGCTTAAGCAGCCCTTTGGGCTGCTTATCAATTTCGGCGGCGACACGCTCAAGGAGGGGCTCCGCCGCATCGTCAACGACCACAGAAACTTCGCGTCTTCGCGCCTTCGCGTGAACCAATAAAGAAGGACCACCCCATGTTCGACCTCACAGGCATGACCGCCCTCGTCACCGGCGCCTCCGGCGGGATCGGCTCCGCCATTGCAAAAGGCCTCGCCGCCCAAGGGGCGCGGCTCGCTATTTCCGGCTCCAACCCGGACAAGCTCGAAGCCTTCCGCGCCGAACTCGGCGGCGACCATGTCGTCCTCCCCGCCAACCTCTCCGACGCCGCCCAGGTCGACGCCCTGGTCCCCCAGGCCGTCGAAGCGCTCGGCAGCCTCGCCATCCTCGTCAACAATGCCGGCGTCACCCGCGACAACCTCGTCATGCGGATGAAGGACGACGAGTGGGACCAGGTCATCACCGTCAACCTCGAGGCCGCGTTCCGCCTGATGCGCGCCGCCGCCAAGCCGATGATGAAGGCCCGCTTCGGCCGGATTATCTCGATCACTTCGGTGGTCGGCGCCACCGGCAACCCCGGCCAGGCCAACTACGCGGCATCCAAGGCCGGCCTGGTCGGCATGTCCAAGGCGCTCGGCCAGGAGCTCGCCAGCCGCAACATCACCGTCAACTGCGTCGCGCCGGGCTTCATCCGCTCGGCGATGACCGATGTCCTGCCCGACGCGCAGAAGGAAGCGCTCACCGGCCGCATTCCGGCGGGCAAGCTGGGCGAGGGCGAGGACATCGCCGCCGCCGTCGTCTACCTCGCCAGCAGGGAAGCCAGCTACGTCACCGGCCAGACCTTGCATGTGAACGGCGGAATGGCGATGCTTTGAGCGAGTTCCTGGGGGCAGGAGTGAAGTCATGCGTATCCTGTTAGCCGCCGCTCTGTTCCTCGCCGCGTCCGCTGTGCCGGCCAGCGCCGCCGATCTCGCCACGCTCGACTGTGTCGGCGCCAAGCTCGACGCCGCGGTCCGCAGCCAGATCGAATCCGAGGCGAGCAGCGCGCTGGCCCAGGCCGGCAAGCGCCTGACTTACTCTCCGGCGGTGGGGCAGGGGCTCGGCACCGCGGCCAAGGCGTGCGCCGCCGAACATAAGTGGACGGCTGCCGCCGCCAAGGCCGCGGGCTTTTATGCGCTGGCCAAGCTTGGCCTGCCGCTCGCGCGGCGCGCGGTCGAGGAGAAGGGCTTCGACGCGGCGGCTCTGGAGGACCAGTTCCAGGCGCTGCCGGAGGAAAAGCGCGTGCGTGTCCTCACCACGCAGGACACGCAGGCGCTCATCCAGGCGGCGGTGACCGACGAAGCGCAGCAGACCCGCGCGAATGCGGAACTGCTCGCCGAATATTTCTCGTTTCTCAGCACCGCCCAATATGCGGCGCACGACTTTTCCGAAGCTTGATGGTTGTGGATGGGGGCGTTCTTCGCCTCTTGCCAGCGCACCGGCACCCAATTAGGTGCGGTCACACAAATTCAGAGCCCAGTCACAAAGGATAACAGGGACCATGGCTAACCAGGAAGAGATCACCACCCGCGTCCAGGCGCTTGTCGTCGACCATCTCGGCGTGGATGCGAAGGAAGTGGTTCCGACCGCAAGCTTCATCGACGATCTCGGTGCTGACTCGCTCGACATCGTCGAGCTGGTCATGGCCTTCGAGGAAGAATTCGGCGTCGAGATCCCCGACGACGCGGCTGAGAAGATCACCACCGTCCAGGACGCGGTGAGCTATATCAGCGAGCATCAGGAAGGCTGATCGCCAACTTTGGCGATTTCCGTACCCTTAACCTGGGTCGGCATGCCATTCAGCGGCTTCCCGTCCGGCTCGAAAGAGAGGACGGGGAGCCGTTTCCTTTTGAGCAGGGCTGGAAATATCCCCCGCTCCGCACAACTTTCGTGAACTTCGACGGAGAGAAATGCCAATGCGCCGCGTAGTCGTGACCGGCCTCGGCCTCGTCACCCCGGTGGGGGCCGATGTCGAAACCGCCTGGAAGAATATCGTCGCCGGAAAATCCGGCGCCGCCACCATCAAGCGCTTCGACGCCACCGACTTCCACACCAACTACGCGTGTGAAGTGAAGGCGCCGGATCATGAATTCGGTTTCGATCCCTCCAAGCGTGTCGATCACAAGATTCAGCGCCAGGTCGATCCCTTCATCGTCTACGGCATCGATGCCGCCGGCCAGGCGATCGAAGATGCCGGCCTGCTCGACATGGACGAGGAAACGCGCTTCCGCGCCGGCTGCTCGATTGGCTCGGGTATCGGCGGTCTGCCGGGCATCGAAAGCGAATCGCTCGTGCTCGCGGAAAAGGGTCCCAAGCGAGTCAGTCCGCATTTCGTCCATGGCCGGCTGATCAACCTGATCTCGGGTCAGGTCTCGATCAAATACGGTCTGATGGGTCCGAACCACGCGGTGGTGACGGCGTGCTCGACCGGCGCACATTCGATCGGCGACGCCGCGCGGATGATCGCGATGGACGATGCGGACATCATGCTCGCAGGCGGCGCTGAAAGCGCGATCTGCCCGATCGGCATAGCCGGATTCGGCCAGGCACGTGCCCTTTCGACCAATTTCCGCGACGATCCCACCAAGGGCAGCCGCCCTTATGACAAGGATCGCGACGGCTTCGTCATGGGCGAAGGTGCCGGCGTGGTCGTGCTCGAAGAATATGAGCACGCCAAGAAGCGCGGCGCCAAGATCTATGCCGAGGTGATCGGCTATGGCCTTTCTGGGGACGCCTATCACGTGACTGCGCCGCATCCGGAAGGCGCCGGCGCGTTCCGGTCTATGCAGATGGCAATGCGGAAGTCGGGCCTGGCGCTCGAAGATATCGACTATATCAACGCGCATGGCACCTCGACGCCACTCGGTGACGAACTGGAACTGGGCGCAGTCCGCAAGCTGTTCGGCGACGCGCTGGGGCCGGTTTCGATGAGCTCGACCAAGTCGGCGATCGGCCATCTGCTCGGCGGCGCGGGAGCGGTCGAGGCGATCTTCTGCATCCTGGCGATGCGCGACAGCGTCGTTCCGCCAACGCTCAACCTCGACAATCCGAGCGACAACTGCGTTGGCGTGGACTTGGTCCCGCACGTGGCGAAGGAGCGTAAGGTCAAGGCGATCCTCAACAACAGCTTCGGCTTTGGCGGTACCAACGCCAGCCTGGTGATGAAGGCGATCTAGGACCATGGCTGAGCGCCGTCCCATCAAGCGGCGCGGTGGATGCGCCCTGCTCGTCGCCGCATTGTTTCTATGCGCAGCGGTGTTCGGGGTGCTTCATCTCTGGGGCGGTGCGGGTCCGGCCCGCGGGAACGTCACCGTGTTGGTGCCGGAGGGCGCTAGCCTGAGCCGGGCGGCAGAAGAGCTGGAAAAGGCAGGCGCCATTCGCTCCGCCGACCAGTTCCTGCTCCTGTCGAAGATCCTGGGCGGCACCGCTCCAATCAAGGCAGGCGAATACCGGGTGCCTGCCGGACTTAGCCAGTCCGATGTTCTCAAGATGATGCAGGGCGGCAAGACGCTGCAGCGCTTCGTCACGGTGCCGGAGGGAACGCCGTCGATCCTCGTATATGACGCCCTGATGAAGGCGCCACAGCTCTCCGGCTCGATCTCGGTGCCGGCAGAAGGATCGGTGCTGCCCGACAGCTACGCCTATAATCGTGCGGACACACGCCAGGCGGTCCTCACGCGCATGCAAAAGGCGATGACCGAATATCTCGCCAAGGCATGGGCTTCCCGGAAGCCCGGCATCGCCGTGTCCACCCCGCAACAGGCACTGACGCTTGCGTCGATTGTCGAGAAGGAAACCGGCAAGGCGTCCGAGCGGCGCATGGTTGCTGCGGTCTATGGCAATCGGTTGCGGCAAGGGATGCGGCTTCAGGCCGATCCGACCATCATCTACCCGCTAACCAAGGGCAAGCCGCTAGGACGCCGAATTCTCAAGTCCGAAATTCAGGCGGTGAACGGCTATAACACCTATGCGATGGCCGGGCTTCCGCAGGGGCCGATCGCGAATCCAGGCCGGGCAAGCATCGACGCAGTGCTCGATCCCGAGCGCTCGAACGCGCTTTACTTTGTGGCCGACGGCTCCGGCGGTCATGTCTTCGCCGACACGCTCGAACAGCACAATGCAAACGTCGCCAAATGGTACGCCCTGCGGCGGGCCCGCGGCGAGATGTAGTGGCGGGCGGCGGCCGCAGTGTAGCGGCCGCCAACCGAGTTTACTTGCCCAGAGCAGCCGCTTCGCGTGCGAGCGCTTCGACTTCCTCGAAGCTGACCCCCTTCGGCGTGACCCAGCTTCCGCCCACGCACAGCACGGGATCGAAGCCGAGCCATTCGGGAGCACTGGCGGCACTCACGCCGCCGGTCGGGCAGAACTTCGCTTCATAGAAGGGGGCTGCCAGCGCCTTCAGCGCCTTGAGCCCTCCACTGGTTTCGGCCGGGAAGAATTTGAAGTGGCGCAGGCCAAGGTCGTAGCCGCGCATGATGTCACCGGCATTGGCGATGCCCGGCAGGAACGGAACGCCGCTTTCGACGATCGCGCTACCCAGCCGATCGGTGAGGCCAGGGGAAACGATGAACTCGGCGCCTGCGCGCATCACCTGCCCGAACTGGTCGGTGTTGACCACGGTGCCGGCACCGACGATCGCACCCTCGACCTGCTTCATCTCGCGGATCGCGTCCAGTGCTGCCGGGGTGCGCATCGTGACTTCCAGGACGCGTAGGCCACCTTTGACCAAGGCCTCGGCAAGCGGGCGGGCAGTGGCGGCGTCTTCGATCACCAGCACCGGGATGACCGGGCTGGTGCGCATGATGTCGGCAATGGTCGTGGTCAAAGTACATGCTCCTGGGCAAAGGCAGCGGCCGCACCGTAGAGGCCCGGCTGCTCATGCGTGATGATCTTCACCGGGATGGTGGACATCAGGCTCTGGAAACGCCCCTTGGCGACGAAACGCTGGGCGAAACCCGATTGGATGAGCTTATCCTTGAGCCGTAGCCCTAGGCCGCCGGCGATCACCACGGCAGTGGGGCCATGGGTGAGCGCCAAGTCACCTGCAACCGCGCCAAGGGTCAGGCAGAAGCGCTCGAGGGCGGCGGTTGCAAGCGCGTCGGTACCGGTGAGCGCAAGCTCCCACAGGCGTTTGTCCTCGAGGTGGACCACCGGCTTGCCCTCCATCTGGGCAAGCGTCTCATAGATGTTGACCAGTCCCGGCCCGGCGCACACGCGCTCGGCGGACACGCGGGTATAGGTCGGGCGCAACCGGCGGATGATCGCGTCGTCGATATTGTCGAGTGGCGCGAAGTCCATGTGCCCGCCTTCGGTCGAGATTACATGGTAATTGCCGCGTTGACGGAACACTTGGGCGACGCCCAGACCGGTTCCCGGGCCGCAGACGGTGATCGCGCCATATTCGGGCAGCGGCACGTCGGGACCGCAAAGATGGACATAGGCCTTGCCGTCCAGTTGGCCGACGGCATGTCCGATCGCGGCGAAGTCGTTGATAAGGGTGTAGTTGTCGACGCCCAGCCGCTCCTTGATCAGCGGGGGCCGTATGATCCACGGATTGTTGGTGAACTTGATCAGCGTGTCGTTCACCGGCGAAGCGACGGCGATACCGGCCGCCCGCGGCGCGGGACGTCCCAGGTGCTCACCGAACGCACGCCAGGCCAGCGGGAAGGTGGCGTGTTCGGCGACCTTCAGGGTCACGGGCTCCGCCAGCGACACGACGCGGCCGCCCTCCACTTCGGCGATGGTGAAGCGGGCGTGCGTGCCCCCGATGTCTACCGCGACGACTTCCATTGCAGCTCCCTGATCCTCCCCCTCTTCACTGCCTGTCAACGTTGGCAGTGGAGGCGCCGGCCTTCTCTGCGCAACCCGTCCGGAAGTAAAGCGCAGCTCTGGCCGACGTTACAGCCCAGCCTCCGCCAGCATGGCAGAGGCGCCTTCTTCGGCGGCGCTGGCATAGTGGCGCATCATTGCGAACAGCTCGCGCCCGGTACCCTGCGGCACCGGCGGTGCCTCGGAATGTGGCCGTGCAGCCCACTCCGCGGCGTCAACAAGAGCGTCCAATGTGCCCGCCTGGGCGTCAAGTCGGATGATGTCGCCGTCGCGCACCTTCGCGATCGGCCCTCCGCCCAACGCTTCGGGCGACAAGTGGATCGCGCAGGGCACCTTGCCACTGGCGCCGGACATGCGTCCGTCGGTCACCAGCGCGACGCGGAAGCCGCGGTTCTGAAGCACGCCGAGCGGCGGGGTCAGCTTGTGTAGTTCGGGCATGCCGTTCGCCCGTGGTCCCTGAAATCGCATGACGACGATCACGTCCCGATCGAGCTCTCCGGCCCTGAACGCCTCCTGCACGGCTTCCTGTTCGGTGAAGACGCGCGCTGGCGCTTCGATGATCCAGCGGTCACGCTCCACGGCCGACACCTTGATGCAGGCCCGACCGATATTGCCCTTGAGGATACGGAAGCCGCCTTCGGGTGAAAATGGCTCCTCAACGGTCCGTACGATGGTCTCGTCGTCGCTCTTCGCCGGCAGATCGCGCCATATTAGCTGATCCTCTTCGATATGGGGCTTTCGGCCATAAGCCTGCATCCCACCGTCAGCCACCGTCAACGTATCGCCGTGCATCAAGCCGCCGCGCAGCAGTTCCTTGATCACGAACGGAGGTCCGCCAGCGTCCTCGAACATGTTAACATCCGCCGACCCGTTCGGATACACACGGGTCAGCAGCGGGACCGTTCGTGACAGCCGGTCGAAATCCTCCCAGTCGATCAGGATCCCGGCAGCGCGCGCAAAGGCCGGAACGTGGATCAGGTGGTTGGTCGATCCCCCCGTGGCGAGCAACACGATCGCGGCGTTGACGATGGCTTTCTCGTCGACGACCTGACCGATGGGGCGATAATCGTCGCCGCTCCACCCAATCTGCGGCAGCCGCTGTACTGCTGCGCGCGTCAGTTCCTGACGCAGTTTGGTCTGGGGATTGGCAAACGCGGCGCCGGGCATGTGGAGGCCCATGGCTTCCATCATCATCTGATTGGAATTTGCCGTTCCGTAGAAGGTGCACGTACCCTTACCGTGATAAGCGGCGATCTCGGACGCTAGCAATTCCTCGCGAGTTGCCAGGCCTTCGGCATACCGCTCGCGAACCGCCGCTTTGTCCTTGTTGGCTACCCCTGAGCGCATCGGGCCGCCAGGGATCATAACCATCGGCAGGTGCCCGAAGCGCAAGGCGCCCATCAGCAACCCCGGAACGATCTTGTCGCAGATGCCGAGCAGGGCGACACCCTCAAACACCCGGTGAGACAGCGCGACGGCGGTCGACAGCGCGACGGTGTCGCGGCTGAAGAGCGACAGCTCCATGCCCGCATAGCCCTGCGTGACCCCGTCGCACATTGCCGGTACGCCGCCCGCAACTTGCGCGGTTGCCCCGGCCTCCAGCGCCCAAACCTTCATCTGCTCCGGGTAGCGGTAATAGGTCGCATGCGCCGACAACATGTCGTTGTAAGAGGTGACGATGCCGATGTTCATCCGGTTGCCGGATGTCATCAGGTCGCGCTGCTCGTCCGTCCCGGCATAGGCGTGCGCTAAATTCGCGCAGCCGAGCTTAGGTCGATCCGCTCCGGATTCGCGCTCCCGACGAATCAGTTCAAGATAGGCTTGCCGCCCTGCCTTCGACCGCTCGATGATACGATCAGTGACGGCGGCGATTTCAGAATGCAGCGACGCCATCAGGCACTCCAGTGAATGTCGACCGGCAGCTCGACGTCGGCAAGGATGCGGCCGACCGGGTAATTGGAAGAAGCGCCTTGTGCGATCGCGTCTTCGAGCACGCTGCGTTTCGCATCGCCCGTCAGCGCAATCATCAAAGCGCGCGCAGACACGATCGCGGCACGGCTAAGGGTAACACGGGCAACCGGTGCCTCTGGAGGCAGCGGATCAGGCATGACGCCCAGTGCCCGTCGCTCGCGCGGTCCGTTGAGTGCCTCGTCAAAGTCGGGGCCCGGGAAAATCGACGCGGCATGGCCATCGCCGCCTACACCCAGAAGACATAGGTCCAGCGGCCAATGCAGATCCTGAAGCCGGGCATCGGCAGCACGGCCTGCCGCTTTATAATCTTCGGCCTTATCGCTGATCAGCGGAATGACGCGCGCGCCCTTGGGGATGAAGTGCTTGCCGATAGCCGTGACATTGGACAGTGGGTCACCTAGCGGGACCAGCCGATCGTCACCTGGGATGATGGTAACCCGCTTCCAGTCCAGCTTAGCCTGAACCAGCTTCTCGTAGATCGGCAACGGAGTCTTGCCGCCGGCGAGCGCCACGACAGCGGCTCCGCGGGCATCGATCGCGCTTTCGATGATGAACTGAATGTCGCCCGCGACGGCATCGGCCATCTCGCTCGCGTCATCATATTCCCACCATTCAATTTCTGTCGTCATTCCGGCTCCTGCATTCTTACAGCCAATTCTCGGGTATGATGGGAACGACTACTCGTTCCACGTCACGCCATCGCGTTCGGTAAGCGCAACCGACGCCGACGGCCCCCAACTGCCCGAAGCGTAGGGTTTCGGCTTCATGTCGTTGGCGTCCCAACCTGCGCGGATGCCATCGATCCACTCCCATTGCGCTTCCACTTCGTCGCGACGGACGAACAGTGTGGGGTCGCCTTCGATCAGGTCGAGCAGCAAGCGCTCATAGGCAATGCGGCGCGTGGTTCCGGCGAATTCGCTGTCCAGGCTCAGGTTGAGGGGCACTTCGCGCAGTCGCACACCCTCTCGGTCCAGACCCGGTTGTTTCGCCATCACGAGCAGCCGAACATATTCCTCGGGCTGCAGGCGGATCACGAGCGTGTTGGGCTGCAGCATCGCACCGCGTTGCGCAAAGATCGAATGTGGCACCGGCTTGAACTGGATGACGATCTCGGACCGTCGCTCGGCCAGGCGCTTGCCGGTGCGCAGATAGAATGGCACCCCGTGCCAGCGCCAATTGTCGACATGTGCCTTGATCGCAACGAAGGTCTCCGCCGTAGATGGCTTTTCCAAGTCACTAGCGTAATCCCGGACGATCTCGCCCTTCACAGCGCCGCCGCCATACTGCCCGGTCACTGTGAGCTGCGACGCGTCTGCGCCACTGATGGGACGCAGGGATCGAAGTACCTTGACCTTCTCGTCACGAATGGCGGTGCCGTCGAAGCGTGCCGGAGGCTCCATAGCAATCAGAGCGACAAGCTGCAGCATATGGTTTTGGACCATGTCGCGCAGAGCCCCTGTTTCGTCATAGAAACCGGCGCGGCCTTCCAGCCCGACCGTCTCGGAAACCGTGATCTGCACATGGTCGATACCCTGTGCGTTCCATATCGGCTCGAACAAAGAATTGCCAAACCGCAGCGCCAGGATGTTCTGAACAGTTTCCTTGCCAAGATAATGGTCGATGCGAAAAGTCCGCTCCTCCGGAAAGGCAGCAGCGACAAGATCGTTGATCTCGCGGCTGGACTGCAGATCGCGACCAAGCGGCTTCTCCAATCCGATGCGAACATTATCGCCGGCCAATCCCGCTGCTTCCAAGCCCTTTATGGTGGGGCCGAAAAGCCAAGGCGCGGTCGATAAGAAAATTGCCAAGCCACCTGAGACGTCGCCGACCTTCTCCTTGAGCGCGGCAAAGCCGTCGATTTGCGACGCGTCGAGCGCCTGGTAGTTCAGCCTTTTGAGAAACCCGCCAACGGCATCATCGTCTTTGCGATCGGCAGCAAGAAAACGATCGAGTGCATCGCGAGCGAAATCGCGAAACGAGGAATCGTCGTGGTCGGATCGAGCGGTTGCGGTGATCGTCAATCCATCCGGCAACAGCCCGTCGGCGTGCAGCGCGTACAAAGAAGGCAGCAGCATGCGCTGTGCCAGATCCCCGGTCGCTCCGAACAACAGCAATTTGCCCACGGGCTGGCGCATCGAATACCTTCCGACTTATTTTCGCTCGCGAGACACCAAAGGCGGTCAAAGATCAAGTCGCGGGCGAGGGTGAGCGGCGCTTGCCGAAATGAACTGGACGACGCGAGCCGGCCAGTCAGACGATCAATCCGGCGGTTGGATCTAGACCAGCCATGATGTTAAGGTTCTGCACTGCCGCACCTGCAGCTCCCTTTCCGAGGTTGTCGAGCGTGGCGACAAGGCGCGCCTGACCGCGCTCCGCATTGCCGAACACGCGCAACGAGAGTCTATCTGTGCCGGCATCAGCCTCCATGCTCACCGTTCCCACATCGCCTGGGACGACGCGCACGAGAGGGCAGCCCTTATAAGCGTCACGTAACGTGTTTTCGATGGCTTCGATCGACGGGCGGCGGGTAAAGGCGTGAAGGGGAAGGGGGACTTCGACCAGCATCCCGCGATACGTACGCGCAACCGATGGCATGAAGATCGGGGGGTGCTCTAGCCGAGCATGCTTTTGCATCTCGGGCACATGTTTGTGCTCAAGCGAAAGGCCGTAGCTGCGATACGCAGTGTCGGTGAAGCCGGCGGTGTCTCGATCCTCAAACTCAGCGATCATCGACTTGCCGCCGCCCGAGTATCCAGAAACTGCGTTCACGGTAAGCGGATAATCATGCGGGACGATGCCCGCGCGCACGAGTGGGCGGACGAGCGCAAGGAAACCGGTCGGGTAGCACCCGGGATTGCTGACCCGCAAAGATTCCGCGATTGCCGATGCCTGTCCGGGCTCAAGCTCGGCAAAGCCGTACGTCCAATCAGAGGCCGTGCGGAACGCCGTAGAAGCGTCGATCACTCGAACGCGCTCGTTGCGAATCATCGCCACGGCTTCGCGGGCGGCCTCGTCTGGGAGGCAAAGAATAACAAAATCGGAGGAGTTCAGCGCATCTTCACGCTTGCGCGCATCTTTTCGATCGGCGTCCGCCAGAACGATCTGCTCGATCCCGTCACGCCCGCTCAAGCGCTCACGGATTTCGAGCCCAGTTGTACCGACAGCACCGTCGATGAAAACGCGGATCGTCATTCGACGGTACCGGCCAGCGCGTCTGCTGAAATATAACCGACGAGACCCACGTTGGGCGATATACCCCAGGCGTGAACCCCGGCGAACTCGAGCACTTCAAACGGCTCGCCCGACGCCAAATGCGCCATCACATCGGATTCGAGCGAAGCGGTAGCCCGGAGTTCTGCGGGCTTGATGAGTTCGCGGAGCAATGGAGCCGCATAGTGCGGAGCAAACACGCGTTCCGCCAGGCGAACGTCAGCCAAATCGCGGCGTACGGCATTAACCGTGGGATCAACCTGGGCCGAACGCCCTTTCAACGAGAAACGCTTACGCGTGTGCCCGCCGGGCGATGGGCTCGCCGATGGCGTCGCCCGCGAGGAAATGCCCGAATTCTGCAAGAAACTCTGCCCCTTCCGGTGTGCGCGCAACGAAAATGTTTCGTTTGTCGGTGTCGTCGCGCTGCCGGCGCAGATAGCCCAGCGTGCCTAGCCTATTCAAGGCGCGCGTAACCACTGGTTTGGAAACGTTCAGGGCACGCGCCAAACCTCGAACGGTATGGGGGCCAGGATCAAGATACACGAGCATCAGAAGTGCCATCTGCCGATTTGTGAGATCGGGCTCGCCCGAGCGCACGTAATCGATCAGCGTGTTCTTCCAAGATGACAACGACTGGTCGGACATTGCGTTCACGGCAAATACTCATCCGTTACGAACCCGACTCGCCTCGGGATCTCTCACACAAACGCAGCGCTAGCCCCGAGGTTTCAGTGCGTTGGCGAAATGTTACAGCTTTGTTTGTGAAGCCGCTGAACCCTTCGCGTTCGCCCCCGCCGGAACGCGGCAGTTGATCCTGCACCGCCGCTCCCCTATGTCGCCTCTTTCCGCCAACAGGTCCGGTCTTAAATGTTCACCTTTCTGCTCGTCGTTCACGCCATCATCGCGGCACTCCTCGTGACCGTGATACTCATGCAGAAATCCGAAGGCGGCGGGCTGACCTCGGGCGGGAGCCCTTCTGGGCTGATGTCGGCGCGTGGTGCCGCAGACTTCCTGACTCGATCCACAGCGGTTTTGGCTGCGGTGTTTATCAGCATGAGCATTCTGCTTGCGGTCATCGCAGCGACCCGGCACTCGGCGACGATCGATACGTCCTTGCAGCGCGCCCCGACGGCTCCGGTGACGTCGCCTACCGCGGCTCCTGGTGTTCCGTTCGCGGCAGACAACGCCTCGGCCCCTGTTGTTGCACCTGAGGCTAGTGCCCTGAGCGGCAACGGCTCGACAATGGCAAACATCCAGTAAAGCCGCCGGTCCCGTGAAAAGCGGGGCTTGAGTAAAAATATCGCGCCGGCCCGGATTCGGGTGCTTGTCGGCGCGCGTCCAAACACGTTAGGCGTTCTCTCCCATGGCGCGGTACATTTTCATCACCGGCGGCGTGGTCTCCTCGCTCGGCAAAGGTCTTATGGCAGCAAGCCTGGCGGCGTTGCTTCAGGCCCGCGGCTATCGAGTCCGCATTCGCAAATTCGATCCTTATCTCAACGTCGACCCGGGGACGATGTCGCCGCACCAGCACGGCGAAGTCTATGTGACCGATGATGGTGCCGAGACTGATCTGGACCTGGGGCATTACGAGCGCTTCACTGGCGTTCCGTCGCGTCAGTCCGACAATGTGACCTCTGGCCGAATCTACCAGACGATAATCGCGCGCGAACGACGCGGAGACTATCTGGGTGCCACCGTGCAGGTCATTCCGCACGTGACCGACGCCATCAAAGCATTCGCTCAGGACGACACCGACGATCTCGACTTCGTGCTTTGCGAGATCGGCGGCACGGTAGGGGATATCGAGTCCCTGCCGTTCATCGAGGCGATCCGCCAGCTGCGCAATGATCTTGGCCGCGGCCAGTCGGTGAGCATCCATGTGACGCTGGTGCCGTACATCGCAGCCGCTGGCGAGTTGAAGACCAAGCCGACCCAGCACAGCGTACGCGATCTCGCTTCGCTTGGGGTCCAGCCTGACGTGCTGGTCTGTCGGGCCGAGCGGGAATTGCCTGCGGGCGAACGGGCCAAGATCGCCCAGTTCTGCAACGTGCCTGCTTCGGCTGTTATTCCGGCGCTGGACGCGAAGAGCATCTATGCGGTGCCGCTCCAGTATCACCGGGAAGGGCTGGACGTCGAAGTGCTCAAGGCCTTTGGCATCGAGCCTGGTGATGCACCGGACCTTAGCCGGTGGGAACAGATCATCGGTCGGCTTCAGAATCCGGAAGGCGAGGTCACGATTGGCGTCGTCGGAAAGTACATGGGCGTCCCGGACGCTTATAAGTCGCTGACAGAAGCGCTGGTTCATGGCGGCATCGCGAACAGCGTGAAGGTCAACATCCGCTGGGTGGATGCCGAACTGTTCGAGCGCGGCGAGAAGGAAGTGGCGGCGGAGTTGGAGCCGATGCACGGCATCCTGGTGCCGGGCGGCTTTGGCGAACGCGGCAGCGAGGGCAAGATCGCCGGGGTGCGGTTCGCGCGTGAGCGCAAGGTGCCCTTTTTCGGCATTTGCCTTGGCATGCAGATGGCGTGTGTCGATGGCGCGCGCGCCGAAGGCCTAGAGACGGCTTCCACCACCGAGTTCGGCCCGACGGAGGAGCCGGTGGTCGGCATGATCACCGAGTGGATGACTGCCGAGGGGTTGCAGAAGCGGGAGGCGGGTGGCGACCTGGGCGGCACGATGCGGCTGGGCGCGTATACGGCCAAGCTGGGCGGTAACAGCGTGGTCGCTTCGATTTATGGTGCCGAAGAGATCAGCGAGCGGCATCGCCACCGCTATGAGGTGAACACGCACTATAAGGGCGTGCTCGAAAAGAGCGGTTTGGTATTTTCCGGCATGTCGCCCGATGGCTCGCTGCCCGAAATCGTCGAGCGGCCTGACCATCCCTGGTTCGTCGGCGTGCAGTTCCACCCAGAGCTGAAGTCCAAGCCGTTCGAGCCGCATCCGCTGTTCGCCAGCTTCATCGAAGCGGCGGTCAAGCACAGCCGACTGGTCTGAGCCGGGCAAGCAAAAGGCGCCCGGACCGGTGGTCCGGGCGCCTCTGCTGCGGCACCCAAAGGGAGGAAAGCGCCGCTAGCGCTGGCGCAGCTCAGGCTGCGTTGCGGTGCTCGATTGCGGTCGGCTGTTCACCGGTCGAGACTGCGATCTTCTTGGGCTTCATCGCCTCGGGCACTTCGCGGACCAGCTCGATCACGAGCAAACCGTCCGCCAGGTTGGCGCTGTCGACGCGCACGAAATCGGCGAGTTCGAAACGGCGCTCGAAGCTGCGGTTGGCGATGCCGAGGTGCAGATAGCTGCCCTGGTTGTTCTCGTTCTCGCTCTCCTTGCGGCCGGCGACCAGCAGCAGGTTCTGCTGCGCGGTGACGTCGATCTCGTCAGCCTTGAAGCCGGCGACGGCGAGCGTGATGCGGTAGCGATCCTCGGCGACGCGCTCGAGGTTGAAAGGAGGGTAGTTCTCGCTGCCTGCCTGGCGCGCGCTGGCTTCGAGCAAGTCGAAGAGGCGGTCGAAGCCGACGGTGGAGCGGCGGAACGGAGCGAAGTCGATCTGACGCATTTTCAATCTCCTCAAATGAGCAAGTAGAGCATCTGTTTGACGCCCGGAGCATGTCCGCGGCGCGTCGGGTTCAGTCCTTCAAGGCACTGAGCCCGCACGATAAGTTGGTGTGGGAAAAGCCGACTTCAAGACCCCGACGCTCAGCGCCCAGAAAGCAGCAAACGCGAGCTAGGGTGCTGACAAGATTAGGTTGTTCGTCAATATCCCCCAACACAGTGGAGATTGTACTCAGAACCAAAAGGGGGAATTTCATGGGTCTTTCGCTTCCGTTGCTGCTGCTTGCGTCCACATCGCCGCTCACGACGCCTGCGCCGGGCCCGCAATCCGTCCAGTCCGCGCCGGGAGATCAGGATCGCACGGAAGAAGACGTCCAGCGCAGCTCCGCGGCCGCCGACGTGGTGGTGACGGCGCGGCGGCGCGAGGAGCGCGCGCAGAACGTGCCGATCCCGATCTCGGTCGTCGGCGTGAAGGAGCTCGACAATACCGGCAGCTTCAACATCCAGCGGCTCCAGCAATTGCAGCCGACTTTGCAGTTTTATTCGACGAATCCGCGCAATTCCTCGGTCAATATCCGCGGATTGGGCGCGCCGCTGGGCCTGACCAACGACGGCATCGACCAAGGCGTCGGCGTCTATATCGACCAGGTATATTTCAGCCGCGTCGCCGTCGCCACGCTTGACTTCCTCGACGTGCAACAGGTCGAGACGCTGCGCGGACCCCAAGGCACGCTGTACGGCAAGAACACGGTCGCTGGGGCGATCAACATCACCAGCAAGGCACCAAGCTTCGATTTCGAGGGGCGGGCCGAGCTGACCGCGGGCAATCTGGAGTTCAAGCAGGCCAAGGCGTCGGTGTCGGGTCCGCTGTCCAAGGACGTGGCCGTGCGGCTTGGCGTGTCCACCACCAGCCGGCGCGGCACGATCTACAATGTCGCGAGCGACAATTACGTCAACGCGCAGGACAATATCGGCCTGCGCGGAGCATTGCTGTGGCGGGCGAGCGACACACTGGATGTCACGCTATCGGGCGACTGGAACCGGCAGAACCCGGAATGCTGCGCGCAAATCTATGTGCGCTACGGACCGACCCAGCGCGCCGCGAACCGGCAATATCCTGCGCTGACCCAGGCGCAGGGTTATGCGGTGCCAAGCACCAATCCGTTCGACCGATTGACCGACCTGGACGCGGAACTGAACGCGCTCAACGAACTGGGCGGTGCCTCCCTGCGCGCCGAACTGGATACCGGATCGGGCACGCTGACCTCGGTCACCGCCTGGCGGTTCTGGAACTGGGGGCCGGCCAACGACCGCGACTTTACGGGGCTGCCGATCACGACGCTTTCGCAAAACCCCACCAAGCAGGACCAGTTCACCCAGGAGTTCCGCTACGCCGGCGAAGGCAAGGGATTCGACTACGTCCTGGGTGCCTTCGCTTTCTACCAGGACATCCACACTACCGGGGTGCAGCAGCAAGGGCCGGCGGCGAGCCGCTGGCTGATCAACCCGACCAGCGCGCTGGCGAACGATCCGAGCGTGCTGAACGGACTGACGGCGCGGAACGACATCCGCCTGAAGAATTTCAGCGGCGCGCTGTTCGGCAAGCTCAACCTGAAGCTGGGGGAGGCGTTCACCGTCTCTCCCGGCGTGCGGGTGAACTATGACGACAAGGTCGGCAGCTATGTCAGCATCGTTACCGATGCCGCCGGCAATCTGGTACCCTATAGCGGAGGCACGGCGCGCCAGGCGGCGCAGCGTGACGCGCTGCAACCCCAGGCGTTCGAAGACGAGAAATACCGCGCCTGGAACGTCTCATACGACCTGACCGCGTCGTACAAGCCGTCGCGCGACGTGCTGCTTTATGCGACCTATGCGCACAGCTTCAAATCGGGCGGGCTCAACCTGAACGGGGTGCCGGTCGTCAACGGCGTGGTGCAAACCGACCTGGCGCAGGTCGCACCGGAAAAGGTCGACCATTTCGAGGTTGGTGCCAAGACGCAGTTCTGGGACCGCAAGGCGACCTTCAACGTCGCCGGGTTCTGGACGGTGATCAAGGACTACCAGGCTGTGGTGAACAACGGCGCCAATTCGACGCTACGCGGCTACCTGGCCAATGCCGGCGAGGTCCGCGTGCGCGGCGTGGAGACCGACTTCTCGCTGCGGCCCTCGGACCGGCTGAACCTGTACGTCAACGGCGCCTATACCGATCACGAATATGTCGAGTTCACCAACGCCCCGTGCCCGCCCGAACTGTCGGGCGGAACCGCGGCGCCGGTGGGTAGCGCGGGCGGGACCCCCGGAGTGCCGGGGCAGGCGAGCCCGGTGGTGTGCGATATCTCCGGCCAGTGGCTGCCGGGCATCTCGAACTGGGCGTTCTCCTATGGCGCGGAGTATAACGTGCCGGGCAAGCTGTTCGGGCTGGATGGCGCGTTCTACCTGGGGGGTGACGCCAACTCGCGGTCGAGATTCTCGTCCAACGCCTCGCGGTCGATCTACACCGATATCGAGGGGTACACGCTGGCCAATTTCCGGCTGGGGTTCCGGACGAGCGACTTCAACCTGTTCGGCTGGGTCCGCAACGCGTTCGACGAGGAGTATTTCGAGGTTCTGGCGACGACGCCGGGGAACACCGGGCTGATCTCCGGACAGCCGGGGGATCCGCGCACTTACGGCCTGACCCTGAGCAAGTCGTTTTGATGGGGGAGGATGCAAGAGCATCGAGCTAGCGTCTCGCCTGGCCGGGAGACGTTGGGGACGGGGAGGTGGTGCTTGCGCCGCCTTCCCGTTTCGGGGGCGAGCGGATCGTTCAGCGGAGCGAAAGGTTGCGCGCGCCAGATACGCGAAACGCCCGGACCGTTTCCAGCCCGGGCGCCTGCGTGACGATCGCTCGTCAGCCCCCTTGTGATGGTCCGCCCACACGCTTTGTATCGCTACAAGCGGGGCTGAACCCTCCCCGAACCACGGCCGTTGCCTGCGTTTCGATTTGTTTCTGCTAGGGGTGCTATCGGGGTTTGTCACGATGGCTTGGCGGGACTTACGTAGATTGGTTCCACGCTGTGTCGAATCGGCAACAGGGCTATTTTGAGATCTCAACCTCGCCTTGGGAAAGCATCGAACTGCTTTGTCATTCCGGCCCTGAGCCGGGGTTCCGCTTCTTCTTCTGGCGTGAGGCAGCGGGACCCCGGCTCGAGGCCGGGGTGACGAAGAAGGAAGTCAGGATTGGATCCTTAGCGGGAGTGCGTTGCCGCCGGGTGCATTGCCTCGCTGAGACGCTTGGCCTAGAGCGGCCGCACCATTTCCACGAGGCGTAAACCAGCGCATGCTACTTTCACGCTACGAGCGGATGATCGCCCGTCGATACCTGCTTCCTGGACGAAGCGAGGCGTTCATCGCGGTGGTTGCCGGGTTCAGCCTGGTCGCCGTGATGCTGGGCGTCGCGGCGCTGATCGCGGTGATGAGCATCATGAACGGGTTTCGTGCCGAGCTGTTCGGCAAGATCACCGGGTTGAACGGCCATGCGGTGGTGCAGGGCTATTCCGGGCAGCTGCGCGACTGGCGCGAGATCGTGGCGGCGGCCAAGGCGACGCCGGGCGTCACCAGCGCGGTGCCGCTGATCGAGCAGCCGCTGGCCATCACCTATAATGGCCGCCTGGAAGCGGCGCAGGTGCGCGGCATGCGCTATGACGACATCATCACGAACCCGGCCCTGAAGGGCAAAGAAGTGCTCGGCTCGCTCAAGCGGCTGACCCCCGGCAGCGAGACGGTGGCGATCGGATCCCGGCTGGCCGAATCGCTGGGGGCGACGATCGGCAGCGAGATTTCGGTGTTCAACCCGCAGGGCGCGTCCACCCCTTTCGGCACGGTGCCGCGCATCGTCAAATACAAGGTGGGCGCGATCTTCGAGATCGGCGTCTATGATTTCGACAAGGTCTTCGTGATCATGCCGATTGAGGACGCGCAGACGCTGCTGCTGCTGGGCGATTCGGTGAGCATGATCGAGATGAACACGGTCGATCCCGACCGCGTGGAGAAGATCGTCGCACCCCTGGTGCCCAAGGTGGAGGGCCGCGGCCAGATCGTCGATTGGCGGCAGATGAACCGCGAACTGTTCGAAGCATTGGGCGTCGACCGGATCGTGACGTTCACCGTGCTGTCGATCATCCTGGTCGTGGCGTCGTTCAACATCATCTCTTCGCTGATCATGCTGGTGCAGTCGAAGCGGCGCGACATCGCGGTGCTCCGGACGATGGGGGCGAGCCGGGGGGCGCTGATGCGGATCTTCGTGACGGTGGGCACGACGATCGGCGCGCTCGGCGTGGCGGCGGGTGCCATTCTGGGCTTTCTGTTCATCACCTTCCGTGCCCAGGTGGCGTCGTTCATCGGGCTGGTGACGGGGCAGAATATCTGGGACCCGTCGATGCGGTTCCTGAGCGAACTGCCCGCCAGGACCGATCCATTCGAGGCGATCGGCGTCTGCGTGATGGCGCTGACGTTCAGCTTCCTTGCCACGCTGTATCCGGCGTGGAAGGCGGCCAAGACCGATCCGGTACAGGTGTTGCGTTATGAGTGAGCCGGTCCTTCAAACGCGCGGGCTGCGTCGCCGCTTCACCCAGGGCGAAGCCACGATCGAAGTGCTGCGCGGCGTCGACCTGGACATCATGCCCGGGGAGATCGTCGCGCTGCTGGGCCCATCGGGTTCGGGCAAGTCGACGCTGTTGCAGGCGGTGGGGTTGCTGGAAGGCGGTTTCGAGGGATCGATCCGCGTCGCCGGCAAGGAAGCCGCCAAACTCCCCGCTGGCGGGCGGACCGAAGTACGCAGGGACAGCCTGGGCTTCGTCTATCAATTCCACCATCTGCTGCCGGACTTCAACGCGATGGAGAATGTGGTGCTGCCGCAGATGATCCTGGGCGCGACGCGGGCGCAGGCGGAAGCGCGGGCGCAGGAATTGCTGGAAGTGCTTGGGCTGGGCGCGCGATTAAAGCACCGCCCGAACCAGCTTTCCGGCGGCGAGCAGCAGCGCGTGGCGGTGGCCCGGGCGCTGGCGAACCGGCCGGCGCTGGTGCTGGCCGACGAGCCGACCGGCAATCTGGACGAGGCGACATCGGAAAAGGTGTTCGCCGAGTTCCTGAGCCTGGTGCGCACGCAAGGATCGGCGGCGCTGGTGGCGACGCACAACGAGCGGCTGGCCGCACGGATGGACCGAGTCGTGCGGCTCCATGAGGGCGTGCTGGCATGAGCGCGGTGACGGACATTCCAGTGACAGCGGCCGATGGCGGCGCGGGCGACCTGTCGGCCTATGCCGGACAGGTGCTGCTGATCGTCAACACCGCGTCGAAATGCGGGTTCACGCCGCAATATGCCGAGCTGGAGGCGCTGTGGCGGACGTATCGCGACCGCGGGTTCGCGGTGCTGGCGTTCCCGTGCAACCAGTTCGGTGGC
The DNA here is from genome assembly GCF_021513175.1 of Sphingomonas sp. S2-65. Classification (NCBI taxonomy): domain Bacteria; kingdom Pseudomonadati; phylum Pseudomonadota; class Alphaproteobacteria; order Sphingomonadales; family Sphingomonadaceae; genus Sphingomonas; species Sphingomonas sp. S2-65. Next base: position 666,906 of record NZ_CP090953.1, on the reverse strand, counting down.
CAGGAGCCGGGAGACGCGGCCGAGATCGCGAACTTCTGTTCGCTGACCTATGACGTCAGCTTCCCGGTGTTCGGGAAGGTGGACGTGAACGGGCCCGAGGCGGCGCCGTTGTTCGAGCATCTGAAGGCGCAGGCGCCGGGGCTGCTCGGATCCACGGGTATCAAGTGGAACTTCACCAAGTTCCTGGTGGACCGCGATGGCCGCGTAGTGGAGCGCTATGCCCCCACGACCAAGCCGGCCAGCCTGAGCGGCGCGATCGAGGCGCTGCTGTAGGTTCAGGAGGCCCGCGGTTCGTTACGACAGTCATCCCGGCCTTGTGCCGGGATCCACGGTGCGACCGGCGATGGTGTGGAGGCTCGGGCTTCTCGCGTGCGGCGCGGTGGACCCCGGCACGAGGCCGGGGTGACGGGTAGGCTTCAAACCCCCCGCTCAGGTAAAAGGCGCCCTCGTCAGTTCTTCAGATAGGGCAGGCGGATCGGCTTTTGCGAAACGCGGTCGATCAGCGTGTCGGCGGGTTCGTCCTCGACCAGGCGGCCGATGCGAGTCAGCAGTCCCATCATCGAGGCGGTGCCGCGCACCGGCGTGCCGCGCGGATCCCGGCGCGAGGCAGGGCGGGCGCCGCGTGGATCGCGGCGGCGCGGCGGGGTCATGCGGGCCATGCGCTGCGCGACCGACTTGGCGTCGTCGACGCGGCCGAACTCGCGCCAGACAACCTGAAAACCGGTGGGAACCTTGGTCCAGTCGGCACTGTCGGCGAAGCGGATCAGGTCGCAGCCGCAATGGTGGCACAGGCTGAATTCGAGGCCCTGATTGTGGTGCCGCTGAGTGCCGGGGGTGTGGCCCATGACCGTGCAGAGGATCGCCATCTCGTTCTTCGTCCCTGAAAGAAGCCGTGCGGCGTTGCCGCTTCGTTAACCAGGTTCTGGCGAAGAACCGGGCGCGCTGCCATTCAGGGCGGCTCCCATCCGCGACTCCGCTTTACGGGTCGTTACGGATGCCACGCGTCAAGCGGCGTTAACCGGGGTCGGCACGGCGCATGGCGGTTGAAGAATCGGGCAGGGAGCGCATAGGGTCGCGCATGGCGCATTCGGGTTTCGTACCACTTCGGGTTTTCTCCTCGTTCACCATGCTGGAAGGGGCGATCGAGCCCAAGAACATCGCCAAGCAGGCGAAGACGCTGGGCTTTCCGGCGGCGGCGGTGGCGGACCGCAACGGGTTGTACGCGGCGATGTCCTATTCGGACGCGGCGAAGAAGGCGGGCGTGCAGCCGGTGATCGGCACGCTGCTGGCAGTGAAGCGGCCTGACATGCCCGAAGGCGTGAGCGCGCCGATCGACTGGCTGGCGCTCTATGCCCAGGACGAGACCGGGTATCTGAACCTGTGCCACCTGGTGTCGCACGCGCATCTGGGCCGTCCGATCGAGGAGGAGGCGCATGTCGCTTTCGAGGATCTCGAGGGGCGGGTCGAAGGCTTGCTGTGCCTGACCGCGGGCGCCGAGGGCGCGCTGGCGCGGCTTTATGCCGAGGAGCAGGACAGGGCGGCCGAAGTGTATGCGGCGCGGCTGGAGACGCTGTTCCCGGGCAAGCTGTATGTCGAAATCGCGCGGCGCGGGGACGATGTCGAGACGCGGGCCGAGGCCAAGCTGCTCGATTACGCCTATGCGCGCGACTTGCCGATCGTGGGCACGAACCCGTGCTGCTTCGCCGAGGCCGATTTCCACCGGGCGCATGACGCGATGCTGTGCATTGCCAACTCGTCTTATGTGGCGTCGGACGAGCGGCCGCGGAGCTCTCCGGACGCTTGGATGAAGCCGGCCGACGAGATGAAGCGGCTGTTCGCCGACTTGCCCGAGGCGATCGAGAACACCCTCGTGGTGGCGCAGCGCTGTGCCTATGCGGCGCCCAAGCGCAAGCCGATCCTGCCGAGCCTGGCCGGCGACCGCGAGGGCGAGGCGGCGATGCTGCGCGAGCGCAGCTGGGTCGGGCTCGACGCGCGGCTGGACAAGGCCGGGATCACCTCGGCGGAGGACCGCAAGGCCTATGAGGACCGGCTGGAGTTCGAGCTCGACGTCATCATCCAGATGGGGTTCCCGGGCTACTTCCTGATCGTCGCGGACTTCATCCAATGGGCCAAGGCGCACGACATTCCGGTGGGGCCGGGGCGTGGCTCGGGCGCGGGATCGGTGGTGGCGTGGGTGCTGACGATCACCGACCTCGATCCGCTCAAGCTGGGGCTGCTGTTCGAGCGCTTTTTGAACCCAGAACGCGTGTCGATGCCGGATTTCGACATCGATTTCTGCGAAACCCGGCGCGGCGAAGTGATCCGCTACGTCCAGGAGCGCTATGGCGCGGACAAGGTCGCGCAGATCATCACCTTCGGGACGATGAAGGCGCGCGCGGTGATCAAGGACATCGGCCGCGTGCTGCAGATGAGCTATGGCCAGGTCGACCGGCTCGCCAAGCTGATCCCCAACCACCCGACCGATCCCTGGACGCTCGAGCGGACGCTGAACGGCGTTTCTGAGTTCCATGCCGAGTATAAGAGCCAGGCCGATGTGCGGCGGCTGGTGGACCTGTCGATGCGGCTGGAAGGGCTGCCGCGGCATTCGTCGACTCACGCTGCGGGTGTGGTGATCGGCGACCGGCCGCTGGCGCAGCTGGTGCCGCTGTACCGCGATCCACGCTCGGACATGCCGGTCACCCAGTTCGACATGAAATATGTCGAGGGTGCCGGGCTGGTGAAGTTCGACTTTCTCGGCCTCAAGACGCTGTCGGTGCTCAAAAAGGCAGTCGAACTGCTGGGCGACCGCGGGATCGACGTTGATCTGGATACGCTGAGCTGGGACGACACCGAGGTGTACGACCTGCTCCAGCGCGGCGACACGGTGGGCGTGTTCCAGCTGGAATCCGAAGGCATGCGCCGCACGCTGACGGCCGTGCGCCCGACCAATTTCGGCGACATCATCGCGCTGGTGTCGCTCTACCGTCCCGGCCCGATGGACAACATCCCGAGCTTTGGCCGACGCAAGCAGGGCAGCGAGGAGATCGTCTATCCGCACGAGGCGCTCGAACCGATCCTGAAGGAGACCTATGGGATCTTCGTCTATCAGGAACAGGTGATGCAGGCCGCGCAGATCCTGGCGGGCTACTCGCTGGGCGGCGCCGACATGCTGCGCCGCGCGATGGGCAAGAAGATCAAGGCGGAGATGGACCAGCAGCGCGCGATCTTCGTCGAGGGCTGCGCGAAGGTGAACAACATCAAGGCCAGCAAGGCCAACGAGCTGTTCGACTTGATCGACAAGTTCGCGGGCTATGGCTTCAACAAGTCGCACGCGGCGGCCTATGCGCTGCTCGCCTACCAGACCGCGTGGCTCAAGGCGCACCATCCGCACGAGTTCTTCGCCGCGTCGATGGCGTACGACATCCACCAGACCGACAAGCTGGCGATCTTCGCCGACGACATGCGCCGGCTGAACATCGAGGTGCTGCCCGCCGACATCAACAAGAGCCTGGCCGACTTCCATGTCGAGCGGCACGGCGACGGGTTGGCGGTCCGCTATGCGCTCGGCGCGCTGAAGGGCGTGGGCGAAAAGGCGATGGACGAGCTGGTCGAGGAGCGCGACGCCAAGGGACTGTTCAAGTCGCTCGACGAGTTCGCCAAGCGCGTCGATCCGCGGCTGATCAACAAGCGGCAGCTGGAGACGCTGGCGGCGGCAGGAGCCTTCGACGCGATCCAGCCGAACCGGGCGGGGGTGCACGCCGCCGCCGAGACGATCCTGGCGGTGGCGCAGCGCACCTTTGCCAACAAGACGAGCGGGCAGGGCGGCCTGTTCGGCGAGGCCGAGCCGAGCGGAAGTGCGATCCAGCTGCCGCGCGGGGCGAACTGGTCGAGGTCCGAGCGGATCAACGCCGAGCGCGATGCCTATGGCTATTATTTCGAGGCGCATCCGCTCGACCGTTATGGGCACCTGACGCGGATGCATGGGGTGCGCGAGATCGGATCGCTGGCGGAGGTGGATGTTCCGGTAGGCGGGCGCGTCGGTGCCACGATCGCCGCGCTGATCGAGGATGCGCGGTGGCGGACCTCGGCGCGGGGCAACAAGTACCTGATGGCGACGATCTCCGACCAGAGCGCGCAGACGCTGACGACCTGTTTCGACGAAGTGGCGGCGAAGGATCTGGAAGAGGCGGCCAAGGCGGGTGGCTGCGCGGTGCTTACCGTCGAGCTGGACAAGCGCGCGGGCGAGGACACGCCGCGCGTGTCGGTGAAGCGGGTGCAGCCGTTCGAGGCCCTGGCGGACGCGGCGCGGCTGATCATCGACCTGGAGGTCGACGACGTCGCGGTGATGCCGCGGCTGGCGCAGATGATCGGCGATCGGCGCGGTGGACGGAGCACGGTCCGGCTATGGGTGCCCTATGGTCCCGAGGGGCAGGCCGAACTGGTGATCGGCCGCAATTTCCGGCTGGACGAGGAAATGATCGAGGCGCTGCGGGGGGTTCCGGGTGTGCGCTCGGCGCGGTTCGGAAATCCCGAGGTCACGTTGGCGGCGGCGGCTTAGTCGAGGGGAGCACTCGCGGTAGCGAGCGCTCGCGGAGAATACCCCTCCGTCATGCTGCGCATCCCACCTCCCCCTCCGGGGGAGGATCTGCGCGTGATGAACTGCTCGACTTCGAGCTTCCATGCGATACCTTCCGGCAAAACATAAAGCCGGAGAGAGCGATGTTTGGAGGGATGCAGGATTTCGAGCTGCGGGTGACGCGGTTGCTCGACCATGCGGCGCGCGAGCATGGGGGGCGGGAGATCGTTACCCGTTGGGCCGATGGCAGCGAGACACGGACCGACTGGGCAGGGATCGCGCGGGATGCACGGCGGCTGGCGCAGGCGCTGGAGCGGCTGGGCGTTCGTCCCGGTGACCGGGTGGCGACGCTGGCGATGAACCATGCCCGGCACCTGGTGGCGTGGTACGGCGTGGCGGGGATGGGGGGCCTGATCCACACGATCAACCCGCGGCTGTTCGACGACCAGCTGGCCTTCATCGCCAACCATGCCGAGGACCGAGTGCTGTTCTATGACCGGGCGTTCGCGCCGATCGTGGAGCGGATGCGAGATCAGTGGACGACGATCGAGCATTATGTGTGCTTCGACGATGGCGCATTTGACGTTCTGCTTGACGCGCAAGACGGTGCCTATGCCTGGGTCGAGGGGGACGAGCGCGCGCCGTGCATGCTTTGTTACACCAGCGGAACGACCGGCAACCCCAAAGGTGTGGTCTATAGCCACCGCTCGACCGTGCTGCACGCGATCGCCGAGTTGCAGCCCGATGTGTTCGACCTGTCGCGGCGCGCGGTGGCGCTGCCGGTAGTGCCGATGTTCCATGCGGTCGGCTGGGGCCTGCCCTGGGCGGCAGCGGCGGCGGGGATCAAGCTGGTGTTCTCGGCGGTCAACGAGCCCAAAATCCTGTGCGCGCTGATGAACGGCGAACAGGTCACGCACTCGGCGGGTGTCCCCACCGTCTGGTTCGCGATGTTCCAATATATGGACGCGACGGGGGAGGCGCCCCGGCATTTGAAGATCGTGACGATCGGCGGATCGGCCGCGCCCCGCGCGATGATCGAGCGGCTGATGCGGATGGGCATCTGCGTCAACCATGCCTGGGGGATGACCGAAACCTCGCCGATCGGGACGATGGGCGCGCCGTCGCCCGACTGGGATGATCTGCGCTTCGAGCAGCAGGTCGACCAGGTTTCCAAGCAGGGCACCGTGCCGTTCGGAGTTGAGCTGCGCGTGGTGGGCGAGGACGGCGCGGAGCTGCCGCGCGATGGAGTAAGTTCGGGGCGGCTGCACGTACGGGGGCCGTGGGTGATCGGCCAATATTTCAAGGACGAGGCGTTGGCGGTCGATGCCGATAATTGGTTCGACACCGGCGATGTCGCGGTGCTGCATCCCGATGGCACGATGCAGATCACCGACCGCGTGAAGGACGTGATCAAGTCGGGCGGCGAGTGGATCAGCTCGGTCGAGCTGGAAAATTGCGCGGTGGGGTGTGCCGGCGTGGCCGAGGCGGCGGCGATCGGGGTGCATCATCCGCGGTGGGAAGAGCGGCCGGTGCTGCTGGTGGTGCGCAAGCAGGGGGCCGATGTCGATGCGGCGGCGGTGCGGGCGCATCTGTCGGCGCATGTCGCCAAATGGTGGTTGCCCGATGCCGTGCTGTTCGTGGACTCGCTGCCGCATACCGCGACGGGGAAGTTGCTGAAGACGGCGATCCGGGAGGAATATCGCGGGTTTCGGTTGGAGTGAGGCGCGGCTCCTGCGGGCCTCGCCGCACGCGAGAGGTCGAGCAACGCATCCACACACGTCATCCCGGCCTTGTGCCGGGATCCACCGTGCGGCGGGCGATCCGCTCCGATGTCGAAGCTGCTCGATGACGGTGAGGTGGACCCCGGCACAAGGCCGGGGTGACGGTGTGGGGTGGTGGCAGCCGTTATGCCGCGCTGCAGACCTTACTGCACCGCCAGTACCGCGGCGCTGACTTCGGCGGCCTTGGCGTCGCGGAAGCGGGCGCAGTTGCGGATGGTTTCGAGGGCGCGGTCCAGCCCCAGGGTGCTGTCATTGGCGAGCTGGGGACGGAGCTTGGCATCGACCTGAGCCGCCTGTTCGGCCGAGCACAGGCTGTCGAAGGTCGCGGCGAGGCGGGCCGAGAAGATGCCGCCGCCGCCGGCCGCCTTCGAATATTCGTCGAAATGGGCGAGCATGAAGCTGCTGGCGATGTCGCGGGTGCCGGGCGCTTCGAGGAACAGCGGCGTGATCATGATCCGAGCCTCGGCAGGAAGGCGCGGGTCGGCGAAGTCGTTGAAGAACCAGCGCGCGACCTCTGGACTGTTCGAGGCTGCGATGCCCTGGAACGCGGCCTCTCCAAGCACCGGCGTGGCCTGCGACAACGCCTTGTCGGCGATCAGGCGGGCAAATGCAGGGCCGCGATCCTCCGTGGTGACGGCAATCGCGGTTTCGAGGAACTTCGCGTCAAGCGCGCTTGCGTCACCGGCAAGGTACGCGTCGAGCGCGGCGGTGAGCTTCGCGCGCACGGTCGCGTCGTGCGCGGCGACCAGCGTGGCGAGCAGGTCGGCGCGGAGCTGGCGGGTGTCCGGGTTCTCAGCGGCATAGGCGCCGGCAGCGGGGTCGAAGCCCAATTTGTCGAGCATCGGCCCGTAGATGCCGGCGAGCAGCGTGCGATAGGCGGGCAGCGCCTGGGTGGAGACGAGCCCGTCTTCTTCCAGGCCGCGCAACCGCTTGGCGTTGTCGAGCGCCACGCGGGTGGCGGGGTGGGCCGCCATCACGCGGGCGAGCTGGAAGAGCTGCGCGGTGCGCGGCTTGCCGGCGTGGAAGCTGGCCCAGAGGCTGTCGCCAAGCGCGAGTGCCTCTGCCTCGGGCAGGGCCGCGCCGGCGGCGATCAGTGCGTCCCAATCGGGCTGGTCGAGCTCGAAGCGGTAATAGCCCCAGCCTCCGGCGTTGGGCATCAGCGGCGAGTTCGCCGCGGCAGGGGCCGGGATCGTGGCACCGGCGCCTTCGAGCAGGGTGCAATTCTTGGTGTCGCCCGCCCGCAGGCAGAGCGGGATGATCCACTGTTGCGCGGGCGCATTGGTGCCGAACGCGGCGTAGCGCTGCTGAGTCGCCTGCAGTGTGGTTCCGGCGCGTTGCAGGGTGACGACGGGAACGCCCTGTTGATCGACGAAGCTGCGCAGCGAGGCGAGCACGCGCGGATCGTGTGCGGCTTCGGCGAGCGAGGCGAAGAACTCGTCGGTGGTGGCGTTGGCGTAGAGGTGGCGGCGCATGTGGAGGCGGACGCCGTCGCGGAACTTCTCCTCGCCCATATAGGCGGCGATCATGCCGACGACCTGACCGCCCTTGCCATAGGTGATGGCGTCGAACGCGGCATCGATATCGGCGTCCTTGGTGATGCGCTCATGGATCGGGCGGCCGGCGACGAGCGCGTCGAGCGTCATCGCGTCGAAGCCCTCCTTGATCGCGTCGACGCCGATGTTGAGGTTCGGGCGCCAGGCGTTGCCGATGCGGTAGCCCATCCAGTTGGCGAAGCTTTCGTTCAGCCAGATATCGTCCCACCAGGCGGGGGTGACGAGATCGCCGAACCATTGGTGCGACAGCTCGTGCGCGACGACCATGCCGAAGGTCTGCTTGGTCGCGCTCGATGCGGCCTCGTCGAGGAACAGGATGCCGTCGCCATAGATATCGGCGCCGGCATTCTCCATCGCTCCGGGCATGACCGGCGAGCCGATCTGGTCGAGCTTGGGATAGGGGAAGGGCTGGTCGAAATACTCTTCGAGCAGCGTGACGATCCTGCCGGATTCGGCGAGCGCGAACTGGAGCTGGCCGGCGTTGGGCTTGGTGCCGATGACGCGCAGCGGCAGCGGCTCCTTGCGCTGCGGCGAGGGCGGAACGACGGTTTCGAGATGCGCGAAGGGGCCGACGACGAAGGCGACCAGATAGGTCGGCAGCGGCTTGGTGGCGATGAAGTCGTGGCGGACGAGCTTGCCGGCCTTGACCGGTTTGCCGGCCTCGGGCGCGTTGCTGACCGCCATCAGCCCGGGCGCGGTGCGGATCGAGACCGTGAACGGGGTCTTGTAGCCGGGCTCGTCGAAGGACGGGAAGGCGGAGCGGGCGTCGATCGATTCGAACTGCGTCCAGCTGTACCAGTCCTTGGCGATATCGAGATGGTAGAGGCCCGCGGGGCCGGTGGCGAAGGCGGCGTCATAGTCGAACTTGAGCGTGAGGCGGCCGGCGGGCAGCGTGCGGCCGAAATCGACCTGGGCGAGGCCCTGCGGCGTCTTTTGCGTGAAGGTGACCGGCGTCTCCTTGCGGCCGACGCGGACCAGCGCCTTGGTGATGTGGAGGCTGCGGCCGTGGAGGAAGATCGAGGCGGCGGGGCGCTTGAGGTCGACATCGATCTCGGTATGCCCGCCGAAGCGCGGCTGGGCCGGGACGATCGTCATGTCGAGGCGGTAGGCGACCGGCTGGACCAGGTCGGGCAGCTTGCCGGTGGGAAGCGGGTCGGCCTGGGCGAACGCGGCGGGGGCAATGAAAAGGGCGATCACCGCCAGCAGGAAAGCGCGCATCGAAGATCCTTGAAGCGAAGGCAGTGCTTACGGGCGGCGGGGTGGGCTGGCAATCAGAACAGCTCGCCCTGCGGCCCGGGGGGCGGGCGGAACAGGTCGGTGCGCAGCTGGATGCGCGCGCCGTCCAGGCCATGGCGGCGCGCCGCGATGCGGAAGCGGGTGCGCAGCAGCTCGGCCCACGGACCCTGGCCCTTCATGCGGGAAAAGAAATCGGGATCGTTGTCGCGGCCGCCGCGGATCGACTGGATGGTGGCCATCACCTTGGCGGCGCGATCGGGGAAATGGGCGTCCAGCCAGGCGCGGAACAGCGGCGCCACTTCGTGCGGCAGGCGGACGGGGAGGAAGAAAGCGGAGCGGGCGCCGGCCTGGGCTGCGAGCTCGAGGATGTGCTCGATCTCGTGGTCGGTGATCTGCGGGATGACCGGGGCGAGCGAGACGAAGACGGGAATGCCGGCGTCCGAAAGCGTGCGGATCGCGGCGATGCGGCGCATCGGCGTGGTGGCGCGGGGCTCGACCGTCATCGCGGTACGCGGGTCGAGGGTGGTGACCGAGAGCATCACCGCGGCGAGCCCCTTGGCGGCCATCGGCGCGAGCAAATCGATGTCGCGGGTGACGCGGTCGGACTTGGTGGTGATGGTGATCGGGTGGTCGCACGCGGCGAGCACTTCGATGCAGCCGCGGGTGATCCGCCAGGCCGCCTCGATCGGCTGATAGGGATCGGTGTTGGTGCCGAAGGCGATCGGGCGGCACGCGTAGTTGCGCTTCTGCAGCTCGGCGCGGAGCAGGGCGGGGGCGTCGGGCTTGGCGAACAGCTTGCTTTCGAAATCGAGGCCGGGGGAAAGATCGTGAAAGGCGTGGCTGGGCCGGGCGAAGCAGTAGATGCAGCCATGCTCGCAGCCGCGATACGGGTTCACCGAGCGATCGAAGCCGATGTCCGGCGAATTGTTGCGGGTGAGGATGGTGCGCGGCTTTTCGACGGTGACGGTGGTGCGCAGCGGCGGCGGCGCGCCGTCGATGTCGGATTGCGCGTCGAGCCAGTCGCCATCGGCCTCACGCTGGGCGAGGTTAAAGCGCGTGCTCTCCTGGTTGAGGGTGGCGCCGCGGACGGCGCGAGTCTTTGCCATTGCAAAATGCTAGGCAATCGTGTAGAACATAGCAAGAACGATTAGGGGGTGGATGATGGCACGGATCAGCTATGTGGAACTGCCGGTGACGGGCACGGGGCCGGTGCGGGACTTCTATGCGCAGGCGTTCGGCTGGGGGTTCACCGATTTCGGGCCGGACTATGCCGCGACGACCGGCGGCGATGTCGACCTGGGGCTCAACGGCAGCGCGGATCAGCCGATCGAGCAGGTGCTGGTGCTGGTCGAGGTACAGGATCTGGAGGACGCGCTGGCGAAGGTCGAGGCGGCGGGCGGCGAGATCGTGGTGCCGGTGTTCGGCTATCCCGGCGGGCGGCGGTTCCACTTTCGCGATCCGGCGGGGAATGTGCTGGGGGTGTTTGTCAGCGAGGGGTGAATATTCCTCCCCGGGACGGGGAGGATTGGGTTTACCGCTCCATCAATCTCGGCATCAGTTCGACGAAGTTGCAGGGCTTGTGGCGGATGTCGAGCTGGGTGGCGAGGATGCCGTCCCAGGCATCGGTGACGGCGCCGGTCGAGCCGGGGAGGGCGAAGAGATAGGTGCCCCGCGCCACGCCGGCGGTGGCGCGCGACTGGATCGTCGAGGTGCCGATGCTCTGGTAGCTGAGCCAGCGGAACAGCTCGCCGAAACCGGGGATCTCCTTGTCCCAGACGCGGGCCAGAGCCTCGGGGGTGATGTCCCGCCCCGTGACGCCGGTGCCGCCGGTGGTGAGCACGACGTCGATCTCGGGATCGTCGATCCAGGCGTGGAGCTTGCCGATGATCTGGTCGGAATCGTCGCGGACGATCGCCCGGTCGGCAAGTTCGTGGCCGGCGCTGGTCAGCCGCTCGACGAGGCGGCCGCCCGAGCGGTCCTCGGCCAGGCCGCGGGTGTCGGAGACGGTGAGCACGGCGATCCGGACCGGCCGGAACGCGATGCTGGCATCAATTGGCACGGGCGAGCTGCCGTGCACCGGCAGGCGCGGTGCGGGCGCCGATCCGGACGGCCGGGGCGCCGGGAAGCCCGGGGAAGCGCGGCCACATGCCCTGCGCGAGCGCGGCGCGGCTGACCGACTTGCGGCCTTCCTGCTGCTCGTACATCCAATAGTTGCGCAGCACGACCATGACGTAGCCGCGCGTTTCCCAATAGGGGATGCTTTCGATGTAGAGCAGGGGGTCGCCATTGTCCTTGGTGAGGCTGTTCCAGGCCTGCACCGGCGTCGGGCCGGCATTATAGGCGGCGATTACCTTGGGCAGCAGCCCGCCGGTGAAGGGCTGGTCGCGCAGCTGCTCGAGATAGGACTGGCCGATCTCCATGTTGACTGACGGCTTGGTCAGATCGGAGGCGGCATAAGTGACACCGCGGCGGCGGCCGACATCGGTGGCGGCGCCGGTCTTGACCTGCATGAGCCCCATCGCGCCGGCGGCGCTGCGGATCTCGGAGTTGAAACGGGATTCCTGGAGCGTGTGGGCGAATACCAGCGCCTTGTCGACGCGCCAGCCGCCGGCGGGGGTCCAATTGGGCGAGGGGTAGCGGGCCTGGAGCAGCGGCTTCGCGCCCGAGGGGCCGTTGTGCGACAGCCACAGCTGGGTGGAGGCGAGGTCGAAGCGTCCAGCCAGGCGGCTGAGCGCGCTGTGCTCGGCCGGAGTCGAGAAGCGGGCCTGGTGGCGGAGCACCTTGTCGGCCAGGCTGGTCTCGCCGACTTCGACCAAAGCGGCAGCGACGCGGACATTGGGGCGGCGGGCGAGCACCTGCCAGTCCTGCGCGACCATCTTCTCGCCCTTGCCGGGCTTGTCCTCGATCGCGAGCGCTGCCTTGGCGAGCAGGCCGTAATAGCTTTCGCTATACTGCGTCGCGGCGCGGAGCTTCTGCCCGACCCTGTCCGGGCGACCGCACATCATGTCGGCGCGCGAGCCCCAATAAAGCCCGGCCGAGCGCAATTCGATGTCGGCGGCGCGGCTGGCGACGCGTTCGAACGAAGTGCCGGCATCGACGCAATCCTGCTGACGCCAGGCGGCGAGGCCACCGACCCAATCGGCCTGCGCAGCCCAGTCGCCGACGCCCTGCTGCGCCTTGGCGGCCATGCGGCGGGCGTTGCCGTCGTCGCCGGCGACATAATAGATCCAGGCGACCTTTTGCTGCCACTCGGTCAGCGCTTCGGGCGTGAGATCGGCGGCGAACTTCTCGACCACGGCTTCGGCCTGGACGCCGTCATCGGCCTTCACGAAGGGCGAGATCTCGATGGCGACCGAGGTGGCGGCGGTGTCGCTCTTGATCGAGCGGGCGCGCTGGCGGACGGGGGCACCGTCGAACCAGATCAGGCGCTGCGCCTGCGGCAGCAGCGGCAGATCGGCCGCGCCGCGCGTCTTGGCCATGCGCGCGAGTTGTTCGGCCTCGGGAAGCTCGGGGGCTTCCTGGAGCAGCGTGATCAGCGGGGCGAGCTCGACCTTGGGCGAGTTCTTGGCGGTGTAGAGCTCGGCGCGGGCGATCGCGTGGAGCGGACCGGGCTTCATCGAATCGAGCTGGATCTGGGCGTCGATCCATTGTTCGGCACGGATTGCGGCGAACACCTTGCGGTAGCCTTCGCGCTGGTCGGCATCGAGCTGGTCGGGAATGCCGTCGCCGTCGCGCAGCGGCGCGGACGCGGCGGAATCGCCGGGGGCGAGCGGAGCGCCCGCGGGAAGGACATCGGCATGCGCCGCGACCGGTGCCGCGATCATGGCCGCGGCGATAAGGATACGCTTCGTCACTCGCTGGGCCCCCGGCTCAAAAGCAGCAGATGTTTCCAGGCTTCACTCTTTGCGACCGGCCGCTCCAACAGAAAGCGCGGGTGGAAGGTCGCCACCAGCAGGGTCTTTGCCCCAAAATGGTTAACCGCGTGTATACTATCGGGGCCGCCGGTGCCGTTCGTCTCAGCCAACACACGGCTTGCCGCTTGGCCGAGCAGGAGCAGCTTTTTGGGCCGGAGCAAGGACAGGTGATGCCGCGCGAGCTCGATCAGCCGCGGCTCCTGTTCGGGGGGAATGCGGCCGGTCATCGGGCGAGCGACGACCAGGCTGGCGAGATGGACCGACTCGCGCGACAGCCCGATGGCGGCGAGCATGCGGTCGAGCAGCTGGCCGGCAGGTCCCTCCATCAACCGGGCGTCATCCTCGGCTTCGGGCATGTCGGTGAGCAATACCCATTCCGCTTCCTTCGGGCCGGTCGGTGCGAAGCGCGGGGCGTGCCAGCCGGCCTCGGGCGCGGAGTCACTCAGGCGCCATTCGACAAAGGCGTCTAGCGTGTCGGGCAGGACCTCGGCGACGGGAGCCGCTACGGCGACGGGGTTCGTTGCGGGTTCGACGGGCGGGGCGGCGCGGATCAGCCAGTCGTGCGGATCGTCCTCGACGAGCATGTCGACCCCGGCGTCGCGCCACCATTCCAGCGTGCTCGCGAGTGTCTTCTGCCAATCCTGGATCGGTTCCGCCCCCATACCCTATCTTTGAATCCCTGTTGACGCCGTGGTCAATCTGCCTTCATCGACGCGGCAGGCAGGACGTGGCGGACGCGCGACGACAAGCGCGACCTGTACGCCCATTGATGAGTTTCGCGAGGATAAAGAGGATGAGCGAGCGGGAGTCGATGCCCTATGACGTCGTGATCGTCGGGGCAGGGCCATCGGGCCTGTCGGCGGCGATCCGGCTGAAGCAGCTGGCCGAGCAGGCGGGGCAGGAGCTGTCCGTCTGCATCCTGGAAAAGGGTTCGGAGGTCGGCGCGCACATCCTGTCGGGCGCCGTGGTCGACCCCAAGGCGCTGGACGAACTGCTGCCGACGTGGCGCGAGGATGGCTGCCCGCTGGCGAGCACGCCGGTGACCGAGAACCACCATTGGGTGCTGAGCGAGAAGGGCAAGTCGAGCTTCCCCGAGTTCCTGACGCCGCCGTTCCTCCACAACAAGGGCACCTATACCGGCTCGCTCGGCAATCTGTGCCGCTGGCTGGCCGACAAGGCGCAGGAGATGGGGGTCGAGATCTTCCCAGGCTTTGCCGCGGCCGAGATCCTCTACAACGAGGATGGCAGCGTGAAGGGCGTGGCCACCGGCGACATGGGCGTGGCGCGCGACGGCACGCACAAGGGCGACTATCAGCCCGGGCTGGAGCTGCACGCCAAATATACCTTCTTCGGCGAGGGCGTGCGGGGGCATCTGTCCAAGCAGTTGCAGCGGCAGTTCGACTTGTGTTCGGACGCGCAGCCGCAGGTATACGGCATCGGCATCAAGGAATTGTGGGACATCGATCCCAAGAAGCATGTGCCGGGCAAGGTGGTACACACCCAGGGGTGGCCGCTGAAGGAAGGCGAGTCGAATGGCGGCGGCTTCCTGTATCATCAGGCCGACGGCCAGGTGGCGCTCGGCTTCGTGGTGTGGCTGAACTACAAGAACCCCTATCTCTCGCCGTTCCACGAGATGCAGCGCTGGAAGACCCATCCCGAGATCGCCGCGCTGCTCGAAGGCGGCAAGCGCGTGTCGTATGGCGCGCGGGCGATCAGCGAGGGCGGCTGGCAGTCGGTGCCCAAGCTGGTGATGCCGGGCGCGGCGCTGATTGGCGACACCGCCGGCTTCCTCAACGTGCCGCGGATCAAGGGCACGCACACCGCGATGAAGAGCGGCATGATGGCGGCCGAGGCGGCGTTCGCGGCGGTTTCGGCAGGGCGGACCAGCGACACGCTCGACGCCTATCCGGCTGCGTACGAGCAGAGCTGGGTGTACAAGGAGTTGCGCACCGTCCGCAACGTCGCGCCGCTGGTGAAGAAGTTCGGCGACACCTGGGGAACGCTGCTCTCCGGCGTGGCGATGTGGATGGAGACGGTCGGCCTGCGCTGGCCGATCACCATGAAGCACAAGCCCGACCATGAGAGCCTGTGGCGCGCCGAGCACGCGCGGAAGATCGACTATCCCAAGCCCGACGGGGTGCTGACCTTCGATCGCCTGTCCTCGGTGTTCATTTCGAACACCAATCATGAGGAGGACCAGCCGGTCCACCTGACGCTGAAGGATCCGGACATCCCGATCCGGTTCAACCTGCCGGTCTATGCCGAGCCGGCGCAGCGTTACTGCCCGGCCGGCGTGTATGAAGTGGTGGAGGAGGCCGGCGAGCCACGCTTCCAGATCAACGCGCAGAATTGCGTCCACTGCAAGACCTGCGACATCAAGGACCCGACCCAGAACATCAATTGGGTGGTGCCCGAGGGCGGGGGCGGGCCGAACTACCCGAATATGTAACGGCTCACGGAAGGCTCGGCGGCAGGTGCCGGCGTCGCTGGGCCGGTGCCGGGTTTGAGACCAAGTGTGAAGATCGGCGCCTGCCATTCTCCAGGCGGGCTGCTAAGGCGCGGGGATGATCACCGAACCCGCGCCCGCCAAGCTCAACCTCGCGCTGCATGTCCGCGCGCGCCGCGCTGACGGCTATCACGAACTCGAGACGCTGTTCGCGTTCGTGGCGTTCGGCGATGTGGTTCGCGTGGCGCCGGCGGATGCCCCGCGCTTTGCCATCACCGGGCCGTTCGCGGATGCCTTGTCGTCCGAGGGCGACAATCTCGTCACGCGCGCCGCCGCGCGCTTCGGCGAGCGGTTCGGCGATGGCGCCTATGCCATCGAGCTGGAAAAGCATCTGCCGGTGGCCTCGGGGCTCGGCGGCGGATCGGCGGATGCGGCGGCGACGTTGCGGGCGCTGGCGCGGCTGCGGGGCGTCGCGGTCGACGATCCGGCATTGTTCGACATCGCCGAAGGGCTGGGATCCGACGTGCCCGCCTGCCTGCTGGGACGTACGGCAATCGGGCGGGGACGGGGCGAGAAGCTGGAGCCGGTGCCGGGGCGGCCGGGAACGCCGGTGCTGCTGGTGAACCCGGGTGTGGCGGTGTCGACCGCTTCGGTGTTCGAGCGCTGGGATGGTGTCGACCGAGGCCCGTTGGGCCGTGATCCGCTGGAAGGGCGCAACGACCTCGAGGCGCCGGCGATCGCGGCCGCGCCAGTGATCGCCGAGGTGATCGCCGCGCTCAAGGCCGAGCCCGGCGTGGTGCTCGCGCGGATGTCCGGGTCGGGAGCGACGTGCTTCGCGCTGTTCGACGAGGCGGAGGCGTGCGCCGCCGCGGGCGCCGCGATGGCGCGGGCAGGCTGGTGGAGCGCGGTTACGCAGCTTGTTTGAGCGTCTGCCAGGCTTGGTAAGCGGGGCTTTGCGGGCGTGCGAGAGAGTGGACGCAGCGGATCAGACGGCGGGGCCGGACGTCCGCTGGTGGCCCGGCTCGCCCCGCGCCACCATCGTGACAGGCTCCGCCCGATCGGGCAGAGCCGTCCCATGATCCACTTGCTTCAAGACGGACCGATCGCCGTCGTCACGCTCGACCGCGGGGCGGCGCGCAACGCGCTGCCGATCGCCGGGTGGGACACGCTGGCCGAGACGCTCGGCCGGATCGGCGATGCCCGCGCGGTGATCCTGCGCTCGGAGGCTTCCGGCATCTTCTCGGCAGGCGCGGACATCGGCGAGTTCGCGCGGCTTCGGGACGATCCGGATCTGCGGGTGCGGTTTCGCCAGGCGATGCGCGCCGGCATTGAGGCGGTCGCGGCATTGCCGATGCCGGTCATCGCCGCGATCGACGGCGGCTGCTTCGGCGCGGCAGTGGCCCTGACGCTGGCGGCCGACATCCGCATCGCCGGCGATGATGCGGTTTTCGCAATCACGCCGGCAAGGCTGGGCATCGGCTATCCGCAGGCTGATGTCGCGCGGCTTGTGACGCAGATCGGCCGGGGACAGGCGTCGCGGCTGCTGTTCACTGCCGAGCGGATCGATGCCGATGCGGCCGCGCAGATCGGGCTGGTGGAGGCTCGTGCGCAGGATGCGGGCGCCGCGGCACAGGCGATGGCGCTGCGGATCGCCGCCAATGCGCCGGGCGCCGTGCGATTGCTCAAGCGCATGGTGGCCGGCAGCAGCGGCCTTGATGCGCAGTTCGACGCGGCCTTTGGCGGTGCGGAGTTTGCCGAAGGACTCCGGGCATTCCAAGACAAGCGAGAAGCGGACTTCCGATGACACCACCGGCTGAAATACTTGAGGGGTCGCAGCGGGATATCCTGCTCCTTTGCGACCATGCCTCAAAAGCCGTGCCGGACGATGTGGATCTCGGCATCGCGCCCGAGCTGCTCGATCTGCACATTGGCGTGGATATCGGCGCCGGGCCACTTACCCGCGGTGTTGCCGCGACGCTCGACGCGCCGGCGATCCTGGCGACGGCGTCGCGGCTGGTCGTCGATCTCCACCGCGAGCCCGACCATCCTGCGCTGATCCCGCTCCGATCCGACGGCCATGCGGTCCCCGGCAATGAACATGCCGACCGTGCCGAGCGGATCGCGCGCTTCCATGCGCCCTATCACCGATTGCTCGCCAACCGGGTGCGCGCTCAGCGGCCCAGGCTGATCCTGTCGATCCACAGCTTCACGCCGCGGCTGGAACAGGGTGGTACCGACCGGCCGTGGGAAGTCGGCATCCTCTACAATCGCGACGCCCGCGCCGCGCTGCCGGCGATCCGCTTCTTCGAGGAGCGTGGATGGGTGACCGGGGACAACCAGCCTTATTCGGGGCGGCTGCTTAACGCGACTCTGAACCGGCACGCCGAAGCCAATGGCATCCCCTCCGCGGCGATCGAGATCCGCAACGATCTGATCCGCCACCGCGACGGGGTTGCCGGGTGGACTGCACTGCTCGCCGAACTGGCAAATTCTTTGCGCAATAGTCTTGCGCGCGGAGTTGCTGCCGCGCAATAGCCTGTCGCGCTATGACACACCAGTTTGATAAATCCACGCTCCCCAGCCGTCATGTTTCCGTTGGTCCCGAGCGCGCGCCGCACCGAAGCTATTACTATGCGATGGGCATTCCCGAGGAGGACATCGCCAAGCCGTTCGTCGGCGTGGCGTCCGCGGGCAACGACAGCGCGCCGTGCAACATCACGCTCGACGCACAGGCAGAAGTCGCGCGGCGCGGGGTGATTGCGGGCGGCGGTATGCCGCGGCGGTTCAACACCATCACCGTTACCGACGGCATCGCCATGGGCCACCAGGGGATGAAGTCGTCGCTCGTCAGCCGCGAAGTGATCGCAGATTCAGTCGAGCTCAGCGTGCGCGGGCATTGCTATGACGCGCTGGTGGGCTTTGCCGGGTGCGACAAATCGCTGCCGGGGATGATGATGGCGATGCTGCGCCTCAACGTGCCGTCGATCTTCGTCTATGGCGGATCGATCCTGCCGGGCCGCTTCCACGACAAGGACGTGACCGTGGTCGATGTGTTCGAAGCGGTCGGCCGCTACGCCGCGGGTGCGTGTCCGCTGAGCGAAGTGCATGATCTGGAAAAGGTCGCCTGTCCGGGTGCCGGCGCCTGTGGCGGGCAGTTCACTGCCAACACCATGGCCTGCGTTGCCGAAGCGATTGGGTTGTCCATTCCGAACAGCAACATGGCGCCTGCTCCTTATACCAGCAGAGAACAGGTGGCGCATGCCGCCGGGGTGCAGGTGATGGAGTTGATCGCGCGCAACCTGCGCCCGCGCGACCTGTGTACCCGCGACGCGTTCGAAAACGCGGCGCGCGTGGTCGCGGCGACGGGCGGATCGACCAACGCCGCGCTGCACTTGCCGGCGATGGCGAGCGAGGCCGGCATCGAGTTCGACCTGTTCGACGTGGCCGAGATCTTCAAGACGACCCCCTACATCGCCGATCTGAAGCCGGGCGGGCGCTATGTCGCCAAGGATATGTACGAGGCCGGCGGCGTGTACATGCTGATGAAGACGCTGTTGGCGGGCGGCTTCCTGCACGGCGACTGTATGACCGTCAGCGGCAGGACGCTGGGCGAGAACATCGATGAGGTGACCTGGAACCCCCATCAGAAGGTGATCCATGACGTCAAGACGCCGCTCACGCCGACCGGCGGCGTGGTGGGATTGCGCGGATCGCTGGCGCCGGACGGCGCGATCGTGAAGGTGGCGGGCATGCATCGTCTGCAGTTCGAGGGCCCGGCGCGCTGCTTCGATTGCGAGGAAGAGGCGTTCGCGGCGGTCGAGCAGCGCGCGATCCGCGAAGGCGAAGTGATCGTCATCCGCTATGAAGGGCCCAAGGGCGGTCCGGGCATGCGCGAGATGCTGTCGACCACTGCCGCGCTGTATGGGCTGGGCATGGGCGAGAAGGTGGCGCTGATCACCGACGGCCGCTTCTCCGGCGGCACGCGCGGCTTCTGCATCGGGCATGTCGGGCCGGAGGCTGCGGAAGGCGGGCCGATCGCGCTGGTGGAGGATGGCGATTTGATCCGCATCGACGCCGAAGCGGGGACGATCGACCTCCAGGTGCCCGAGGCCGAAGTCGCCGAGCGGCGGGCGCGGTGGCAGCCGCGCGTCAACGACTATCAATCCGGCGCGCTGTGGCGCTATTCCCGAACCGTCGGCCCGGCCTATAAGGGCGCGGTGACGCACCCGGGAGCCAGCGCCGAACGCCATGTATACGCGGATATCTGATTCACGCTCCTGCCCTCGCGCGCTGCCGGCGCGCGGGGGACTGGCTGCGCTGCTGCTGCTCGCCGCGTGCAAGCCGGCGCTTCCTGACAAGCCGGCCGACGCCAAGCGCGCGGCGCAGAGCGAGGCCTATGCCGAGGCCGAGGGCAAGATCGCCTGTGCGCCGGTCGGGTCGGACACGTTCACCCGCAGTTGCACCGTGGACCGCGTCCAGTCGCAGGACGGCATGTTCCTGACACTGCGCCAGCCCGAAGGCGGCTTTCACCGGCTATTGGTGACCAAGGACGGCCGCGGCGTCGTGGCGGCGGACGGAGCCGAGCGCGCGGTGGTCACGGTGCTGGGGCCCGACGTTATCGAAGTGGCGCTGGGCGGGGCGCGATACCGGCTGCCGGCAACCGTCAAGGGTTCCGAGGCGCGGCGGTGATACCGGCCGGCGCGCCGATCCTCACCGCCGCCCAGATCGTCGCCGCCGAGCAGGCGGTGTTCGCGTCGGGTGTATCGCAGGACGCCTTGATGGAGCGTGCCGGCGCGGCGGTGGCGCGGGAAACCGCACGCTTCGCGATGGGGAGGCCGATCCTGATCCTCGCGGGCCCCGGCAACAATGGCGGCGATGCCTATGTCGCGGCACGGCTTTTACAGAATGAGGGGCTGGACGTCAGCGTCGTGGCGACCGGTGCGCCCAAAGAGGGCGCCGCCGCGCGGATGCATGCGCTTTGGCAAGGCACGACCACGTCGCTCTACGCGGCAAGGCCGCGTCCGGTGCTGGTCGACGGGCTGTTCGGAACCGGCCTTGCCCGACCGCTCGAGCGTGGGCTGGCGGCAGTGTTTGCCGACCTGTGCGCCCAGGCCGAGTTCACGCTGGCGATCGACCTGGTATCGGGGCTGGATACCGACACCGGCGCCGATCTGGGCGCGCCGCTCGGTGTCGACGTGACGCTGGCGCTCGGCGCGCTGAAGCCTGCACATCTGCTCGACGCAGGTCTCGAGCGGTCGGGGCGGGTGCTGCTTGCCGATATCGGGATCGAGAGCGACACCGGATGGCGAACGGTCGGGCGACCGCGCCTCCACACGCCGCACGCGCATAGCCACAAATACAGCCGCGGGCTGGTGGTGGCGATCGAAGGGGCGATGCCGGGGGCGGCGCGGCTGGCGTCGGTGGCGGCGATGCGATCGGGCGCCGGATATGTCGTGCTGGCGGGCGCCGAGCCCTGGCAAGGCGGCCCGGACGCGCTGGTGCGGCGCCGGTTCGGCAGCAGCGCCGATCTCGCCGAGTTTCTCGAATGGGACCGGATCGATGCCATTGTCCTGGGGCCTGGGTTGGGCCGAGACGGCAATGCCGACGCCTATCTGCGGGCTGCCCTCGCCGCCGACAAGCCGCTGGTGCTCGACGGCGACGCGCTCAGCCTGATGGCGACCAATGCCGCGTCCTGGCTGCAGACGCGTACCGCACCCACCTGGCTGACGCCCCATTCGGGCGAGTTCGACCGGATGTTCGGGTTCGATGGCAGCAAGATCGACCGCACGCTCGCCGCTGCGCGGGCGACGGGGGCGACGATCGTGCACAAAGGCGCGGATACGGTGATCGCCTCGCCCAAGGGGGCAGTGCGGGTGCTGGCCGGAGCCTCGCCCTGGCTGTCGACGGCAGGAACGGGAGATGTGCTCGCGGGGCTGCTCGCCGCGCAGGTCGCGCAGGGCGCCAAGAGCGTGCAAGCCGCCGAGGCGGCGACATGGCTGCATGGCCGCGCGGCGCAGCTTGCCGGGCCCGCCTTCCATGCCGACGCGTTGATTGAACCTATTTCACAAGCGGTTGATGAATGTCTTCGAGTTTGAACGAGATCATACGGGTTGCCGGACGCGGGGACGGGGTGACGGCGGACGGACGGCATGTGCGCTTCGCCGCGCCCGGGGATCTGCTGGCGGACGACGGTGCGGTCGTCCCGGGCCCGCATCACCAGCAGCCGCCGTGCAAGCATTTCCCGGCATGCGGCGGATGCCAGCTCCAGCATCTGGACGATGCCAGCTGGAGCGGGTTCATCGTCGACCGGATCGGTGGGGCGCTGGCGGCGCAGGGGCTGGAGGCGGAGATCCGCACGCCGCTGCTGTCGCCGCCGAACACCCGCCGGCGGGCTACCCTGCATGCCGAACGGCGCGGGCGGCAGGTGCGCATGGGGTTCACCGAGCAGAACAGCCACACGCTGATCGACATCGAGGAATGCTGGGTACTGGCGCCCGAGCTGTTCCAGCTGGTCGCGCCGCTGCGGGGACTGCTGGCGGCGTTGATCCCGGGCAACCGGCGGATCAACGTGCATCTGGCGCAGACCGACCAGGGACGTGACGTTCTGATTGACGGGCTGGAAGCCCAGGGGCTGGCCGCGGCCGAGGCGATCACCGCCTTTGCCGGGCGCCACAAGCTTGCGCGCTTTTCGATCGACGAGGGGTTCGGGCCGACGGCGCGGTGGGAGCCCGAGCCGGTGGCGGTCACGCTGGGCGGCGTCGCGGTGCCGTTCCCGCCGGGCAACTTCCTTCAGGCGACGCGCGAAGGAGAGGCTGCGCTGATCGCGGCGGTGCGCGCGGTCGTCGGCGCCGCGCGGGCAGTGGCGGATTTGTTCGCCGGGCTGGGCACCTTCACCTTCGCGCTGCCCGGCGCGCGGGTCTATGCCGCCGAAGCCGCGCGCGATCCTATCCTGGCGCTCAAGGCCGCGGCCACGCGCGCGCAACGGGCCGTTTTCGCCGACCATCGCGACCTGTTCCGGCGGCCCCTGCAGCCTGGTGACTTGAACAACTTCGATGCAGTGGTGCTGGATCCGCCGCGCGCAGGCGCGCGCGAGCAGGTCGCCGAACTGGCCGCATCCAAGGTGCCGCTGGTGGCATATGTTTCGTGTAATCCCAGTACCTTCGCGCGCGATGCCGAGACTTTGTGCAAAGGCGGCTATACGCTCGACTGGGTGCAACCGGTGGGCCAGTTCCGCTGGTCGACTCATGTCGAACTGGCGGCGCGGTTCAGCCGCTGAGCGGCGGGTCGACTGCGGCGTCGGCTCGCGGATAGTCGGCGCGCAGGAAGAAGAGCCCGTCGGGCGGGGCGTTGAGGCCCAGTGCCTGACGGTCCTTTGCCGATAGCGCGCGCCCGACGTCCGACACGCTCCAACGCCCCTGACCGACGAGCGCGAGGCATCCCACCATCGAGCGCACCTGGTGGTGAAGGAAGGAGCGGGCGGAGGCGCGGATCAGGATGCGATCGGCCTCGCGCGTGACGTCGAGCCGGTCGAGCGTCTTGACCGGGCTGTCCGACTGGCAATGCGCCGAGCGGAAGGTGGTGAAGTCGTGGAGCCCCACCAGCTGCTGGGCGGCGTCGTGCATCGCCGGGGCGTCGAGCGGGTTGGCCAGACGCCAGGCCAGGCCCTTTTCGTGCGTGAGCGGCGCGCGCCGATTGACGATGCGATATTCGTAGTGGCGGGCGCGGCAGGAAAAGCGGGCATGCCAGTCGTCGGGTACTACCACGCAGTCGAGAATGGCCACCGGGTTGGGACGCAGGCGGGCGTTGAGTGCCTCCATCAGGCGGAACGGCGTCAGGTCGCGGGCGATATCGAGGTGCGCGCGCATGCCAAGGCCATGGACGCCGGCATCGGTACGTCCTGCCGCGTGGACCGTCACGGTCTCGCCGGTGACGCTGCCTGCGGCGTCCTCGATCGCCTGCTGGACACTGGGGCCGTGGCTCTGGCGCTGCCACCCCATGAACGGGCGGCCGTCGAACTCGACGGTCAGCGCGAACCGAGTCAAAGCCGCGTGCCTGGCGGGATGGCGAAGCCGCGCAACAGCTCCTCGGCCGGCATGATGCCGCGGCCGGCGCGCTGTACCGATGTCGGGCGGATCGCGCCGTCGCCACAGGCGATGGTGAGTGCGGCGTCGAGCACGGTGCCCGGCGCGCCGGCGCCCGGAACGCAGAGGGCTGCGTGTACGCGTATCCGTTCTCCGTTCAGCTCGAAGAACCCGCCGGGTGCGGGATTGAACGCGCGGATCTGGCGTTCGACCGTCGCCGCGGATTGCGTGAAGTCGAGCCGCGCCTCGGCCTTGTCGATCTTGGGCGCGTGGGTGATGCCCTGCTCGGGCTGCGGCGCGGGCGGAAAGGCGTCGGGGTCGGCGAGAACCTCGAGCATGAGCCTGGCGCCCATCGCGCTCAGTTCGGCCGTGAGATCGCCTGCGGTCTTCGAATCGATGGCCGTGCGACCCTCCAGGCGGACGGGGCCGGTGTCGAGACCCGCCTCCATCTGCATGATGCCGACGCCGGTCTCCGCATCACCGGCCAGTATGGCGCGCTGGATCGGCGCGGCACCGCGCCAGCGCGGCAGCAGCGAGGCATGAACGTTGAGGCAGCCCAGCCGGGGCGCCGCGAGGATCGGCCGCGGCAGGATCAGCCCATAGGCCGCGACCACCGCCACATCGGCACCGAGCGCGGCGAACGCCGCCTGCGCGTCGGCATCGCGCAAGGTTACCGGAGTGCGGACTTCGATCCCCAGGGCCTCGGCACGGGCATGCACCGGCGAGGGCGTCAGTTGCTTGCCGCGGCCGGCGCGGCGCGGCGGCTGGCTGTACGCTGCCAGCACCTGGTGCCCTGCCTGCACCAGCGCGTCGAGCACCGGAACGGCGAATTCGGGAGTTCCCATGAAGATGATCCGCATGGCATCTCCTCAACCGCTTGGCAGTGCCGGGCGCAAGTCCCTATGTCGCGTTCATGGCTTCTCCTGAAATCGAGGCACTCACCCAGGCCCTGTCGCGGCTGCCGGGGCTTGGCCCCCGCTCGGCGCGGCGCGCGGTGCTGCATCTGCTCAAGAAGCGCGAGACCGCGCTCGACCCGTTGCTGGCGGCGCTGGGCGCCGTGAGCCAGAGGCTGAGCACCTGCGGCATCTGCGGCAATGTCGACACGCTGGACCCGTGCGCGATCTGCGCCGATCCGCGCCGGGATGCGCGCGCCTTGTGCGTGGTGGAGGAAGTCGCCGACCTGTGGGCGCTTGACCGCGCGCGGCTGTTTCCCGGCAAGTTCCACGTGCTGGGCGGGCGGCTGTCGGCGCTGGAGGGGGTCCGTCCGGAGGATTTGCGCATCGACAGTCTGGTCCGCCGGGTCGCCGATGGCGGGGTCGACGAAGTGGTGCTGGCGATGAACGCCACGCTGGATGGCCAGACCACCGCGCATTACGTCGCCGAGCGGCTCGAGGCGTTTCCGGTGCGGATCACCCAGTTGGCGCATGGGCTGCCGGTGGGGGGCGAGCTCGATTATCTCGACGAAGGGACGCTGGCCCAGGCATTGCGGGCGCGGCGTCCGGTCGCCTGAGCACGCGGGTGCTTGCGGCGATCCGGGACCGCGACTATTTGACCGGCATGGCCATTCTACCGATTGTCGAAGTACCCGATCCGCGCTTGCGCCTCGTCTCCGAACCCGTTGGGGACGTGGACGATGCGTTGCGCCAGCTGATCGCCGACATGTTCGACACGATGTACGACGCGCCGGGCATCGGCCTGGCCGCGATCCAGGTCGGCGTCGCCAAGCGCGTCGTCGTCATGGACCTGCAGGAGGAGGAAGACGAGGAGGGCAAGCCGATCCGGCACCCGCGCGTCTTCATCAATCCCAAAATCTCCGAACCGTCGGAAGAAATGTCGGTCTATACCGAGGGCTGCCTGTCGATCCCCGAGCAATTCGCCGATATCGAGCGTCCCGCGCGATGCCGGGTGAAGTGGCTGGACGAAAAGGGCGAGTCGCACGACGCGGTGTTCGACGGCCTGCTCGCGACCTGCATCCAGCACGAGATGGATCATCTGGAGGGCATCGTGTTCCTCGATCACTTGTCGAAGCTCAAGCGCGACATGATCATGAAGAAGCTCACCAAGCTGCGCCGCGCCGCCTGATCCGGCGGCGGGCGGGTGCCGTCGGGCGATGGACGCCTGAAGCTTCCGCTTGCCCGGCCCCGAGCGGCGGGGTAGGTTCGCCTTCTGTTCTTGGAGGCGTGTTTTGGAACCCCTGGCTCTCGCATTGATCGTCTTGGCGCTGTTCGCCGGCATCCTGGCCGGCTGGCTGCTGGGCGGGCGAGGGGTGGCGCAGATGCGCGCCGAGCGCGACAAGCGCGAGGCGGACTTCAAGGCCGCGATCATGGACCTGGCTGCTGCCGAGGAGCGCGCGAGCGAGACGCTGGCGCTGCGTTCGGAGCTGTCCCGAATTCGCGACGAGCGCGACCTGGCGCGGCTGGAACATGCCGAGCTGAAGGCCAAGGCGGGCGCGTTCGAGGAGCGGCTGACCGAGTTCGTCAACGCCCGCGAAGTGATGGCCGGGCAATTTCGCGAGCTCGCCGCGAACATGCTGGGCGAGGCGCAGAAGAGCTTCCTCGAACGCGCCGATGCACGCTTCAACCAGGCCGGCGATAAGAACGAAGCCAAGCTCAAGGCCTTGCTGCAGCCGGTTGAATCGACGCTCAAGCGCTATGAGGAAGGCCTGCAACGGGTCGAGAAGGACCGCCACGACAGCTATGGCGCGCTGAAGGAGGCGATCTCGTCGGTGCAGGCGGGGCTCGGTGAAACCCGCACCGAGACGGCGAAGCTGGTCAACGCGCTGCGGGCGGCGCCCAAGACCCGCGGGCGCTGGGGCGAGCAGCAGTTCCGCAACCTGATCGAGCTGGCCGGGCTCGACGCGCATGTCGATTTCGCTTCCGAAGTGTCGGTCACCACCGACGACGGCATGCTGCGTCCCGACTTCATCATCCGCCTGCCGGGCGACCAGCAGCTGATCGTCGATGTGAAGTGCGTGCTCGACGCTTATCTGCAAGCGTCCGAGGCGACGTCGGCGGAGGAGCGCCAGGCGGCGCTGGCGTCGCATGCGCGGGCGGTGCGCAACCATGCCGACGCGCTGTCGCGCAAGGCCTATTGGGCGCAGTTCGACAAGGCGCCCGACTTCGTCATCATGTACATTCCGGGCGACAATTTCCTGTCGAGCGCGCTGGAGTTCGACATGGAGCTCTGGGAGCGCGCGGCGCGCAACCGGGTGATCATCGCGGGTCCGTCGGCGTTCCTGCCGCTGGCGCGCACCGTCGCGGCGATGTGGCGCCAGCAGAAGCTGACCGAGGACGCGCGCGAAGTCGGCAAGCTGGGCAAGGAAATGTACGAGCGGCTGGCGACGGCGGCGACGCATCTCAAGCGCGTCGGCGGCGGGCTCAACAGCGCGGTCGAGAATTACAACAAGTTCGTGTCCAGCTTCGAGGGGCGGGTGATGGTATCGGCGCGCCGCTTCCAGGCGCTCAACGTCGATACCGGCAATTCGGAGCTAACGGCGATCGACACGGTCGACGTGGTGGCGAAGGCGCCGGCGGTGGAGTTGCTGCCCCCAGCCGAGATCGACGACGCGGACGAGGCGCGCGCCGCCGCCGAATAGCCCGGCTTATCGGCGCGGGACGAGCGTCAGCCGGCTGCGGTTCGGCGCAGTCATCACCAGCGCGCCCGATTGGCTGCGGCTGACGCTGAGCGGCTGGCCGAGGATTGCGAGCAGGCGCTGCTCCTGCGCGGCAAGCCCTTCGCCGATGCAGCCGCGGCGGGTGGTGGCGAGCGGCCTGGCCTGCAGGTGTCCGCGCGCGAAATCGAAGCCGCCGCTGAAGCTGTTGCACCCGGTCTGCCCCTGGACGCGCGTGCCGCTGAAGGCGATGTGCGGCTCGGTGCCGCGCAGCACCGGACGCCTGTCGATCGCGCTGACCGTCCACTCGCCTTCGAGCAGAGTTGGGCCGCCGCTTTGGGAGAGGATCGCGCCGCCGCAGCCCTTGCGCACCGTGCCGCCGATGCGGAGCGTCACCGTGTTGCGATAGCGGCGGTCGCTCATGCCGTCGCTGCACGGGGTGTGCGCGATGAGCACCGAGAGGCGCGGGGTCTGGTACCGCGTGCCGTTGCGCCCGTTCAACGCCCGCGGCTTCGCCACGCTGATGCCGCGCCCCTCGGCCGGCCGGTAGCGGATCGTGCTGCCGTCGATCGTCAGCGACCAGAACGGCTCGGTGCCGAGCGCGCGATAGGGTGCAGGCTGGGCTGCTGCGGCGAGGCTCAGGGCGAGAACGGTCAGCGACATGCAGGGCTCCTTTCCCGCTGCTCTGCGGGATCGTCGCTGAACGGCATGTTGCCGAACTTCCGGGTCAGGCGCGCCGCTGCTGGTTGAGCACTTCGTACGCCATCACCGCCGTCGCCACTGCGGCGTTGAGGCTGTCGGCCTTGCCGAGCATGGGGATCTTGACCAGCAGGTCGCATTCGGCCGCCATGAAGTCGGGCATTCCCTGCGCCTCGTTGCCGGTGAGCAGGAAGGTGGGGGATGCATAGGCCGGCGCCTGATAGTCATGCTCGGTATCGAGGCTGAGGCCGACCAGCTGGCCCGGACCCGAGCGCAGCCAGGGCAGGAACGCGCCCCAATCCGTCCGCACGACGGGCACCGTGAAGAGCGCCCCCATGCTGGCGCGTACCGCCTCGACTGAAAAGGGGTCGACGCAATCGTCGATCAGGATCAGCCCGCCCGCGCCGATCGCGTCGCCGGTGCGCAGAATCGTGCCGAGATTGCCGGGATCGCGGAGCCGCTCGGCCACCAGCCAGATCGGCGCGCTGGTCCGGTCGAGATCGTCGAGCGCGGGACCGAATTCGGGGTAGACGCCGACGACCGCGCCGGGATTGTCCTTGCCCGAAAGCTTGGACAGGATGTCCGCATTGGTCTCGATCGCCTCGCCGCCGGCTGCCTCGGTTTCGGCGACCAGCGCCTGCACCAGCGGATGCGGGCCATTGTCGCGGGCGAAGAACAGGAACTCGGGCAAGCGCCCGGCTTCGCGCGCTTCGGTGAGGATGCGCAGCCCCTCGGCGAGGAACAGGCCCTCTTGCTTGCGGTGCCGCTTCTCGCGCAGCTGGCGGACGCGCTTGATGAGCGGGTTGGAAAAGGCGGTAATCTCGCGCGGCATCAGTCTTCGCCGAAGCGCGCTTCGACGAGCTCGGCCAGCGCCTGGACGGCGGCTTCGGCGCCGTCGCCCTCCGCGCTGATCGTGATCGAGTCGCCCTTGGCCGCGCCGAGCATCATCAGATCGAGGATCGAAGTGCCCGAGGCGCTGTTGCCGTCCTTTTCCACCGTCAGTTCGACCGGCTGGGACGAGGCGAGGGTGACGAAGGCCATGCTAGCCCGGGCGTGGAGCCCGCGTTGATTTTCGATGGCGACGATACGAGTGGCGCGGCTCACGCGGCGGCTTCTCCAAGGACTTCGGAGGCGATGGTGATGTATTTGCGACCGGCGTCGCGCGCCGCGGCGACGGCGTCGGTCACCTTCATCGTCTTGCGGGCGCTGCCCAGACGGATCAGCATCGGCAGGTTGATCCCGGCGATCACTTCGATCCGCCCGGCCTCCATCAGCGAGATGGCCAAGTTCGACGGGGTGCCGCCGAACAGGTCGCTGAGCACGATCACGCCCTGACCTTCGTCCACGCGGCCGATCGCCTCGGCGATGTCGGCGCGGCGGCCTTCCATATCATCCTCGGGGCCAATGCAGATCGGGGCGATCCGGTCCTGCTTGCCCACCACATGCTCCATCGCGACGACGAACTCCTCGGCGAGCCGCCCGTGCGTCACGAGTACCAAACCAATCATCTTAAAACTCCGCCCCCTGAAATGGTGACCGGGGCTCCTTCCAGCGAGTCCTGCGGTGCGGTCTGCAAATCGCGGTGCGACACCGTGGGCGAAAATCCCTCCTCGCGCAACCGGCGGGCCATCCGTTCGGCGACGTGAACCGAGCGATGTCTCCCTCCGGTACACCCGAACGCGACCGTGACATAGGATTTCCCCTCCGCCTCGTACCGGGGAAGCAGCAGGAGGAGCAGCGCCTCGATCTGCGCCATGGCCGGCCCGTAGGCGGGGTCCTCCTGGATATAGGCCGAGACGTCCGTGTCCTTGCCGGTACCCGGCCTGAGCTTGGGCACCCAGTGGGGATTGCGGAGGAAGCGCATGTCGAACACCAGGTCGGCGTCGCGGGGCAGGCCGCGGGCGAAGCCGAACGACGTCACGGTCAGCACCGTCTTGCCCAAATCGTCTCCCGAAAAGGTGGCGCGGATCTGCTGCGCCAGCTCGTTCGACCGCAAATTGGTGGTGTCGATCAGCCGATTCGACCAGCGCCGCAGCGGGATCAGCAGCTCGCGCTCACGGGCTATGCCGTCGCTGGCGGGGCGATCCTGCGCGAGCGGGTGGCGACGCCGAGTCTCGTCGTAGCGGCGTTCAAGCTCGGAGCCCGAGCATTCGAGATACAGCGTGCCGACATGGTGGCCATAGTCTTCCTGCAGCTTCTTGATGCGGCGGACGATGCTTTCCGCGTCGAAGCCACGGGTCTGGCTGCCGATGCCGATGGCGAGCGGACGGCCGTCGTCGCTCGGGGTGCCCTTGGCGGGGGCGGTGTCGAGCAGGCGGTCGAGCAGCAGCAGCGGCAGGTTGTCGACCGTTTCCCAGCCCAGATCCTCCAGCGTGCGAAGGACGGTGGATTTGCCGGCGCCGGACATGCCGGTGACGAGAAGGATGTGCTTGGGATGGCTCATTCCCCGAATTGCCCCAGTGCAATTCCGACCTTGATCGGCGCGGCGACGTCACCCGCGCCCAGCGCGAGCACCGGCACGTCGATGCCGGCGAGCCGGCGCTTGGCCGGCTCCGGAAAGCGTGGCGGCGTATCGAGAAGGACGACGAGCAGGCTGACCGGCGCGCGTTCGGTAACCGGCAAGGTGACGATGCCCATAGCCGGCACGTCGATCTGGCCTTGGCTCTCAGCCGGCGCACAGGCGATCAGGTCGCTCCCCTGGCGCTGGCACACCGTCTGGTCGCCGGCGATCAGACGGCCGCCGCGATCGATCAGCCGGAGCGCGAACTCGGATCGGGCGCCGCTATCCCGGCTCTCGATCAGGACGGCGCGGCCTCCCAGTACGACCGAAGCCGCGTTGAGGGTCTCGGAGGATACTTCCGCGAAACGAGGCTCCACCATCAGCCGTGCTCCGCATTTGGAAGCCGCACCACGAACCGTGCCCCGCCCATTGCCTGCCCCTTTGCTTCCACCGAAATGCTCCCCTGATGGCCTTCGACAATCGTACGCGCGATGGCAAGGCCCAGCCCGGAATGAAGCCCGAAGGCTTCCGCATCGGGACGCACCGAGTGGAAGCGGCGGAAAATCGCCTCGCGCGCTTCCTCAGGCACACCGGGACCATCATCTTCGACCGCCACCATCAGCATCTCGCCTTCGTTGCGGGCAGTGACCGCGATCAGGCCGCCGGCCGGCGAGAAGGAAAGGGCGTTCTCGATCAGATTCTCGAACACGCGTTCGAGCCGTGCGCCTTCGCCGACCACCAGCAGCGGGTCTCCGGCGCCGCGGTCCAGACGGATGTGGACGCCGTTCGGAAACCCGCGCGCTTCGCGCTGGGCGATCAACGCGGCGAGCATCGCCCCCAGGTCGACCGGCTCGAAGGTCGCCCGGCTGAGTTGCGCGTCGAGGCGCGAGGCCTCCGAGATGTCGGTGATGAGGCGGTCGAGCCGGTGGACATCGTCCTGGACGATCGCCAGCAGGCGCTCCTGCAGCGCCGGGTCCTTCACGCGGGCCAGCCCGTCCACCGCCGAGCGAAGCGACGCTAGCGGGTTCTTGAGCTCGTGAGTCACGTCCGCCGCGAACGCTTCGGTGGCATCGATCCGCGCGCGCAGTGCCTGGGTCATGTCGGAAACCGCCCGGGCGAGCAGGCCGATCTCGTCGCGGCGTTCGGGCAGGCGGGGGACGACCACCTCACGGGCGCGGCCCAGCCGGACCCGCACCGCGGCGCGGGCGAGCCGCCGCAGGGGCTGGACGATCGTGCGCGCCAGGAACAGCGACAGGAAGATCGAGAGCAACGCGACGATGGCGACCACGACGCTGAGGCGGAAGCGCTCGATCCGCACCGTTCGCGTGATGTCGCGGGCGTTGACCGTCGTCATGACGACGCCGAGCTGGGTGATCGGCGCCGCCGCGGTGATCATCGGCGTTCGGTCGGGCGCGCGCCACACCGTTGCCGGAGTCCCCAGCGTCTCGCGTGCGGTGCGGACGTCGGGCCAGTCCATGCCCTCATCAGCGGGCTGCTCGCGGAACAAGGGTGCGCGGTCGGCGCCGGCGACGGTGTCGATCACTGCATCGAGGAACCGCGCGGTCGACTGATTCCACGGATCCTTGTCGGGATCGCGCAGCACGACGTTGCGCAGCCCGAGTTCCTGGCTGTCCGCCAGCATCGCTCCGTCTTCATCATAGAGGCGGATGCGCGTGCCGGTGTCGCGCGCGAGGCTCAGCACCAGCAGGTTGCGCCGTTCGTTGGTGGCCGAGGCGAGCGCCTGGGCGATCAGCCGCACCTCGCGCTTCGCCTGCGCGACGCGGCTGTCGACGATCCGGCTGCGGTAGGAATCGAGATAGAAGAAGCCGCTGCCGAGCAATGCCAGCGCGAAGATGTTCACCGCCAGGATACGGACGGTAAGGCTGATCCCGTTCGACCAGGTGAGCGCCAGCTCGCGCTCGCTATTCGTCCGAGAAGCGGTAGCCAGCGCCATACAGCGTTTCGATAGCGTCGAATTCGGGATCTACCTGGCGAAACTTGCGCCGCACCCGCTTGATGTGGCTGTCGATGGTCCGGTCGTCGACATAGATGTCGTCCTGGTACGCGGCGTCCATCAGCTGGTTGCGGGTCTTCACGATCCCCGGGCGCTGCGCCAGCGTCTCCAGGATCATGAACTCGGTCACGGTCAGCGTTACGTTGGCGCCGTTCCACGTCACCTTGTGACGCGCCGGATCCATGGCGAGGCGGCCGCGGACCAGCGCCTCGGCGGGTTCCTGGTGCCCGCCATCGGCGTTCGGCAGCGTCGTTTCGGTACGCCGCAGGATCGCGCGGATGCGGGCGATGAGCAGACGCTGGCTGAACGGCTTTGCGATGTAATCGTCGGCACCCATTGCCAGGCCGAGCGCCTCGTCGAGCTCATCGTCCTTGGATGTCAGGAAGATGACCGGGATATGGCTCTTCTCACGCAGTCGGCGGAGCAATTCGAGGCCGTCCATCTTCGGCATCTTGATGTCGAGCACGGCGAGATCGGGAGGATTGTCGACCAGCGCCTTCAGCGCGCTTTCGCCATCGGAATAGACCCGAGTGAGGAAACCCTCGGTCTGCAGCGCGATCGACACGGAGGTGAGGATGTTCCGGTCGTCGTCGACCAGCGCGATCGTGGCGGTCATGCGCCCGTGGGTGCTTGGCTCGAGAGCATCGGCGATGTGGGTAGAGCAAAGTGAAGGCGGGCTCAATGCCGGCAACCCGGCAGGGCGAAAATTCGTCGCCCGCCTTCACGCGGATGCTATGCGCGCCGTGCCGCCACGTGCCGGTCGACGATGTGCCCGAGTACCGTCATCGGCACGTTGCCGCCGAGCACGACCGCGTCGTTGAACGCGCGGAAATCGTAGCGGGCGCCCAGCGCCGCCTTGGCGCGGTCGCGCAGGCGGTTGATCTCGCTATGGCCGACCTTGTAGCCGCAGGCCTGGCCGGGCCAGGAGCAATAGCGGTCGACTTCGCCCTGGACCTCGTCCTCGCTCGAGCCATTGGCTTCGACGAACCAGCGGATCGCCTGCTCGCGGGTCCAGCGCTTGGCGTGGAGGCCGGTGTCGACCACCAGCCGGCAGCAGCGAAAGCCCAGCGACTGGAGATAGCCGAGCTTCTCGACCGGGTTGCTGGCATAGACGCCGAGTTCGTCGGCGAGCTGTTCGGCGTAGAGCGCCCAGCCTTCGCTATAGGCGTTGAACTGGAGCAGCGAGCGGATCAGCGGCATGGTGAAGGTATATTCGCCCTGCCAGGCATGGCCGGGGATCGACTCGTGATAAGCGAGGTCGGGAAGGCTGTACTTGGTCCACAGCCCGGTGGAGCGCAGGTTGATCCACAGGCGGCCGGGCACCTTGCCGTCGATCGTCCCAGGCCCGCCATAGGCGCCGGGCGCGCCGGGCTCCTCGGCCAGCGGCAGGCGCTTTACTTCGACATTGCCCTTCACCAGCGTGTGGAAGGCCTGGGGCATCCTGCCGCGAATGTCGGCGATGCGGCTCTCAAGGAGCGCGACGATCTGCTTGCGCCCCGCATCGGTCTCCGGGAAGCTGTAGCGCGGGTCCTTGGCTAGCGCGGTCATACGCGCGCCGACGCTGCCTTGGCTGTACCCTTCCTTTTTCAGGATGACGTCCATCTCGGACTGGATCGCCCGCAGCTGTTCGAGGCCCATCCGATGGACCTCGTCGGGGGTCATCGTCGTGGTGGTGCCGGCGCTCAGCGCCCATGCGTAATAGGCGTCGCCATCCTTGAACTTCCATACGCCGGCATCGGAAGTGGCGCGGCTGCGGTGGCGTTCGAGTTCGGCGATCTGGCGGTCCAGGGCGGGAACCACGGCCTGGTTGCAGATCTCCCAGGCGCGCTGGCCGAAATCGCCTTCCATCCCCGCGGTGCGGTTGGCGAGCGAGGTCACCAGGCCCCAGCCGGCGGTGTTGCCGCTGCGCGCGAGCTTGATCTGCTTGAGCGCCTTGTCGAGCAGGAAGTCGGGCGCGATCACGCCGCGGCCGGCGGCGCGCTTCAGCCTCTCGGTCTCGCCGTCGAGTTGCGCGGCATAGGAGCGCAGGCGATCGAGATACGCTTCGGCGTCGTCCGTCGTCTCGACCTGATGCTCGTTCTCGAGCATGCGGGGCACGTCCAGAAAAGCGCCGACATTCTGCACGACGGCGTAGGGCGAGTTGCGCCAGCCGCCGACCGAGACATCGCCAAACCCGAAGCCAAGGCCTTTCAGCGAATTAGCATAAGAAGCCTGGATGACGTCGACATGGGTGCGCATGGCAGGGCTCAGCGCAGCGAGGTCCAGCTTGGCGATGTCCGCCAGCGTGCGCTGCAGATGGTCGGCCATCTTGCGCTGACCCGCCGGGGTGCGGTCGGCAAGCCGATGCTTGAGCGGCGCGCGCTTGTCCTTGTCGATGCCGAGGGTGGTCGCGCTTTCCGGGGAGAGCTGGAGCAGAGTCTCGGCGGTCCGGTCGATCAGCGCCTTTGCCTGATCCTCGGCACCCTGCGCGAGGGCTTGGGCGGGCAAAGCGGTGGCGGCAAGCGTGGCGCCGGTGCCGAGCAGCAGCTGGCGGCGGGTGGTCTGCATGCGGAACTCCGACAGGTCAGGCAGTGAGGATTGGGACAGGTTCGACGGTGAGACTGCCGCCGGTGGCGCCGGTGATGCGAACGCGCGCGCCGACAGGCTGATCGGGGCCGTGCGCGATCCATTCGCCGTCGCCGACGCGGACGCGGCCTTGGCCGCCTTCGATCGCCTGGACGACGGTGACGATCTCGCCGATCAGCCGCGCGACGCGATCGTTGAGCAGCGGATCGCTCGTCGCGACGGGAAAGTCACGATACCAGCGCTTGCCGATCAGCACGGTGGCAAGCGACCAGGCGGCGAATCCGATCAACTGCCCGCCGAGCGAGAGTTCGGGAAAGAGCAGGGCGATCGCGCCGGTGATCGCCGCCGCCAGCGCGAAGAAGACCAGGTAGACGCCGGGGATCAGCAGCTCGGCGGTGGCGAGCAGCACCCCGCCGATCAGCCAGAGCACTGCGGCGTTCTGCACCCAGTCCATCAGCCCTGCTGCTCGAACGGGCCGATGCGCGGGCGCGGCGGGGTTGCGGGCGGGGTGGGCGCGGCGGGGTCGTTCTTGCCCATCACTTCCTTGGCCAGCTCGCCGATGCCGCCCAGCGTGCCCATCAGCTGAGTCGCCTCGACCGGGAACAGGATCGTCTTGGCATTGGGCGAGGTCGCGAACTTGCCGATCGCCTCGACATATTTTTGCGCGATGAAATAGTTGAGCGACTGGTTCGACCCGTTCTCGATCGCGTCGGACACCAGCCGCGTTGCCTCCGCCTCGGCCTGTGCCGCACGCTCGCGCGCTTCGGAGTCGCGGAAGGCCGATTCCTTGCGGCCCTCGGCTTCGAGAATGCGGGCCTGCTTCTGGCCCTCGGCGCGCAGGATCTCGGAAGCGCGGGTACCCTCGGCCTCCAGGATGTTGGCGCGCTTTTCACGCTCGGCCTTCATCTGGCGGCCCATCGCATTGACGATGTCGGCGGGCGGGCGGATGTCCTTGATCTCGACGCGGGTGATCTTGACGCCCCAGGGCGTCGTCGCGTGATCGACTACCGAGAGCAGCCGCGCGTTGATCTCGTCACGCTTGGACAGCGTCTCGTCGAGATCCATCGATCCCATCACCGTGCGCAAATTGGTCGTGGTGAGCTGGAGCAGCGCGACATAGAGGTCCGAAACCTCATAGGCTGCCTTGGCGGCGTCGAGGACCTGGAAGAACACCACCCCGTCGGTGGAGATCATCGCATTGTCCTTGGTGATGATCTCCTGGCCGGGGATGTCGATCACCTGCTCCATCATGTTCACCTTGCGGCCGACACGATAGAAAAAGGCGGGATAGAAGTTGAAGCCCGGCGCAGCGACGGTGGTGAAGCGGCCGAAATGCTCGATGGTATATTGGTAGCCCTGCGTGACGATCTTTACGCTGGACATCACGTAGATGAAGACCAGCACCGCCAGCGCGATCAGAAATGCCGAAATCACGTCCATTCTCCCCCGAGTCCTCTCGCCATCGCACCCTGTGCTAGCATAGAGACGTGCCATGACCACAGCCCGCTTGGCGCCGCGCACCGCCCTGTTCCTGCCCGCGTCCAATCCGCGGGCGATCGAGAAGGCCGCCACGCTGACGGTGGATCTCGTCATCCTCGACCTGGAAGACGCCGTGCGTGACGACGCCAAGGCCGAAGCCAGGGCGGCGGCGGTCGAGGCGGCGGGGCGGGGGTTCGGGCCGCGGCTCTGCGCCATCCGGATCAACGGCAGCGAGTCCGGCGAGCACCTGGCCGATCTCGCCAGCATCGCCCGCTCGCTCGCCGACTTCGTCGTGCTGCCCAAGGCCGAAAGCGCGGAAGAGGCCGCCGACGTTCACCGGGCGTGCGGCAAGCCGCTGCTGGCGATGATCGAGACGCCGCTGGGAGTGCTGGAGGCGGCGGAGATCGGCGCGGTGGACGGTGTGGCCGGGTTGATCGCGGGTACCAACGATCTGGCCGCGGGGCTGCGGCTGCCGCCCGGCAGCGGGCGCGCAGGGATGTCGGTCGCGTTGCAGACAATCGTCCTGGCGGCGCGTGCGAACGCGGTGTGGGCGATCGACGGGGTGTTCAACGGGCTGGACGATCCGGACGGCCTGGCGAAGGAATGCCGAGAAGGGCGAATGCTGGGGTTCGACGGCAAGTCCTTGATTCATCCCGGACAAATCGACATAGCTGCCGCTGCCTTCGGTGCTTCGCCCGAGGAGCTGGAGGATGCCCGCGCGCTGATCGACGCAGCGCAAGGCGGCGCCGAGCGCTTCCGAGGACGGATGATCGAGGCGATGCACGTGAACCAGGCAAAGGCCCTGCTGGACCGGATGTGACATGCCCGACCTGCGCCAGCTCCACCAATCGCTGACCGATAGCATCGAGGCGCTGGCCGAGCTGACCTCGCGCCCCGCCCCCGACGAAGCGGCACTTGCGACCGAGCGCTACCGCCTGTCGCGGCTCAGCGGCGAGCGTCGGGGAGCGATCGAGGCGCTCTGCACCGAATTGGAAGGACGCCTCGCGCCGGCCGAAGCCGGCAGGCTGCGCCCGCTTCGCGAGGAGAGCGGCGCCGCGCGGCTGGAGTCCTCGGCGCATGTCAGCGGGTGGAGCCTACGCGACGTGGTGGCCGACTGGCCTGGATATTGTGCGGCATCGGCCCAGATGCGCCGGTCTATGCTCGACCAGATCGAGCGCGAGAAGCGGCTGCTCTATCCCCATCTGGGCAGCGCGGCGGAGCCAATCGGCTGACCGCGGGTTCCGGGCTCATGCTTCCGCAGATCCTCTTCGGCCACCACACCACCCAGATGCCGGCGATTGCCGGGATCATCGATCACAGCCGCTTCCAGGTGGCGTTCGCGCCATTCGACGCGGTGGATCCCGATTATTTCGACCTGATCGTGCCGTTGCGGCTGGATCAGATGCCCTCGGCGCGCGCGGCGGTGGCGCGAAGCTCGGGCAAGCGCCGGGCGGTGCTGCCCTCGGCCGAGCTGGTCGAGCTGATCGACGACAAATTGCGCTTCAACCTGTGGCTCGTCGAGCAGGGTTTCGGCGCCCATGTGCCCGAGCTGCTTCCCGATCCCCCGCAAACCTATCCCTATATCCGCAAGGCGCGGCACGGCACGTTCGGCCAGGGCATCAGGATCGTCCGCGGACCCGAGGACGCCGACGCACCCGATCCCGAGACCTTCGTCCAGCGCATTGCCGAGGGGCGCTACGAATATGTCCTCCATCTGCTGCGGGTGGACGGCAAGATCCGCTTCCAGCTCTGCTATCGCTACGACATGATCGAGGCGATGAGCGTGCGCGGGCAGGGGCAGGAGGCAGCGACGACCGAGCCTGCCGAACCCGGCCCGGCATTGGCGCCGTGCCTGGCGATCCTCGACGCACTCGATTTCGAAGGCACCTGCTGCTTCAACTACAAGATCGTCGACGGGACGATGCAGCTGATCGAGCTGAACCCGCGTTTCGGCGGTTCGCTCGTCGGCGAAGTGACCAATTATGTCGCGGCGCATCTGGATGCGCTGTGAGCAGAAGGGTGTGACCCCCTAGCGCATCTCCCCCCTCGCGGTTACATGGGCCGCCAACCTTCGACTCAAGGACCTGGCGCTCTCCATGGACATCCCTCTCGGTCTCACCTTCGACGATGTCCTCTTATACCCGGGCGAGTCCGAGGTGCTGCCGAGCATGGCGGACACTCGGACCTTCGTGACCAAGGGTCTGGCGCTCAACATTCCGATCCTCTCCTCGGCAATGGATACCGTCACCGAGGCCGACATGGCGATCGTCATGGCGCAGCTGGGCGGCATCGGCGTGCTTCATCGCAACCTCGACGTCGATCAGCAGGTCGACGCGGTCCGCGCGGTCAAGCGCTTCGAGAGCGGCATGGTCGTCAATCCGATCACGATGCGCCCGACCGGCACTCTGGCCGACGCGCAAGCGCTGATGGCGCGCCACAAGATC
Source organism: Sphingomonas sp. S2-65 (assembly GCF_021513175.1). NCBI lineage: Bacteria > Pseudomonadati > Pseudomonadota > Alphaproteobacteria > Sphingomonadales > Sphingomonadaceae > Sphingomonas > Sphingomonas sp. S2-65. The sequence goes on along the minus strand of NZ_CP090953.1, from coordinate 628,008 downwards.
AGCGGCGTTCCGGTGGTCGAGGATGGCGGCAAGCTGGTCGGCATCCTCACCAACCGCGACGTGCGCTTCGCGGGCAATCCGAACCAGCCGGTCTCCGAGCTGATGACGCACCAGAATCTGGTCACCGTGCCCTTGGGCGTCAGCTCCGAGGACGCACGCCGGCTGCTCCATCAGCGCCGGATCGAGAAGCTGCTGGTGGTGGACGACGCCTATCGCTGCGTCGGGCTGATCACCGTCAAGGACATCGAAAAGGCCGTGAATTACCCCAGCGCGACCAAGGATCCGGCCGGCCGCCTGTGCGTCGCCGCCGCCACCACGGTGGGTGACAAGGGCTTTGCCCGCACCGAGGCGCTGGTCGATGCCGAAGTCGATCTGATCGTGATCGACACCGCGCATGGCCATAACAAGGAAGTCAGCCGCGCGGTCGAGCGCGTGAAGAAGCTGTCGAACCGCGTCCAGGTGATTGCCGGCAACATCGCCACGGCGGACGCCGCCAAGGCGCTGATCGACGCCGGCGCAGACGGGCTCAAGGTCGGCATCGGTCCTGGCTCGATCTGCACCACCCGCGTGGTCGCCGGGGTCGGCGTGCCGCAGCTCACCGCGGTCATGGAAGCCGCCAACGAAGCCGCCAAGTCGGGCGTGCCGGTGATCGCCGATGGCGGCATCCGCACCTCGGGCGACGTCGCCAAGGCGCTTGCGGCAGGGGCCTCCAGCGCGATGATCGGATCGCTGCTGGCCGGCACCGAGGAAGCGCCGGGCGAGACCTTCCTGTATCAGGGCCGCGCGTACAAATCCTATCGCGGCATGGGCTCGGTCGGCGCGATGGCGCGCGGTTCGGCGGATCGCTATTTCCAGCAGGACGTGAAGGACCAGCTCAAGCTGGTGCCCGAAGGCATCGAGGGCCAGGTGCCGTTCAAGGGTCCGGCGCGCGACGTGATCCACCAGCTCGTCGGCGGCGTGAAGGCGGCGATGGGCTATGTCGGCGCAGCGACGATTCCCGATCTGCAGAAGAAGGCGCGCTTCGTCCGCATCACCAATGCCGGCCTGCGCGAAAGCCACGTCCACGACGTGACGATCACCCGGGAAGCTCCCAATTACCCGACGCGCTGAGCCATGACGCCCGCTGCCCGCACTCAGGCGGCGATCGATCTGCTCGATCGGATCATCACGGCCGCGCGCGAGGGTGGCGCGGCGGCGGACACGCTGATCGCGCGCGGCTTCGCCGAACGGCGCTATGCCGGCTCCAAGGACCGGCGCGCGATCCGGGACCTGATCTATGAGGCGATCCGGTTGTGCGGCGAACGGCCCGATAGCGGCCGCGCGGCAATGGTAGCGCTCGCCCGGGGCAAGCCCGAATTGGCCGCCACGTTCGACGGATCACCCTATGGGCCGCCCCTGCTGAGCGACGAGGAGCCAGCCGCGCAACCCGGCGCGCTTCCGGACTGGCTCCGCAAGCGCTTCGAGCGATCGGGGCTGGATGGGGACGAGCAGGCGGCGCTGCTGGAGCGTGCGCCGCTCGACATCCGCCTGAACCGGTTGAGGCCGGAAGCCGCGGCTCTGGCGAGCGAGCTTGCGGGTGCGACACCGTTGGCGCACTTGCCCGACGGGTGGCGGGTGCCGAGCGACACGCCGCTCGAGCGGCTGCCGGCCTATGCCGACGGGCTGTTCGAGATCCAGGACGCCGGCAGCCAGATCGTCACCGCCGCGGCAGACGCACGCCCTGGGACGAAGGTGGTCGACTTGTGCGCCGGCGGTGGGGGCAAGACGCTCGCGCTTGCCGCGGCAATGGCGAACCAGGGCAGCATCCTGGCGTGCGACATCGACCGGCCCCGCCTGTCACGGCTGGCGCCGCGCGCCGCGCGGGCAGGGGTGACGATCGCCGAGACGCGGCTGCTGGATCCCTCGCGCGAGGCCGAGCTGCTGGCCGACTGGCGAGGCGAGGCCGATCTCGTGCTGATCGATGCGCCCTGCTCGGGCACGGGCACGTGGCGGCGCAATCCTGAGGCACGCTGGCGGCTTACCGACGCGCGGCTGAAACGGCTGGGTGACACTCAGGCAAGCCTGCTCGACATCGCGGCGGACCTTGTCGCGCCCGGTGGCGCGCTGCTCTACATCGTATGCTCGCTGCTGGATGCCGAAGGGGCCGAGCAGGTCACCAAGTTCCTTGCGCGCCATCCCGGCTGGGCAGCGGCTCCGCTTAACCTCGGCGCCGGCCGCGCGCGTGGCCACGGTGTTCGCCTGACCCCGCTTCACGATGGCACCGACGGCTTTTTTGTCGCGAAGCTGATGCGCGCATGATAGCCGTAAGCAGTTCATTTTCGGAGATTTGGATGCGGATCACTGCGATTTCGGCTGCGGTTGCGCTGATGGTCTTGTCACTTTCTTCTTCGCTGATGGCGCAGCGGCCCGGCGACGAGATCGACCCCCGGTCGATGGTGCTGCTGCAGCAGGGTCGTGCGGCCCAGGCATCGGGCAACATCGAGGGCGCACAGGACGCGCTGGAAAGCGCGCTGGCGCTCGATCCGCGCAATCGCGACGCGTTTATCGTCCTGGCGGAGATTTCGCGCGGACGTGGGCTCCCGGGCAAGGCGATCCGGCTGTACCGCGAGGCGCTGGCGCTTCAGGCCAACGACTTGGCGGCGTTGCGCGGGCAGGGCGAGGCGATGGTCGCCAAGGGCGCGATCGAGAAGGCCAAGGAAAATCTCGGCAAGATCCAGACGATCTGCAAGGGCCAGTGCAACGACGCGAATATGCTGGCGGCGGCGATCGCCAAGGGTCCCCCGGCCACGGCGACCGCGCAGACCGGCGGCGCGACGCCGGCACCCGCCACTCCCTAGAGCGCCGGGCTCTGGCTCAGGACGCGGGCGAGGCTGACGAACTCGTCCACCGACAGCGTCTCGGCGCGGCGGCTGGACTCGATCCCCAACGCCGCCATTGCGTCGAGCGCGCCGACGACCGGCTTCAGGCTCTGGCGCAGCATCTTGCGCCGCTGGCCGAAGGCGGCGGCGGTAATCGCTTCGAGCACCGGGAAGCGCACCCCAGCCGGGGCTTCGGCGGGCACGATGTGGACCACCGCGGACATCACCTTTGGCGGCGGCGTGAAGGCCGAGCGGTGCACCGTCATCGCGATCCGCGCCTGCGACCGCCACTGGCTGAGCACCGCGAGGCGGCCATAGGCGTCGGTATCGGGCGCGGCGACGATGCGTTCGGCCACTTCCTTCTGGAACATCAGGGTGAGGCTCGCCCACCACGGCTCCCATTGCGTGGAAAGCCATCCGACCAGCAGCGCGGTGCCGACATTATAGGGCAGATTGGCGACGACATGCGGCTTGCCCTCGAACAGCGCGGGCGCGTCGACTTCGAGCGCGTCGCCTTCGATGACGTGCAGCTTGCCCGGAAACGCCTCGCCGAGTTCGGCCAGCGCGGGAATGCAGCGGCGGTCCCGCTCGACCGCCGTGACTTGCGCGCCACCCTCGAGCAGGGCGCGCGTGAGCCCGCCGGGCCCGGGGCCGACTTCGAACACCTCGGCCCCGTTGAGGTTGCCGGGAACCCGGGCGATGCGGCCCAGCAGCTGCGAATCGAACAGGAAGTTCTGCCCCAGCGCCTTGCTGGCGTTGAGCCCGTAGCGCTGGATGACCTCGCGAAGTGGGGGGAGGGCGACGCTCAAGACACGCCCGCCGCGGCGGTCGCGGCGCGCCGTTCGGCCGCCATCTGCGCCATGCGTATGGCGGCGATCATTGCGCCGGGATCGGCTTCGTCGCGCCCGGCAATGCCGAACGCCGTCCCGTGATCCGGCGATGTCCGCACCAGCGGCAGCCCGAGCGTCATGTTCACGCCGTCATCGAAATGGAGCGTCTTGATCGGGATCAGCGCCTGGTCGTGATACAGGCACAGCGCCGCGTCATATCCGGCGCGGGCCCGGGCATGGAACATGGTGTCCGCCGAAAACGGGCCGACCGCATCAATGCCCTCGGCGCGCAGCTGCTCGATCGCGGGAATGAGGATGTCGACTTCCTCATGTCCGATCGCGCCGCCTTCGCCGGCGTGCGGGTTCAGCCCGGCAAACGCCAGCCGCGGACGTTCGATGCCGAAGTTGCGCAACAGCCCGCGCGCCGTCACCCTGGCCTTGGAGAGGATGAGTTCCTGCGAGATGAGGCCGGGCACCTCAGACAGGGGCACATGCACCGTCATCGGCACGACCCGGAGAGTGGGACCCGCAAGCATCATCACCGCGCTTTCCGCCGACACGCCGCATCGCTCCGCGACGAACTCGGTCTGGCCGGGATGCGTGAAGCCGATCTGATATAGCTGCGCCTTGGAGACGGGGCCAGTCACCAGCGCGCCCGCCGCCGACCGGGCGAGGCCCACGCCGATCTCCAGCGCCTGAAGCGCCACGCGGGCGCTGTCACCGTCCGGCCGACCTGGAGTGACTTCGCCAACTTCGCCTACCGACAGGATCGGCAGCGCGTCGGCAAACTTCGAAGCCGCTTCGTCCGGCGAACGAACCTCGACAAGCGGGCCGTCCCACACCGCGGCGATCGCCTTGGCATTGCCGATCACGAAGAACGGCGCGAGCGACTCCGCCGCGCGCGCGTTCCACGCCTTGGCGATGATCTCCGGCCCGATACCGGCCGGGTCCCCCATCGTGACGGCGAGCGGTCGGATTGTGGTCCGGACCGTCACGCGGTCAGCGATATTCGACCAGAGCGTCGCGGCGCAGGTCGCGCAGCATGCGCTGTGCGCGAATGTTGACGCGCTGCTCGGCGATCTGGTCCTGCAACTGCTCGACCGAAGGCGCACCCGGGGCGGCGGGATCGTCGCGGCCGCAGATCACGAGCACCCGCACGCCTTCCTCGACCGAGCCGAAGGGACGGCTGACCTGACCGATCTGGAGCGGCAGGATCATCGTCTGCAGCGCCGCCGGCAATTCGCGGATCACGACGCCGTCGCGGTCGACCATCTCGGCGCCCTCGGCGGTCGCGACCTTGGCCGCGTCGCCGCAGCCCTGCATCTTCTGCGTGGCGGTGGCGAAGGCGCTGGCCCGCGCGGTGGCCTGTGCCTGAGTCATGCCCTTCGGAAAGTTGATCGCGAGCTGGCGCAGGCTGAGCTTGGCGTCCCGCGGATCGGCCATGCCGACCTGGCGCTTCTCGGCCAGGTACAGCACCGAGAACCCGGTCGGCAGCTCGATCGGGCCGGCAACCTGGCCGGCCTGCATCTCCTGCGCCGCGCGGGCGAGCGGATCGGGCAGCATGGCAGGACGGATCCAGCCGAGATCGCCGCCAACCGACTTGGTGGACGCCTCCGAATAGGTCCGCGCCAGATAGTCGAACGGCGCGCCTTCGCGCATCTGCTGGATCATGCGCTGCATGCCCGCACGCACTTCCTGCGCGCGGTCCGGCGTCGCGTTCTGGTAGATCTCGTAGACGTGATACTCGTCGCTACCCTTCTGCTTGGTCCAGCGGTCGATCCAGTCCTTGACCTCGGCCTCGCTGACATTGACGTCGACGCGGCGGCGCAGCAGCCGGCTCCAAGCGATCTCGCCCTCGATCTGGCGGCGAATCGAGCGTTCGGACGAACCCGACTGCTTCAGCCAGACGCGGAACTGCTCGGGGGTCTTTTCCAGGCGGCGCGCGACGCTGTTGAAGCTGGTGTCGACTTCCTTGGCCTCGACCGTGATCTGGTTCGCCTTGGCTTCCTGGATCTGCAGCGTCTCGTCGATGATCTGGCGCAGCACGGTCAGGCGAAGCTGGTCGAGCTCCTCGGCCTTGAGCGTGAGCTTGTTCAGCCCGACGATCAGCGCGACGCGCTGGTCCACGTCGGTGCCGGTAATGACCACGTCATTGACGATCGCGGTCGGCTTGCGGACGTTCGGATCGGCCTTGCCGAATATCTGCAGGTTGGCCGGAAGATCCAGCCCGGTATTTGGAACGCTCTGCTGATCGGGTACGGTCTGGGCGAGCGCCACAGACGCCAGCCCCGCAACCCCTAGCGCCAAAACAGTCTTGCGACCCAAACGGATCGCCTTCGCAACACCAGTGTTCACGTGAGCCCGAACCCTCATCATACAGATACGTGGCGCTTACTCGCCAATTGTGCCTGAACCAAGGCTTAGCGGAATCCGGCCTGTCGCCCGATCCCGCCCCAGGTTTCTAGCGGCCGAGATTTTTGAACGCCAGCGCCAAGAGGAAACTGTTGCCGCGCCGCGCGTCGCCCGTCGTCTCATAGTCGCGCCGCCAGGTGAGGCCGAGCCGGAGGCAATCGTCCTCATAGGCCACGCCCAGCCGATGCCGCACCGGCTCAAACCCGTCGGCCTGCGACAGGAGATCCTCGTTGCGGTCGGTCAGGTCGACGAGCAGCGATCCCGACACCGACCAGAAGCGGGCGAGCTGCACCCGGGCGCCGAGGCGCGCCTCTTCGCGGTCCTGCAGATCCTCGAGCACGCCGGTGGCGTTGCGGTTGAGGCGGAGATAGCCGACCTGCACATAGGTGCTGCGCGAGCCCACCGTGGCGTCGACTTCGTTCCGGCGGATCGCCAGGCCGTCCTTGTCGAGGCGATAGCGGTGGGTAAGGCTGACGAAGTCGCGGAAGCGCACCACCGTGCGCCCGACGATGTCCGAAACACGGTCGTTCAGCCCCGTGCCGTCGGGAAGGATAGATTCCTGCGAGGACAGGCGATAGCTCTGGCCGACATTGGCGTCGATGCTGATCCCGGGGAGGTAGAGCGAGTAATCGACGCCCAGCGTGACGCGGGTCGAATCGTCGAACCGGTCGTATCCGGAGAAGCGGTTGAGCGCGAAAAGGTTGGAGTCTTCCAGATCGACGGCCCGGGCGTCTTCGTTCGGCACGTCCAGATTGTTGGTCTTCGGAGCGGCGACGATCTGGATCCTGGGCGTGATCCGCTGGGTGCCACCGAACGCCTCGCCGATCAGCGGCCACTTCACGTCGAATGCCAGCGCGCCGATCCCGCGGAACCGGAAGCCCTCGAGCCCGCGATAGCTTTCAACCGTCTCCAGCGTGTCGTGCGTGTTGTAGGCGTCGGCGCGGCCATAAGCGGTAAGGGTGAGTTCCTGCCCCCAGGGCGTCAGCCGCCGCACGTCCCATTGCGCGCTGGCGAAGGCACGCTGCGAATCCTGGCCGTCGGTCCGCGCGATAGCGAGCGTGTTGACCTGGAACTGGAGAAGGCCGCCAAGGACGCCATCGTCGAGCCGACGGCGATAGTCGAGCTCGGGCAGGGCGATCGGCTGCGCGCCCTGCCGTTCGCCAACGCGCAGCGTCTGCACCGCCCAGGCGTTGATCGAGAAGTAGGAGTCCTGGTCGATGCGCTCGACGCGAACATTGTTGCGCAGACGGTCGTCGCGCGAAATGTCGTAGCGGCGCAGGAACGTGCGGTCGGTCGTGGCCCGGATCGACGCGCTGGCGCTCCAGTTCGGATCGAGCTGGAAGCGGCCCACTGCGTCGAGATAGCCGCGAAAGTCGTTGCGCGACGTTTCATCGGTGACGGGAACGGTCAGGTCGTCGGCACGGCGGCTATAGGTGCCATAGCCGGTCACCCGGAACGCGCCGATATCCGACAACTGGCGATATTCGCCCTGCAGCATCGGCAAGGCGCCACTGAAGACACGCGGCGTCACCGTCAGGTCGCGATTGGGCGCGAAGCTGAAGAAATAGGGCAGGGCTACCTGGAAGCCGTTGGTGCGGCTGTAGCGGATGTCGGGCGTGAGGAACCCGTCGTCGCTGCTGCCGCCCACCGGGTGCGAAAACGACGGGAGCGGGATCGAGACGATCCCGAATATCGAGACATGCGCCCCGGTATAGCGGATGCGGCCCTGCGCCGGATCGTAGACTACCTGCGCCGCGGTGATCTTCCACGACGGCTCTTTCGGGCAGCCGCCGGTGTCGGTCACGGTGCACGGCGTATAGGCAGCGTTCTCCACGGTGATGACGCCATTCTCGCGGCGCCCGCGCTCCGCCGCGACGCGTCCGCCGGCGTCGAGTACCACCAGCATGTTCTCGACCACGCCGTCTTTGAGCGTGTCGGTCAGTTCGATCCGGTCGCCATAAGCGGCGTCGCCTTCCGGATTGATGATGACGATGTTGCCTTCGGCGGTCACCTGGCCGGTTTTGCGGTCCCAGACCACGGTATCGGCGCGCAGGCGATCGCTGCGCCGATACAGGCGAACGTCGCCATTGGCGGTGACGACATCCTTTTCATAGTCATAGTCGATGCGATCGGCGGTGAACTGTACCTCGTCGGGGTTCTCGGTCGCCATCGGCGAGGGTGGGGGGGGCGTGACGCCGGGCGTCTGCAGCGAGGCCGATCCGGCCTGGCCCTCGTTCGACGGCTGTGCCGTCGGCGCGTCAGGTGGCGTCTGCGGCAGGTCGGGCTGTCCCGCGGGCGCCTCCTGAACATCGGCCGTCTGCTGCGCACGCGCTTGCGCCGAGAAGCAAATCCCGAGAGCGCCCGACAGCAATAACGCCTTGCGCGTCACCTTGATTCCCACCTTTTTCTTCACTCCCGGCACGCGGCCCGCTTCGGCCCTATCGCAGCGCTTCCCGCATCGCAACGGCGGGTGCGTTGGCCAGACCGTTTCCGCGCGCTAAAGGGGGCTATGCAGGTCGATTTCTACCACCTGACCAGAACCCCTCTGGCACGCGCACTTCCCCGCATTGCCGAGCGTATCCTGGCGAATGCGGGGCGGTTGCTGGTGGTCGCGTCGGAAGAGGAGGTGCGGGTGCAGCTGGACCAACAGCTATGGACCTATGCGCCGGACAGCTTCCTGCCCCACGGCCTTGCCGGCGGTGAAGACGATGCACGCCAGCCGGTGTTGATCAGTGGCGCCGTAGCGGCGGCGAACGGCGCGGAGAACGTCGCGCTGGCGGATGGCGTATGGCGGGACGAGGCACTGGCGTTTACCCGCGCTTTCCACTTCTTCACCGACGACCACATCCAGGAAGCGCGGCTGGCGTGGAAGGGGCTTGCTGGCAAGGACGGCGTGGAGCGGCGATACTGGAAGCAGGACGAGGCCGGACGCTGGGAACAGGCGGCCTGAGTCGGCTTCCTCAGGCTTCGCGGCTCTCCGCAACGAGCCGATGCAGGATCAGGGGATGCAGCGGGGTTGCGAATTCCAGGCCCAGACAGCCCTGCCGGCTCCAGCGGATCTGCGCGCCGATCGGCGCCAGCCCGGGCATCGTCAGCACGACTTTGGTACCCGGTTCGACGTTCAACGAACACACTGCGCGGCATCCGAAGTTCGAGATGTCCAGCAACTCCACTTTGCGCTTGCCCAGCATCGAACTGCCCAGCACGCTCTCAAGATGGACTTCTACCCGCAGTTCCTTGCGGGAATTGGATTGGCTTGGCCTGAAGCTGTCTGCCGCGCTCTGATAGGTCATCTGTTCCGCTCCGCTGCTTGGCGTCCGCCATTCGAGGCGTGGGCAATGCTCCGCTTGCTGATGCCGCTGCGCGGACCATCTCGGACGAAGATCCTTGTTGCCCGATGGTGTTTTGTAGAAGAGGAAGCTTAAGGCTTCGCTAAGCCGTTGTATCGCCGACTATTCCTGCCTCTGCGGCGGGAGCGTCGCGGCGTTGTGGTGCAATGCGGCGTTGACCCGCCCCCTGCAGGTTTTTAGGGCAGTCGCATGTTCCAGTCTCCCTTGCCCGCGACGGCGCCGACGATCATCCTCGTCGAGGACGATCCGCCGCTGCGGACGTTGACCTCGCGCGCGCTGCAGGAACATGGCTATCGCGTGCGTCCGGCGGCGACGGGTGCCGAGATGTGGGTCGCGCTCGACGCGGGCCCCGCCGATCTCGTTATCTTGGACGTGATGTTGCCTGGCACCAGCGGCATCGATCTTTGCCGAACCCTTCGTGAAAAAAGCCAGATCCCGGTGATCTTTATTTCGGCCAAGGGCAGCGAGACCGACCGGGTCGTCGGGCTTGAGCTCGGCGCCGACGATTATCTCGCAAAGCCGTTCGGCACGCGGGAGTTGATCGCACGGGTGCGCGCGGTGCTGCGCCGTGGAAGCGGGCGGCCCGATGGCGACGCCCAGCCTGCACAGGGGATGCTCCGCTTCGACGGCTGGACGGTCAATCTTCCACGCCGCGAACTGCTTTCCCCAACCGGCGCGGTGATCGAGCTGACCGGCGCCGAGTTCGACCTCCTCGTCAGCCTGTGCGACCATTCGGGTCGCGTGATCGCGCGCGAGCGGTTGATCGAATTGTCGCGGACAAGGCTCGGCGACAGCTCGGATCGCAGCGTCGACGTCCTGATCAGCCGGCTGCGACGAAAGCTGTCGACCGCCGGCGCCAAGGCTCCGATCATCACCGTGCGGGGCGTCGGCTATATGCTCAACGCGCCGGTCACCCGGGCTTGATGCATCTGCTCCGGCCCCCACTCGGGCTGATCGGCAGGATCTTCGCTATCCTGCTTCTGGCGATCCTGATCGAATTCGGCGCCAGTACCTTCTTCTACGAACGCGCAAGCCAGCTTTCGGTGCGCGACGATGAGGCGCGCCGTCTGGCGGAGCATCTGATCATCGCGCGCAAGCTGCTCGACGACGCGCCCCAGAACGCCCGGGCGGCGGTGGCGCAGGACCTGACCACTTCGCGGTACAGCATTGGATGGATGCCACGGGTGCCCGCATATCTCGCCGCCGCACCGACACTCGACCGGATCTACCAGCAAGTCGTCGTGTGGGAGCCGAGCCTCACGCATTCCAATCTGCGGCTACGCTTGAACGGGGCGCCGCGGCGGGCGGTGATCGTCGGCGGACTGGCGCTGCGTGACGGAACCTGGATGGCGTTCGGCACGCGCGAGCCGGTGCGGCACCTGGGGTTTTCGCTCGAGCGGATGTTGCTCGCGCTGGCGCCGGCGGTCGCGATCATCCTGGCGGGGGGCGTGTTGGTCCGCCAGACCCTGTTACCAATGCGCCGGCTCGCGCATGCCGCCGAGCATGTCGGGAGCGACATTGCGGAAGCGGTGCCGGAAGCGGGACCTCGCGAAGTGCGGCGGGTCATCACTGCGTTCAACCGCATGCAGGCACGCATTCACCGGCTGATCAGCGACCGAACCCAGGCGCTGGCCGCCGTCGGCCATGATCTGCGTACGCCGCTCGCCCGGTTGCGGCTGCGCGCCGAGGCGATCGAGGATCCGGCGGTGCTCGACGCCGTGCAGGCCGATATCGGCGAGATGGAGGCGATGATCGGATCGTTGCTCGCCTATCTTGGCGGCGAAGTGGACCTGGAGCCGCAGGTTGCGGCGGACCTGGCCGTTCTGTGCGCGACCATCGCCGATGACGCGGCCGATCACGGCCATTTGGTACGCTATGCCGGGCCCGAGCATCTCGAGCTTGCGATCCGGCCGATGACCCTCAAGCGGGCGCTGATCAACCTGGTGGAGAACGGCATCCATTACGCGGATCAGGTGTGGGTGACGCTCCACGCTGCCGACGACACCGTGACCGTGTCCGTCGAGGATGACGGGCCGGGCATCCCCGAAGAGGCGCTGAAGAAGGTGCTGGAGCCGTTCGTTCGGCTCGACCGCGCGCGCGCGCGGGACACCCTGGGTTTGGGCTTGGGGCTCTCCATCGTCGCAAAGGCAGTGGAAGGCGAGGGCGGTACCCTGATCCTGGGGAACCGAGCCGAGGGTGGCCTCCAGGCGCGGATCGTGCTGCCGCGCCCCCGTTCCGCATAGCAACAATTCCTTACGGAAGCGCTGCGCCGCAGCAAAACTAGTCGCCTAACTACTACTCGATTGTCCTGCCCTTTCAGGCGCGGGTTTTGAGAGGAGTTGAGCGGTGAACGAAGTAATCGGACGCGTCGTCGGTTTCGAGAAGCAGGTCTTCCCGGATCAGAGCGCCCTGTATTCGAAGCTCGCGGCCGATGGTCAGAGCCCGAAGGCGCTCATGATCTCGTGCGCGGATTCGCGCGTGGTGCCGGAGCATATCATCCAGGCCCAGCCCGGCGACCTGTTCGTCTGCCGCAATGCCGGCAACATCGTGCCGCCTTTCTCCACGCAGAACGGGGGCGTCTCGTCGACGGTGGAATATGCCGTCGCGGCGCTGGGCGTTCGCGACATCATCGTCTGTGGCCATTCGGACTGCGGCGCGATGAAGGCGCTGATGAACCCGGAGATGCTGAACGGCATGCCCAATGTCGCTGCCTGGCTGCGCCACAGCCATGCCGCCGAGTCGGTCGTGAAGGGCGGGTATCCTGACATGGAGAATGGCGACGCGGTGCGTGCGGCCAGCCTGGAGAATGTCGTGGTGCAGCTGGCGCATCTGCGCACCCACCCCTCCGTGACCGCGGCGATCTCGCGCGGCGACGTGGCCCTGCATGGCTGGTTCGTCGACATCAGTGCGGGCATGGTGCTCGGCCTCGACGGCGAGACCGGCCGCTTCGTGCCGATCCGCGACGACCGTCCGCTTCCCGTCGCGCTGCCCGCCGCCAAGCGGATCGCGTCCGAGCACCATGGCCTGGAAGCCGCGGAATGATTTCTGCCGAACCGGCCAAGTCCGGCACCCTGGTGCGGGACTTCACGGCATCGATCGTCGTGTTCCTGGTGGCGATGCCGCTCTGCATGGGCATCGCCATCGCCTCGGGCGTACCGCCTGAAAAGGGGCTGATCACCGGCATCATCGGCGGCCTGGTCGTCGGCGCCTTTGCCGGGTCCCCGCTTCAGGTCAGCGGCCCCGCCGCGGGTCTGGCGGTGATCGTCTTCGAACTGGTGCGCGATCAGGGATTGTCGGCACTCGGACCCATTCTGGTGCTCGCCGGCGCGATCCAGGTCGTCGCCGGCATCTTCCGGCTGGGCGGCTGGTTCCGTGCCATCTCTCCGGCGGTCGTGCATGGGATGCTCGCGGGCATCGGCGTGCTGATCGTCGTCGGGCAATATCATGTGCTGTTCGACGCCAAGCCCTTGTCGAACGGCCTCGAAAACCTCGCCGCGATGCCGGGCCGCCTGCTCGGACTGTCGCCGAGCAGCATAGAGGCGACGGAGATCGCCCTGCTGCTGGGTCTCCTAACCATCGCGATCATGCTGGCCTGGGAGAAACTCCGCCCCGCCTCGCTCAAGCTGTTGCCCGCCGCGTTGCTCGGTGTCGCGGCAAGCACGCTGATCGCGTGGGGCATGGATCTCGGCGTGACTCGCGTCTCGGTTCCGGAGAACATCTTCGCGGCGATCACGCTGCCGAACGCCAGCTTCTTCAGCCGCTGGATCGACCCGGCGGTGATCACCGCCGCGCTCGCCATCGCCTTCATCGCCAGCGCCGAGACTTTGCTGTCCGCCGCGGCCGTCGACCGCATGCACGATGGCGTCCGCACCAACTACAACAAGGAGTTGCGGGCGCAGGGTATCGGCAACCTGTTGTGCGGCCTTGCCGGCGCGCTGCCGATGACCGGCGTGATCGTCCGCAGCTCGGCGAACGTCCAGGCGGGCGCCCAGACGCGGCTTTCCACGATCCTGCACGGCGCGTGGATCCTCGCCTTTGTCGCGCTGCTGCCCTGGCTGCTGCGCGAGATCCCGATGGCCGCGCTCGGCGCGGTGCTGGTGGTGACGGGCGCGCGGCTCGTCAACTTCAACCATGCCAGGCATCTGTTCCGCGACTATGGCCTGCTGCCCGTCGCGATCTGGGCCGTGACGCTCATCCTGGTGGTGGCCGAGGACCTGTTGACCGGCGTGCTCGTCGGCATCGCGCTGTCGCTGCTGGAACTGGTGCCGCACTTCCGCCGGCTTGGCCTCAAGGTCGACCGGCAGCAGGACGAAGGCTTGCAGACGATCGCCTTGTCGGGGTCCGCAACCTTCGTGGCGCTGCCCAAGCTGTCCGACGCGCTGGAATCGGTTTCGGGCGGGGGGCCGGTGCGGCTGGACCTCACGCATCTCTCGGCGGTGGATCACACCTGCGCCGAACTGATGAAGGACTGGCTGCAGCGTCGCCGTGCCGGCGGTGGGCAAGTCGAATTGTCGGGTGCCACCGGCAAGATGGCGGCGTTCGCCTAAGCTTGCGCAATACTTCGTTACAGGCGGGCAATCCGGTTGACACGCCGGTGGTGCTAACCAATAAGAAGTCCGGGCCGATCGTGTCTCCCCGTTTTTAAGCGCAGCGGGAGAAGGGACGGCGGCCCGGGCGCAGGAGGAACTTCCTAAGTCTGCCATAAAGGGGTTGGCTGATGAAGTTCCTTGTTACTTCCACTGCTGCGGCGGTGCTTTTCGTTTGTTCCGCTCCCGGCGCGCTCGCGCAGGAAACCGATCCGCCTGGTCCGATCACCGTTTCCGGAAGCGCTGCTCTTGTCTCCGACTACCGCTTCCGAGGCGTTTCGCAGTCCGACGAGGAGATCGCCGTGCAGGCGGGGTTCACCGTCGCGCACGAAAGCGGCTTCTACATCGGCACCTGGGGTTCCAACCTGGCTGGCTGGGGCACCTTTGGCGGCGCCAATGTCGAACTCGATCTGATCGGCGGATACAAGACCGATATCGGCAATGGTGGAACGCTCGACATCGGCGTGACCTGGTACATGTACCCGGGCGGCGCAGATGAGACCGATTTCGCCGAACCGTATGTGAAGCTGGGTGGGTCGCTCGGCCCGGTCTCGCTGACCGCGGGCGTCGCCTATGCACCCAAGCAGGAAGCGCTCGGCAATTATTCGGCGACGCCGTACAGCCGCGGGCAGAAGGAAG